>CAMCWI010000114.1 GCA_945882065.1 Akkermansia muciniphila
TTTAGGCTGTAATTTATATGCTGCCGGCCTGTAAGAAGCACCGCACTGGAACGATTTACTACCTCCTGTTTGATCTAAAGCCGACCCCAAGCTGTTCAACCACGAAGGAACACGAATGAGGACGGAGGATCGTTCGTCAGTGTTGCCTGATCCACCGTTCGCGGCCTGCGGGCCTCTGAATTGATAATTCAGCCGAGACGGCGGGGTTTCCACCACGGGGACGAGCACCGTCCGGTGGGTCAGCGGCAGGGTCGCTTAGGTTGGTGAATCTCACTTAGAACCCGCCGCCATAACCTTCCTGCCAAAACTTCGGGAGCACTGCGTCCAGTGGACTTGAGACAACCTGCTGGCCAAAGTGCGGGAGGGCGAAACTGCGGCGGCGGAGCACCGCTCATAGAAAGAGGCCACTACAAAAAGCGGCGGAGTTGCAGGATTGTAACATTTTTGAATTCGCTACCCTCGGACACGTTATCTATTTTAAGTTTATAAAATCAGTTGATCCAGTTGCTAAATGATCACGGAAATATGCGCTAATTTATTTGCCGGACTCGGTCTTTTTTTTATCGGAATCAAGTTCATCTCCGAAAATATGAAGCAGATGACCGGCCGGAGTTTCCGGCGGTTTGCCTCGCTATTTTCCACCAATCCTTTTCTGGCCGCGCTGGCCGGCGTGGTCTCCGGGGCGCTTGTGCAGAGCACCACGGCCGTGACCTTCGTCATGACCAGCCTGGTCTCCAGCCGGATGATTCCACTGCGGAATGCCATCCCTGTGGTAGCGTGGTCAAATGTCGGCAGCACCCTTATCATTCTCCTGGCGGTGCTTAACCTCCACATCGCCTCCCTTTTCTTGATGGGGTTGATTGGCGTTTTCTATTACTTGAATCTTCATAAAAGCGACTCCTTTCGCTCCGGCATCGGCGCCCTGCTCGGCCTAGGTGCCATCCTTATAGGTCTCACTTACATCAAGGCCGGCTCGACTTCGCTGAAGGGAATTAATGAGTTCATGGCCGTACTCAATTATGTCAAAGATTCGCAGGTGCTCCCCTTTTTAATCTCCGGACTGCTGACCCTGCTAATCCAGTCCTCCACCACCATGTCCGTGATCGCCATAGCCTTGGCCCGGTCGGACCTGTTGAGTGTAAACCAAACGATCATGGTGATCTACGGGGCGAATCTGGGTTCGGGCGTGAGCACTTGGCTGCTTTCCTCAACACTCACCGGCAGCGCGCGTCAGTTGGCTATTTTCCAGACGGGTTTCAAAATCGCCGGGACGGTGATTTTATTGCCCCTATTCTACGCTGAATTCTACCTTCCTATCCCCGGCATCCATTCCCTGCTACCGCTCCTGAGCTCGGACTTTGGTCAACAGATGGCCTATGTGTCCCTGATTTTTCAACTAGTCTCCACGGCAACCACCTTCGCCGCCATGAAGTGGATTATATCCCTAATGGAACGGATATCCCCCGTGACACGCGAGGAACAGCTGAGCCTCCCGCAGTTCATCTGCGAACAAGCCCTCGAAGAGCCGGAGACCGCCGTGGACTTGGCCGAGAAGGAACATCAAAGGCTGCTGAGCCATCTACCCAGTTTCCTCGATACTGTCCGGGAGGAATCCGCGACCCAACCCGGCGACGATTTCGACACTCTGCACCGGTCGGTCTCAAGCCTGTCAGTAGAGGTGAGCCGATTTATGAACTCTCTGATCGAGCGAAGGCCCTCGCGCGATTGCTTGGAACAAGCCTTGAATCTACAGAACCGCAACGACCTCCTCATTACGTTGGCAGACAACCTGAGAACCTTTGTCACTGTGGCGACCAAAAGCAATGATTCCCCGCAAATCCTCAGTTTCAGCCAGCGGGCAGCCGAAGCGCTCCACCTGATCCTATTAACAGCGCACGAGGCGACGGAAACCCCCGACGAAGACAATCATCAAATCCTGCTCCAATTGACGGGGGATCGGGGAGATATGATGAGTCGGATGCGCAGTTCCCTGAACAGCATCGGACACGACCTGTCTGCGGCACAGAATCAGTGTCTGATGTCACTGACCACCCTTTTCGAACGGATTGTCTGGCTAATACAACGGCTCGCGACACTGCTTGCCCGTCCTTCAGCTACCTGAGTCCGTAACCTTCAAACGGAAAAAACAACCCCTTCTTTCCTTTAAAAACAGAAGAGGGGCAGTGAAAAAGGACTTGGGCTTAGGGGCGACACCGATCAGAGCGCCTGGATGAAGTTAGAGCCGAAGTTGGTGAAATTGAACGCGTGGAGTCCATACTCCTCGGCCAGGTCGGTGCAGACTTTGATGCCGCGCACGCTGTTGCCGCGGTCGTCCAGCCGCGGGGAATAGACGGCAATGCTCAACTGGCGGTTGACCACCGCCAGAATGCCACCGGCGACGCCGCTTTTGGCGGGCAGCCCCACGTTGTAAGCCCATTCGCCGGAATAATCATACATCCCGCAGGTCAACATCACGGACAGAGCGTCCTTGATGTAATTCATGTCAAACACCTCCGCGTGCGTCTCTGGGTTGTCACCGATATTGGCCAGCGTGGCGCCGATCATGGCCAGGTCGCGGCTGTTGACCAAAACCGAGCACTGGGAAAAATACTGGTGCAGCGTGTGGTCCACCTGATCGTCAATCATGTCAAAGTTTCGCAGCAGATAGGCGATGGCACGATTCCGGAAGCCCGTGGCGGCTTCCGAGGCGCAGACCGCTTGATCGATCCGCAAATCCCGGCCGGCGGCGAGGCTCAGGCGTTTGAGAAACGCATCTACTCCCGCTTCCGGGGAAGCCCCTTTGATGAGCGCCGCGACTGAGATCGCCCCCGCATTGACCATCGGATTGAAGGGGCGGTTCAGACGATCCAGATTGATGGAGTTAAAAGCCTCGCCGCTAGGCTCCATTCCGACGTGCTTGATGGTGGTCTCGCGCCCGTGCTGCTCCAAGGCCATCAGAAAGGCCAGCGGCTTACAGATTGATTGAATCGTGAATTCCTGCTGCGAATCGCCCACGGAAAACTCCTGACCCTGAGCCGTCACTACGCTGATGCCGAAATGATCCGGATTGGCCTTGCCGAGCTCCGGGATGTAGGTGGTCACCTGGCCTTCATGGTTGGTGCGGTGCCGTTCGTATACTTGAAGAATATAATCCTTGAGCGCAGCCAGGTCTTTCATTTTCGTGTCAGGGTCGGCTTGATCAGGCCAGGGCCTGCTGCGCCGCTTCGCAATTGGGGTGCATCGGGAAAAAAGCTGAGAGACCGCTGAGTTGGAACACCTCTTCCACCTGCGGCAAGACCCCGCACAAGGCGATTTTGGTGCTTTGCTTGCGGCAGCGTTTGGCCGCCGAAAGCATGACCCGTAACCCAAGGCTGCTTACAAAATCCACGCCCCGCATGTCCAATATGAGCGTCTGCGGCTGGGCATCCAGAACAGCGTTGATGCGGGCTTCAATAGCCGCCGATGAGTTGTTATCAATGCGGCCGCTGAGTTCAATAATGTTTGACATTTATAAAATATTAAATATCAGCCCATAATGTCTGCGTGCAGACCTACATGCAAATTTATAAATCATCCATCAGGTTCTAAAATTAAATCGGAAGATTTTCATGGTGGCACTCGCTTACCCTCGCCAGGTTTGGCTAAGATCAGGGAGGTTGCGACAGTCAAAAGCTGCGGTCTGGGCGTTCTCACCGGCAGCTTGAATAAATCAGCGCTTGCAACCCCGCTGATATTGGGATTGCATGATCATAGGCCCACTCGAAAGAACAATGCTCACCATCACTAGAAAAGAAAACGGACCCGGCTTAGTGCTGGCTCTGGAGGGCAAGCTGGACGGAAGCACCGCCGAATTGCTGGAAGCTCAAATCCAAAAACTGGTCGAGGAAAAACCCAAACTGCTGGCCATCGACTGCTTTGGGTTGGCCTACGTGAGCAGCGCCGGATTGCGGGCATTTTTGTCCGCCGCAAAAAAATTGCACCGCGCCGGGGTGTCATGCTCCTGAACCCGGCTCTCGCCTCCGGTCCAAGAGGTTTTTCGCATCTCCGGCTTCTTGAGCCTGCTTAAAATCCAAGAGACGCTTCCGCCTGGCGACCCCGAAAGCGCAGCGCCAACGCATGATTTGACCTTGGTTGAAGAGTTCATCCTGCTAATGCTGGACGACCAAACGGGAGCGCAGCTTAAATTGCCTTACGGCGCTTTGGGTTATGCGCTGGCGGGATCGGTGATCCTAGAGCTTTCCCACGCCAAACGCTTGGATACCGATTTCGAGCATTTAAAAATCATCAACACCGCCCGCTTGGGAGATGCACTGCTGGACCCTTGGTTGAAAATAATGAGTGCGGCGGCAGAGCCCAAGTCGGTTGCCTTTTGGCTTAAGGAATTAAACCAAAATGAGCGCGAAATATGGCAGGAAGGCATTGGCCGTCTGGTTAAGAAAGGCATCCTCAAGTTAGTTGAAAAACGAGTTCTCTGGGTTTTTGGCGTTCGCCGTTATCCCCCTGCGAACGGCGCCGAGCGGACGGAAGTTCGCAACCGTCTCAGACAGCTCATTCTCAGTGACGCTCTGCCCGAACCCAGAGATGCCATTTTATTGGGACTGATTCACGGCTGTCATCTTTCGAACCACTTGTTCCAAGGTCCGGAATACCAAGCCAGGCAGGCGAGAATTGAGAGCCTTGCCAGTTTGGATTTGATTGACCGGGACATCGCGCTTGCGGTTAAGAATGCCCTTGAATCTTTTAACCGCGCTTTGGTGACCTCTTCTCCACCACTTTGATATAGGCCGTCAGAATTTCCACGTCGAGGGTATCGAGTTTCTCTCTGACCCTCTGACCCACCACGTCGGCATTTCGATTGACAGATAGCCCGCTGCTGACGTCACGGCATACTCAGACGGTAATATCGCTGCGTTGGGGGCGGCGCATCTGGTCGGACTGGCGGCGGGTTTCTGGCAGAGCCGGGATGAGTTCCACCGCACCTAGTAAGCTCAAAAAACATTTTCCGCCTGAATTGTTCGCCACCGTTCCGCCAATAAAGCTGTTCCCGTTGCTGTTTGTGCCCAACAGCACCACGATGGCGTTGGCGACGGCGTTGGCGGTGCCGTTGCTGCGCACCCGACCCGTGAACGACTGGAGATACGCCGAGTTGGTAATGTTGGAACTATTGGTGACAGGCGTGAACCGAGATGTCGGGCTGGACAGCTTGAAAAAATAGCTGCCAACAATGTGTTCCGTGTCGATGCTCTCAAAATTTAGAAGCGTGGTGATATTGCTGATGGCCAGATTTGAATCGCCGGGAACATTGACGTTGGTCGCGCCGCCGATCAGGCTCACCTGATTATCCGTAAGTTAGAATCGCTGCATCAGTAAATCCCCGCCGTCAATCACCGCATTGGTGTTTGCGTCGAGAAACTCATCCATGGTGACCGCCTCGCCGTTGGTCAGTCCCGTGATCGCCAGCGTAATCATCCCGGGGTAATGATTGCCGACGGCGTGAGACAGACAAAGTGGTCGCCCACGCGGCACTCCCGCCGAGTCACAATCCGAGCGGGATCAAAAGCAGGCGGGTAATGAAGTAACAGGGGATTTTTTTCATAGGTAACTTTGATTTCCGAGGTTGGTGGACGGCTGACCCACTGACGGGTGGGCATGGTTTCTGACGCTACGCACTTCCTGGAGAATTCCTTCTGCGGCAGGTTCATTCACAACGACCCAACGTCTCCGTGGTCAGGCGACAAGCTATTTCTCTGCCCAAGTTTTGGGGCGAGTACGGATGCTACTTGGATGGAGCACTCCCGGAAAAAATTTCGCGCCGCTGGGGATTTCTCCACCGGCGGCGCGAGTGCATTACCAACCCAACCAAATCAGCGGGCGTTGTGGTAGCCTTCTTCGCCGTGTTCAGCGAGGTCGAGGCCAGCCACTTCAACTTCTTCGCTCGGACGTAATCCGCCGAGGACCATTTTCACCACGAAGGCGATGACGATTGTTCCGACGATTGCCAGTGCGAGCGTGACGCCGATGGCTTTGATCTGTTCGAGCCAGAGCGATTTGCCAACGATGTCTTTGAGGTTCGTGTTCAGGTTGCCGTTGACACTCGGTGTGGCGAGGAAGCCTGTGAGCAACGCGCCTAACGTTCCGCCGACTGCGTGAACGCCGAACGTGTCCAGCGCGTCGTCGTAACCGAACCAGCCCTTGACCTTGTAGCAGAAGAACCACGGGATGATGCCCGCTGCGAGACCGATGATGAGCGCGCCTTTCGCGTCAATGAATCCGCAAGCAGGCGTGACCACGACGAGTCCAGCCACTGCGCCGGAGCAGAATCCTAGCACGCTGGGTTTGCCGCGAACGATCCATTCCAATGCAGGCCACACGGCGCAGGCCACAGCGGTCGCGATGGTCGTAGTCATGAAGGCATTCGACGCCACGCCGTCAGCCGCCACGGCTGAACCTGCGTTGAATCCATACCAGCCGACCCACAACATTCCTGTTCCCACAGCGCAAAGCACCATGCTGTGCGGAGGCATCGGTTCTTTCGGGAAGCCGCGACGTTTGCCGAGGATCATGCACAGAATCAGTGCCGACCAACCGGAGGACATGTGAACTACCGTGCCGCCCGCGAAGTCAATCGCCTTAATCGAAGCAGCGGCGTTCCACACGCCGTTCATCGCGCCGTTGACGCCCCAGACCATGTGGGCGAGCGGGAAATAAACGACCACCATCCAGAGTCCGACGAACAGCAGGATGGCTGAGAACTTCATGCGTTCCGCAATCGCGCCGAGGATCAGCGCGGGTGTGATGATCGCGAACATCATTTGATACATGGAGAAGACGTTGTGCGAAACCCAGTAGGCGTAGTTCGTATTGGGAAGTGAATCCACGCCGTTGAGCATGGCAAACTTCATGTTGCCGATGACGCCCTTGATGATGTCATCGCCATCAGCGAACACCATGCTATAGCCGAAGACCACCCAGAGAATCGTCACCAAACCCGCGATGCCGAAGCATTGGGCGATGACGGACAGGATGTTTTTGCGCCGAACCAGGCCGCCGTAGAACAGGAACAGTCCGGGCAACGTCATGAACAACACGAGCGCGGCGCTGGTCATCATCCAAGCGTTGTGACCGGGGCCGGGGACATTGGCAATCTTCGAGTTCCACTTGGCATCGCCTGCTGCGCCGACGCCCATGTTTTGGAAATACTGTTCCAGATCAGCGACGCGTTGTTCGACTGTGGCGTCAGGGAGTGTCACTGCAGCCGCAGCAGGAGCGTTTGTGGCAGCGTCTTCAGCGTGCGAGGTCAAGGCAGTCAGAGCCGTGCTTGCGATGAGAGCGAGGGTTAAGAGAAATCGTTTCATGATTTTTAGATTCAGTTTGTTGAGGGTTGAAAACTATCAGACGGCGGCGTCGCCTTTCTCATCGGTGCGGATGCGGATGGCGGTTTCCACAGACGAGACGAACACTTTGCCGTCGCCGATCTTGCCAGTCTTGGCGGCCTTGACGATGCACGCCACGGCGGCGTCCACCTGTTTGTCCGTGAGGACGAGTTCAAGTTTGATCTTGGGCAGAAAGTCCACGGTGTATTCGCTGCCGCGATAGATTTCCGTGTGACCTTTTTGGCGACCGAAGCCTTTGACTTCGGTGACCGTCATTCCCTCAATGCCGATTTCGCCGAGGGCGTCTTTGACCTCTTCAAGCTTGAAGGGTTTGATGATGGCTTCGATTTTCTTCATTCGATTCTATGTGTTGGTTTGGTTCAGGCGGAACTACTTAGCCAGCGCGCCTTTCTTGTTTGTTTGCCAGAAGCTTGAAGCCACTGGACTGGCCGGTGCGCTCCTTTGCAACAACGATGCCAGCACGGTGAAAGCAATTCATGTACGCGAGCAAACGCCTGATTCCATAGGGAATATTATTTCTTTCAAAGAACTGGTCGGGAGTGAGAAGGTGGAAACTCTGGTGAGCGAAAATGAACAGTGAGGGCAAAATCGTGCATCGAACTGGCACTAAACAAAACGGCGGCGAGCGCAACCAAACGCCCGCCGCCGAACCAACCAACCACCTAGTTCCAACCCATTTGCCGGACGATCTCGCGCAATCATGAAACTCGCGCAAGCTGCAGCAACCAACCCGTTGCCGCTCCGACAAGAATACATTAGCAATGCCAGTGCCACTTGGGCGAAACAAAAATGTTGGGCATTGTGGTTCAACCGAAGATGGCGCGTTTCTGAACAACCAACCTGTACGCGCAAAAACATTTGCTTTACCCCGCGCCCGGTTTTCCGAACAGTATCGGCTCAATTTTGCCGAAACCGTGCGCCTGATTTACAACATACTTTTTCTGATCTTTTTCATGCTGTCGTCGCCATACTACTTTTGGCGCATGTGGCGGCGCGGGGATTGGCGTTCCGGGTTTGGAGAGCGCTTTGCCCAATACGATACCAAGCTCAAGCAGGCACTTACGAATCGTCATTCGTTATGGCTTCATGCCGTGAGTGTGGGCGAGGTCGGCATCTGCACCCAGCTTATCCGCGCGCTCGAGCCGCGTCTGCCCAACATCAAACTCGTTGTTTCCACTACCACCACCACCGGGATGGGTGAGTTGCGGAAGAAGCTTCCCTCACAGGTCAGCAAGATTTATTACCCGGTGGATCGGCGCAGTTACGTGGCGCGCGCCCAGGCCGTCATCAAGCCTGAAGCCATTGTTTTAGTGGAGGCTGAAATCTGGCCGAACTTCATCTGGCGCGCACAACAACTCCGTATCCCGCTATTTCTTGTCAACGCCCGGCTCTCGGAGCGTTCGTATCGTGGCTACAAACGGTTTGGGTTTCTCTTTCGTCCGTTGTTCGCGACGTTCGCGGGTGTGGGCGCGCAGAATCAAGCCGATGCCGAGCGCCTGCGTGAACTTGGGTTCCGGCCTGAAACCATCCGCGTAACGGGCAGTATGAAGTTCGATGCTGCTCATGCTTCCGACAAACGAACGCTCAACGTCCCCACGTTGCTCTGGCAGGCGGGTGCCACTGTCGGTGCGCCTGTGTTGGTCTGCGGCAGCACGCACGATGGCGAGGAAGCGTTGATCGGTGAAATGTTTCTCCGGTTGCGCCAAAAGTTTCCAGATCTGTTTCTCGTGCTTGTGCCGCGCCACTTCGAGCGCACGAAGGATGTGGTTCGTGATCTGGAAAAGTGCGGTGTCAAACATGTCCTGCGCTCGAAGCTCAACGGGGACTTGAAGGAAAAACCCACGCCCACTGACGCGCATTGCCTCGTGGTCAATACGACGGGTGAACTCAAATTCTTTTACGAACACGCCTCGCTCGTGTTTGTTGGCAAGAGTCTCACGGCGCAAGGCGGGCAGAACCCGATTGAGCCGGGCGCGCTCGGTAAGGCGATGGTCTTCGGCCCGAACATGCAGAACTTCACCGATGTCACGAACGCGTTCTTGGATCGTGATGGTGCTGTGCAGGTGGCGGACGCTGCCGCGTTGGAGGCTGCCATTGAAGAATTATTGTCCAATCCAGCGCGACGCGATCAACTCGGTCGCAACGCGCATGCCGTGGTTCAGGAAAATCTGGGAGCGATTGATCGCACACTCGACATGATTCTCGAAGGCATGAAGGGCAGCGGAGTTTATGTCGCGCCGAAGAAATGAGCCATCATCTGCCTGAACTTCGCGCGGCGTTGCTGACGCTGCACAAGACGCTCGTGGATTCTGAACGCATCAGCTACGAGCAAACCATCGGCACCGTTCCGTCGCCGAACCATTTCTTGCAACTGCTCACGAGTGATCCGTGGTTCGCGTGGTTGCACCCACTCTCTCTGCTCATTGTCACGATGGATCAGGCGCTGGACTCCAAGCGAAAGCCTCTGACGGATGCCGATGCAGAGGAGTTGGTGAAGCAAACTTGCCTGTTGCTTGTCGCGTCAGAGGAAGGCGAGGGTTTTCCAAAACATTACTTCGACGCTCTCCAACGCGACCCTGCTGTCGTCCTAGACCACGCTGCGGCTGCGAAGTTTTTTGGGATCAGGAAAAATGGGGGGAGAATTTAATTAGGAAGTCAGGAAACCATGAAGGGAAAAATTCCTAGGTTCATGGCTTCCTTATTCAACCGGCTTCCCATCCGCCAGGGCCTTCATCGCATCTTCGGAGACGTGAGCCGTTCGGTGGAGTTTCGTGCCGCGACAATCTCCAAGACTCCCGCACTGCCTGCGATGCCAGATCGTCCAATTGCTGTCACACAAACGGCCTCAAGGCTGGCGCGTGGGAAAGTTTGTGTCGCTCGTGTGGCAGGGAATATCTCTGTTGTCCAACCGCTATCCAACTTGGATTGCACTACCCAGAACCGCACATCCTCGGCAGATGCGATACTCCAGCTCACGGTTTGATGTGTGGCGGATTTCGCGTCCGAGGCTCTGACGACAGGTTGCGCTGGCGCAGGCCGATCAATCCACGTCAGCGCGGGGACAAGCGCAGTTTTTAAATTGATCTCGCTACGCAATCGCGAACACAGTGCGTTGTTTTGAGCGGTGTGTTTCATGTTCCAAAGCACGTAACCGCCGGGGCCGCTTTGTTTGCGCGTGATGGCGATCTGATTCGGGATCTCTTCGGGCGACCATTTCAAAAGACCTTTCGTGGCATCCACGCCTGCGCACAGGATCCGGTTCTTGGGATTCTGCGCGTTCCACCATTCGAGCAGCGCAGGAAAACTTTGTTCCTTCGGTTCGATGGCCCAGTAGAGTTGTGGCACGAAATAGTCCGCCCAGCCTTGCACGAGCCACTTGCGAGCGTCGGCGTAAAGTTTCGAGTAAGCGTCGTAGCCTTTGATCTGCGGCGGATTGTAGGGCCGCCAGATGCCGAACGGACTGATGCCGAATTTCACCCACGGTTTCTGCGCCTTGATCGCGGCGTTCACCCGCTGGATGAACTTGTTCACGTTCTCGCGCCGCCAATCGTCGCGGCTCAGGCCGGAACTTGCGCCAAACTTTTTCCAGCTCACGTCGTCGGGGAAATCCAGTTCCTTGCCGTTGGCGCCTTTCTCGGCGTAGGGATAAAAATAATCATCGAAGTGAATCCCATCCACGTCGTAACGCTTCACCACATCCATCACCACGCTCAACGAATAATCCTGCGTCTCGCGTTCGCCGGGATCGAGCCAGAGATAACGCCCATAGCGTGCCACGAGCTGCGGCTTGGTCTTGCTGACGTGATTGGCGGAAATGGGCGACTTGGCGTTGAAGTGATACGCGCGATAGGGATTGAACCACGCGTGTAGTTCCAGCCCGCGTTTGTGAGCTTCATCTACCGCGAACGCCAGCGGATCCCAGAGCGGCGACGGAGCTTTTCCCATCGTGCCCGTGAGATATTCAGACCATGGCTCGATCTTTGAATTGTAGAGCGCGTCGCAGCCTGGTCGGACTTGGAACAC
>CAMCWI010000115.1 GCA_945882065.1 Akkermansia muciniphila
CGGCAGGCACGATCCCAAACGCAAGCGGAAAAAGATTCGCGTGCTGCGCGGCGTGATCCGTGCCTTCGCCGTCGCGATAAATGCCGCGCGCGGTGTCGAAGAGTTTTTCCTGAAACGCGGCGCGGGCTGTGTGTTCCATCACCGCATAATCGCGAGCCTCGGCATCTTTCTTGAGAGCGGCGGCCAGTTCCGCCATCCCATCCGATGGGGAGGGGGGACAAAAGCCGGGTGAGGGAGTGGTCAGCGAATCAAAAGGTTTTCATGGGTAAATAGCCCTATAAAACATTTCCCCATCCGTGCTATCCGCGTCATCCGTGGTTCAAATCACTTCGATGTGAGTTTCTCCCGATACTGCGTGGGAGATTCACCGGCGATGCGGCGGAAGATGCGGTTGAAGTGGGTCAACGATTGAAATCCGACATCAAACGCGACCTCACTGATGCGGAGGTTCGGATTGAGAAGCAGGTTTTTGGCTTTCTCAATCCTGACGCGAGAGAGGTACTCTGTGAAATTTAATCCGGTCTCCTTCTTGAACAGTTTGCAAAAATAAAACGTGCTCGTGTTGACGGCCTTCGCCACGTCGCCCAGCGAGAGGTCGTCCGTCTGATGGTCTTGGATGAATTGGCGGGCGCGCGTGATGGTGGGGGATTCAGCGTTGACGCGGGCGACCATCAATTGATTGCTGACGATGGAGAGGTGCTGCGCGAAGATCGTGAGCAAGCGCAGGATGGACTCGTATTGCTTCGGCGAGATGATACGCGTTTGGAAATACGCTTCTTCGAGGCGGCGCAAATCCACCTTCCAACCCCAGTCCACGAGTTGTTGCGCGGTGCGTGCGAACTGTGCCGCCGTCGGCTTCTTCAGAAACACCTGACCCGTCTGGAGGAAGCCCAGCAGTTCCTCGCCCACGGACACCGGCACGCCGGTGTCGCACAGTCCGGCGAAACATTTGACCGTGCGCGGCCCGGCGCCGGCGGCGTCTGAAATCTTCTGCTGTGTTTCCAGACACGCGGCGCAGGCGCGGTTTTGCCCGGCCATGAGCGCGCAGAAAGGATTCTCCGCCTTCTTTCCGTGCTGGGCGATCTGCCAGGATTCCAGAGGGCGCAGGGAGAGCGGCAGGCCGGTGGTCTTGGTGAACGCCCGCTCATAGTCCTGATAAATCTGTGAGCGAGAGAGTTGCTCGATCAATCGCTTGCTGGCGTCTTGTGACATGGATGAAAAAGTAAGCACGCCGCCTGTGTTCAACAAGCAGCAAAAAAGGGTGACGCTTCGACAAGACAAGCAAAGCTGCGCTTCGCTACGATGGCTAAGGTGTGTTCGCAGTGAAAAGCGAAAACACATCCGCGCGCGACGCGAACGCTCTGGGGGAAATACCCTTCCTCAAGGGGTTGAGTCCCTCGCACCTGCAAACGCTGTGCGATTGCGCGATGAAGGCCACCTTCGCCACCGGGGAGGTTGTGTTTCGCGAAGAGGACACGGCCAACCGCTTCTACGTGATCCTGTCCGGCACTGTGGCTCTGGAAGCGCAACAGGTCGGTGGCGACCCCATCCGCATCCAGACGCTCGGCGCGGGCGAGGTGCTGGGATGGTCGTGGATGTTTCCGCCCTACCGCTGGCACTTCGACGCACGCGCGCTTGAACCGGTCAACGCAATTTTCTTTTACGCCACGCGATTGCGAGAACATTGCGAAGCCGATCCTGAACTCGGTTACACGCTCGTCATGTGCATCGCACAAGTGATGGTGGAACGCCTGCAAGCCACGCGGCGGCAACTGTCAGAAATCTCCGACCTCGCCCTGCGCGCGCAATGGGAGGCGTTGCACCTGGCCGCGCAGTTGGGGATGTCACCGCGCACCGCCAAAAAACATTCCGGCAGCGACCCCTCAACAAGTCGTATGAAACAACATCAACCACTCCACACACTATGATTGAAATCTCTGAACTCCTCATCGTCCTCGTCGCCTTCTCCCTGTCGGGCGGCTATATCGCCATCGTTCATCACATCCTGACTCATGCGGATGGCATCGGAAAAGCCGAGGTCACCGGGCAGTGCCTCCACAAGTAATCATATCGTCATAGATTCCGAGAACCTGCGTTTATCGAGCAATGGCTTTGCCCCACACAGATCAACTCCACAGGTTTTCAGAAATCGAGACGATTCCATTGGGGAACGAGCGGAACATTGCGAACACGCCGTGTATCCACTGCGGGAGCTTGTGTCACACAGGAATGTTTGCGCTGGCGGACAAATCATTTTGCTGTCGAGGTTGCCTTACGGTATTCGAGATTCTCACGGCCAACGGCCTGACCGAGTTCTACACACTTAGCGAGTCGGCGGGTGTGCGCGTCACAACGACGGCGAAGGATGACCATTTCAAATTTCTCGATGAACCGGCGGTGCGGGAGCGGCTGGTGGATTACTCCGACGCCAGGCTGACACGAGTCACGTTTCACATCCCCTCAATCCATTGCATCGCCTGTGTGTGGCTGTTGGAAAATCTTTTTCACCTCAAGCCGGGCATCGGACAGACCCAGGTCAACTTTCCGCGCAAAGAGGTCGCGTTATCGTTTGATTCGACGCAGGTGAAACTTAGCGAAGTCGTCACGTTGCTAGCGTCGTTGGGTTATGAGCCGGAACTGAAACTATCCGCGCTCGATTCAAAACCGCGCAGTCGTGTGTCGCGCAGGTTGTGGATTCAACTCGGCCTCGCGGGCTTTGCGTTCGGCAACATCATGTTGTTCAGCATCTCGGATTATCTGGGGCTGGACGCGTTTGCCGGGCCGTGGTTTCAGCGAATGGTCGGAGCGATCAGCTTCACGCTGTCGCTGCCAGTTGTGATTTACAGCGCGGCAGATTACTGGCGCGCGGCGTGGACGAGCGCATGGCAACGGATATTGAACATTGATGTGCCCATCGCGGCAGGTGTGGCGGCGATCTTTCTGCAAAGCTGTTACGAAGTCATCGCAGGCATCGGCAACGGTTACTTTGATTCGCTCTGCGGCCTGATTTTCTTTTTGCTATGCGGAAAACTATTCCAGCAGAAAACTTACGACCGGCTGGCGTTTGATCGAGATTACAAATCATTCTTTCCCTTGTCGGTGACTCGACGGGCAGGTAGGGCGGGCAGTCCTCTGCCCGCCGCACGCGACAGGCAAGGGGACGGCGCGCACGGAGTGACGCGCCCTACCACCGTTGACGAGGAGCAAGTCTCCCTCTCGCAACTTGATGTGGGCGACCGGCTCATCATCCGCAATGGCGAACTGATTCCAGCAGATGCAAAGCTTGTCAGCGGGCCGGCGTTGATTGATTACAGTTTCGTCACAGGCGAATCCGAGCCTGTGGGAAAAGCGGCTGATGATTATCTCTACGCAGGCGGGCGGCAAATGGGCGGCGCAATCGAGGTCGAGATGATTAAGAACGTCTCGCAGAGTTATCTCACGTCGCTCTGGAATCAGGACGCTTTCCAAAAGGAGAAAGCGGAGCTGCTCAATCAGATCACCAACAATTACAGCCAACGATTTACCAAGCTGGTGATTATCGTCGCCCTTGGAGCGGCAGTGTTCTGGACGTTCGTGAATCCGGCGTTGGCACTGAAAGCATTCGCGTCAGTGTTGATCGTAGCGTGTCCGTGTGCGCTGGCTTTGGCCGCGCCGTTTGCGTTGGGAACAGCGCAACGCGTTCTCGCTCGACGGAATATTTTTCTGAAAAACCCTTACGTAATCGAAACACTGGCGGCAGTGGATTCCGTGGTGTTTGACAAGACGGGAACGCTCACGGCGGCGGGTGCTGGCAGCGTGACGTGGGTGGGTGTGCCAGCCATCTCATTAGCACCGCGCTTCAGCCCGGTGTCTGGCGGCGATATCCGAGGCAAGCCGTTTCAACGGCTTGTCGGACGCGCGAAAGAGGAAACCGTTGAAACGGTTTCCAATTCACGCCATACCGACAACTCCCGGCTGAAGCCGGGTGTTAATGAGACAGACGCAAGTAATCCCAGCGATCTCTCTGAGTCGGAAGAGCGTTGGTTGTTCTCCATGACGCGGCACTCGATGCATCCGTTGCCGGTGCGAATCGGCGAGGCGATCAAGCACAATTATTTCCCCGAACCAGTGCGGTCGTTCCTTGAAACGCCGGGCTGCGGCATGGAGGGAAGCGTCGCCGGACACGAAATCTGGATGGGCTCGGCAGCATGGTTGGAATCGCGTGGTGCTTGGAGAGCGGCTGTCTCAGCCGCAGCGTGTCGCAGTAACGAGGGATCAGGAACTTTCGATGATGGAACGCAAACCGACGCGCTGGGGACGGGGACAGGCGCGCTCCAAGGCAGCGCGGTGCATGTGGCGTTGGATGGAAAGTACCGCGGCAGTTATCTGCTGACGAGCGCGCTACGGCCTGAAACGGAACGACTGGTATCAGGGCTGAATGGACGTTGTGAGGTTGCTTTGTTGAGTGGCGACAATGAGAAGGAGCGCGGACGATTTGTGGAGATGTTCGAAGCAGAGGCACAGTTGAATTTCAATCAAAGTCCGTTGGATAAACTCACGTTCATCAAACATCGGCAGGAGGCTGGCAAAACCGTGATGATGGTCGGCGATGGGTTGAACGACGCGGGCGCGTTACGCCAGGCGGACGTGGGCGTGGCGGTGGTGGAAAATGTAAGCGCATTCTCGCCCGCGAGTGACGTCATTATGGCAGCGAGCATGGTGACGCAGATAGCGGAGGTGTTGCGTTATGCGAAGCAATCGCTGCGCGTGGTGCGGACGGCGTTTTGGATTTCCGCAGCTTACAACATGGTCGGTGTGGCGATTGCCGCGAGTGGAAAACTTTCCCCGGTGGTGTGTGCGATCCTGATGCCGGTCAGTTCGGTGACAGTGGTAGCGTTCGCGTGTGGCGCAGCGGCGTGGTTTGGGCGACGCGCTTTCAAAGTGGAGGCGCAGCCATGATCGTCATCCTTCTCTTAATTCCGTTGAGCATCATCATCGCTGTCGGTTTTTTGACCGCGTTTATATGGGCAGTACGTTCTGGGCAATACGAAGACACTTGCACGCCTTCCATGCGGTTGCTTTTGGAGGAGAAGCGGCATCTGGACGCGACCGCAGTTGCCGAATCAGAACCCAGTCTTCCAATTCAAAACGTGAAGGAGCAATGAAAGATTAGGAAAGGACAATGCCGGTGTAGTCGCGTGAGGCATTCAACCATTTAATTACCACCCATGAATTCTATTAAACTGAAAACACTGACTCGATTGGCTGTCGCGTGCGCGATGGGAATCTCATTTCAAACCACCACCATGTCCGCAGAGAATACGGATTGGAAGGCGGGGCTGATCTCTCCGGTCGCCAATCCTATCTACTTTGAAGACCCGCGTATCACGACCGAAGCGCGCCCCATTTTTCTCCAGCATTGGTTGCCGGACACGTTCAAATTCGCGGGAGGCAGTGCGCCGCTCGGCGGCGATGTTCGGGTTTATGCGTTGCAACTGCGTTACGCGCTCACTGAGCGTTTGGCGTTCATCGCTACGAAGGATGGCTACATCGAGTTTCGTCCGGACAACACGCTGACACACGCCTACGGTTGGGCTGATCTGGCAGCGGGATTTAAGTACGCGCTTTTGGATGATGCGGAAAAGCAATTGCTCATCACGCCGGGAATCACGATCACGCTACCCACGGGTGGTAACGATGTTTTCCAAGGCAGCGGTTCGGGTGAGTGGAATCTGTTCGCGTCCGCTGTGAAGGGTTGGGACGACTTCCATGTCACGGGCAATCTGGGTTTTCGAATCCCGAATGATTTCAGCAAGCAGACCGCCCAAGCACATTACAGCCTGCAACTCGATTATCGCACCTGCGACTACTTCATCCCGTTCGTGGTCATGAACGGCTACACGATCTTGAGCGAGGGCGACGACAAATTGCTCGGTGCCGTGCCGCTCAACACCGAGATGTACGACCTCATCAACTTCGGCAGCACTGACGCGAAAGGTGAAACGCAGATAACTCTTGGTTCAGGCTTCCGCTCCAAAATCACCGAAAGAATTGTTGCCGGTATCGCCTATGAAGTGGGCGTGACTGACCCGAAAGGCATTTTCGACAGCCGCTTGACGGTGGATATGATTCTCCGCTTCTAGCCGAAGCGCGACGCGGGGCGGAACAGGTTTCCGCCCCGCAACAGTTTTCAGCACAGCAAAAAACTTAACAGCATGAATGTAGAAACCTTCAAATACGACAACCGCATCGTCCGCGCATTCGCCATCGCCACCATCATCTGGGGACTCGTGGGCTTCAGCGCGGGATTGCTGATCGCCTGCCAGTTGTTCTGGCCAGACCTGAACTTCAATCTGCAATTCACCTCGTTCGGGCGATTGCGTCCGCTGCACACCAACGCCGTGATCTTCGCGTTCGTGGGTAATGCGATGTTCATGGGCATTTACTATTCGCTGCAACGGCTGTGCAAGGCGCGCATGTTCAGCGATCTCTTGAGCTGGGTGAACTTCTGGGGCTGGCAGGCGATCATCGTCGGTGCGGCCATCACGCTGCCGCTCGGGCTGACCACGAGCAAGGAATACGCGGAACTCGAATGGCCGATTGACATCGCCATCGCGCTGATCTGGGTGGTGTTCACCGTGAATCTGTTGGCGACCATCGTCAAACGCCGTGAGAAACACATCTACGTGGCGATCTGGTTTTACATCGCCACCGCCGTCACCGTGGCGATGTTGCACATCGTCAACTCACTCGCCGTTCCCGCCAGCGCGTTCAAGAGTTACTCGATCTACGCGGGTGTGCAGGATGCGTTGGTGCAATGGTGGTACGGCCACAACGCCGTTGCGTTCTTCCTCACCACGCCGTTCCTCGGCCTCATGTATTACTTCCTGCCGAAAGCGGCGGATCGCCCCGTGTTCAGCTACCGGCTTTCGATCATCCATTTCTGGGCACTCATCTTCATCTACATCTGGGCTGGGCCGCATCATCTGCTCTACACGGCACTGCCGGACTGGGCGCAATCGCTCGGCATGGTGTTCTCGCTGATGCTTATCGCGCCAAGTTGGGGCGGCATGTTGAACGGTTTGCTCACGTTGCGTGGCGCATGGGACAAGGTTCGCGAGCAACCGATGTTGAAATTCATGGTCGTGGCGGTGACGGCTTATGGTATGGCGACGCTCGAAGGTCCGATGCTCGCGATCAAATCGGTGAACTCGCTTTCGCACTACACCGATTGGACGATTGCACACGTCCACACGGGCGCGCTGGGCTGGAATGGATTCATCGCATTCTCGATGCTCTATTATCTGTTCCCGCGTCTGTGGAACACCAAGTTGTATTCCATCAAACTCGCCAACTGGCATTTCTGGATCGCGCTGTTGGGAATGATGTTTTACGTCGTGCCGATGTATGCGAGCGGCATCGCGCAGGGTTTGATGTGGAAACAATTCACCAAGGAAGGCTTCCTGCAATACCCGAACTTCTTGGAAACTGTTTTGCAAATCGTGCCGCTCTACAAACTGCGCGCGCTCGGCGGTTCGCTCTACATCGTCGGCGCGGTGATGATGACTTACAACCTCTGGCGCACCGCCAAGGCTGGAAAATTCGAGCCGGATACCGAGGCACAGGCCGCCGCAATCTCAAAAGAATCTCACGCGCACGACGGTCATCCTTACAAACATCGCTGGCTCGAAGCAAAGCCGCTCACACTTACCGTGCTGGCACTGGTGGCGGTGGCCATTGGCGGTTTGATCGAGATTGTTCCGATGTTTCTCATCAAGAATAACGTCCCGAGCATCACGAGCGTGAAGCCATACACGCCGCTCGAAATGATGGGACGTGACATCTACATCCGCGAGGGTTGCGTGGGCTGTCATTCGCAGATGATCCGTCCGTTCCGCAGCGAAACCGAACGCTATGGCGACTACTCCAAGGCTGGCGAATTCGTCTATGATCATCCGTTCCTCTGGGGCAGCAAACGCACCGGGCCGGACTTGCATCGCGAAGGCGGCAAGTATCCCGACGCTTGGCATTACAACCACATGGATGATCCGCAAAGCACATCGCCTGGCTCGATCATGCCGCGCTATTCGTGGTTGCTAACGCAGAAGATTGAGACGAACGCCATGCCGCCGCGCATCGCCGCGCTCCGCAAAGTCGGCGTGCCGTATCCTGTCGGTTACGAAAATGGCGACGCGCAAAAAGATTTGGCGAAGCAAGCCGACGCCATCGTGCTCGGTCTCAAGGTGGGTTTGGTGGAATCGAAACCAGACCGCGAAATCATCGCGCTCATCGCGTATCTGCAACGGCTCGGCAAAGACATTAAGGCGGCCCCGGTGGAAACCACGACAACTGCCGCCGCCAACTAATCAAGTATACGACCTATGATCAAAAACGTTCTAAGCGACATCGGCGGCGTCGGACTTTACGGCGTCATTTCTATCAGCCTGTTCTTCACCGTGTTCATCGGCATGCTTATCTGGGTTTTTGCGATGAAAAAATCATTCGCCAAAACCATGAGCGCGTTGCCCCTGAACGACGGTGAGAAAAAATCTGAAGCGAAAGGAACTTCCCATGAATAACAATCCCAGTGAAGGCAAGTTGATGGATCACGAAGCCGACGGCATCAAGGAACTCGACAACTTGCTCCCGCGTTGGTGGGTGTGGTTGTTCAACCTCACCATCATCTACTCGGTGATCTACATGATTTATTATCACGTCGCTGGTGCTGGCGATTTGCAAGCTGCGGAGTACACGAAGGAATGGAAGCGCGGTGAGGAGATCAAGAGCGCGGCCATCACCAAGTTCGAGTCGGGCATCGCCACACTCACGCCGTCCACCAACAAAACAGAGTTGGGTGAGGGGCAGCGTTTATATGTGAACTACTGTGCGCCGTGTCATCGGCCTGATGGCGGCGGCTTGGTTGGCCCGAATCTTTGTGACGACTATTGGATTCACGGCTCGAACTACGTGGACAACGTGAAAACAGTCATCAACGGCGTACCCGCCAAAGGCATGTTGACTTGGCGCGGCGTGTTGAACCCCGACCAGATCAAAGCCGTGAGCAGCTATGTTTATACATTGCGCGGCACGAGTCCGAAGAATCCCAAGCCCGCCGAAAACACGGTGACGGCACCGACCGGGCCGAGTGCGTTTGAATGAAAGCTCCAAGCACCAACATCCAAGCTCCAGAGAACAGCCAAACACCAAGAACCAATCTGGTGGGGCGCGTCACTCCGTGCGCGCCGTCGTCTGACAGCCACGAGCGGCGCGCACGGAGTGGCGCGCCCTGCCTTCGCAATTGTTTGTTAGTTGGTGCTTGGATGTTCTCTGGATGTTGCTGCTTGAAATTTGGAGCTTTTGTATCGTGACAGGTCTGTCTCCCAAAAAACCTGATGACTCCGATCCCTACAAGGCTTCGCAGGAAGCGGACTGGGAAAACTTTCGCGATCACCTGACGACGACTGACAAACACGGTCAGCGCCAATGGATTTATGCGAAGCAGCCGCACGGCAAATGGACGCAACGCCGTACATGGGTGAGTTGGTTGCTGATTGGCATAATGTTCGCCGGGCCGTTCATCAAGATCAACGGCAACCCGCTGCTTATGATGAACATCGTGGAGCGGCGATTTTCCATCCTCGGGCAACTCTTCTGGCCGCAGGACATGGTTATATTTGCCGTGGCGATACTCACGTTCATCACCGGCATCATCGTCTTCACGACCGCGTTTGGGCGGCTGTGGTGTGGCTGGACTTGTCCGCAAACGGTGATGATGGAAATGGTCTTTCGCAAACTGGAATACTTGATCGAAGGCGATGCTGTGCAACAACGCCTGCTCGCCGCCGCGCCGTGGACCGCCGGGAAATTCGCCAAGAAGGCCTGCAAGCTCGGCATCTTTTTCGGGTTGTCCTTCATTATCGGCAACACTCTGCTCGCCTACATCATCGGCAGCGACGAACTCATCCACATCATCCGCGACGACCCGCATAATCATGCTTCTGGTTTGGCGTTCATGATTTTATTTACGCTCGTGTTTTTCGCCATCTTCGCGCGCTTCCGCGAGCAAGCCTGCACGTACATCTGTCCGTATGGCCGGCTGCAATCCGCGATGCTCGATGAGAACACGATGGTCGTCGCCTATGATCACAAGCGCGGCGAAAAACGCGGGACGTTGCAGCGCAGCGAGTATTTGGTGGAGCGGATCGCCAAGGGAAAGGGAGATTGTATTGATTGCCACCAATGCGTCGCGGTCTGCCCCACCGGCATAGACATCCGCGATGGTGTGCAGATGGAATGCGTGCATTGCACCGCGTGCATTGACGCGTGCGACACGGTGATGGACAAGGTCGGCACGCCGCGCGGCTTGATCCGCTATGCGTCGTTGAACAGCATTGAGAAGGGCGATCCGTTTCGCTTCACGCCGCGCATGAAACTTTATGCCGTGGTGCTGACGGGATTGATCGCGTTGTTCCTCACGCTGGTATTCACGCGCTCCGCCGTGGAAGCCATGTTCCTCCGTGCGCCAGGGTCATTATTCATGCAAACCACGGACGGCAAGATCGAGAATCTTTACACGCTAAAACTCGTCAACAAGACCATGCGTGATCTTTCAGTTGAACTGAAACTGGAGAACCCGCCGGGCACATTGCAGGTGTTGGGGGAAGAACACCTCGTTGTGCCCGGCGGAAAACTGTTGCAGACATCGGTGTTAATCCAGCTCGCACCGGAAACACTCACCGGCGCAACAACCAGACTTAGAGTCGGAGTCTATTCCAACGGCAAACTGATGCAGACGGTGAAGACAGTATTCGTCGGCCACAGAAAATCTGAACACAACGAAGAGAAGGAATACCATGATTAAACATCGCAATCCCTGGCCGATCGCCATCACCGGGTTCTTCATCATCGCCATCATCTTCATCGCGACGTTTATCGCCTTTGCCGTGAGACAGCGGGAGGATTTGGTTTCGGCGGATTACTACGAGCGCGAGGTGCGCTATCAGAGCCAGCTTGATTCGATGAATCGCTCCCAGGTGGTCGCTGCGAAAACCGTGGTGACATTTGAGCCAGCACAACAAGCTATTATCATCGCCTTGCCCGAAGCCAAAGTACCCGGCGTGACCGGCATCATCCATCTTTATCGTCCGTCCGATGCACGGCAGGATCGTGAATTACCGCTCTCCTTGGATAAGGCTGGAATCCAGCACCTCGACTCAAAAATGTTGAGCGACGGTCTATGGAAGGTGCGTGTGAAATGGAATGTGGGCGGCGAAGAGTTTTTTATTGAGCAGCCTGTGATTGTTGTGAGAGCAGTCAGTGCAGGTAGGGCGCGTCACTCCGTGCGCGCCGTCGTCTGTCTGGCCACGAGCGGCGCGCACGGAGT
>CAMCWI010000116.1 GCA_945882065.1 Akkermansia muciniphila
CCGTTTGAAATCCGGCTCGCACCCGCGTATTGGCAGATCGCCTCAAGCACCGGCCTTGATTTAAGCGACAGCAGTTGGAAATTGGCAGCCGCGTTCAGGAGGCACGGTTGCAATTATGAATCATCAATGTCAGCGCATCATTTGGCGGAAGAATATTCCGTGCTTGTTGCCTGTCTTGGTGATGTTGTCGCCATCTCACGGGCTGACCTCAAGTGGTGCCACCAATCTGAGTGCCTGGGCTTTTCCCGGTGTCAGCGGACGAATGATTCATCAGCCGGATGCGCTGGGCAATCGAGTGCCTGATTACTCCGGTGTCGGATACATGGGTGGCACCGTGCCGATTCCCAACGTGCCGGCGAAGGCAACCATTTCTCCCGTGGCCGGAGATGATGGCGCGAACATCCAGGCGGCGATCAACTCGGTCAAGTTGCTGTCGCTCGATACGAACGGTTTTCGAGGTGCGGTGTTGCTAACGGCGGGCGAGTACCAGATTTCCAATTCCATCACCATTGACGCCAGCGGCGTCGTCCTGCGCGGCGTGGGCGACGGCAGCGACACCAACTTCAACACGGTCCTTCGCGCCACCGGCACAAACCAACGCACGCTTGTGATCGTCAACGGGTCCGGCTCGCTTGCCTATTACAGTTTGGCGCGCAACATCACCAACAACTACGTCCCCGTCGGCGCGCGCAGTTTCAATGTGGACAACATCAGCGGCCTGGTCGTCGGCAGCCGCGTGATTGTGAATCGCCCCAGCACCGCCAATTGGATTCAAGCCATCGGCATGAATCAAGTAACGCCCGCGTGGACTGCCGGCTCGTTTGACATTTACTACGACCGCGCGATCACCCGCATCGAAGGCAATCTCATCACGTTGGACGATCCGATTGCCAATGCGTTGGAGCAGCAATACGGCGGCGGCACGATCCGACCCTATACATGGTCAGGCACCATCACCAATGTCGGCATCGAGTATTTGCGTGGCGTTTCAGATTATGATCCCGCCATCACGTCCACCACGGGCAGTTCTCCGGCTTACCCAGCCGACGAAAACCACGGATGGATTTTTATCGAAATATCGGCTGCGGTCGCGAATGCCTGGGTGCGGAATGTGACGGATCAGTATTTTGGTTACGCCTGCGTCAGCATCGCAGGTGCAGGAGCAAGCTCGGCCTGCACGCGAAACATAACGGTTCGCGATTGCAATTCCTTGGATCCCGTCTCCATCATCTCCGGATCTCGCAGATATGCCTTCGTCTTGAATGACTGTCATCACATCCTTTTTCAGAACTGTTACGCGCGCAAGGATCGTCACCAGTTCGTTACGCAATCGCTCACACCCGGTCCGAACGTGCTCGTGGACGGCCTGAGCGACACCGCTTACTCCGAATGTGGGCCGCATTTCCGCTGGGCCACCGGGGCCATCTGGGACAACGTCACTGTCAACGGCGACCTCCTTGCAATTCGCAACCGGGGCAACCTCGGCACGAGCCACGGCTGGGCGGGTGCTAACGAGATGGTGTGGAACTCCAAAGCCACTGGCTTCACCGTTGAAAACCCGCCCACCGCGCGCAACTGGCTCATCGGCAGCGTCGGCCCCCTCGTGGCTAACAGTTCCGCCATCCCATTCCCTGCGCCTGCGGGCACTTACGATTCGCACGGCTCGAACGTGTTTCCGAACAGCCTCTATTACGCGCAACTTCAGGATCGGCTCGCCGCGCCCAATCTCCAGACACGCGAATACTGGATCAGCGACATTGATAAATTCATTGCCGGCAGTTCCACCGGTGAAGTGGTGTCGGTGGATTCAGCGTGGCGCAGCGCCGTTCAAACTGCCGCCGGGGCAGCGAAAGTGAACGGCTTTGACATCGTGACGAACGCGCAGTGGATTCCGTTCACGTTCAACTTCTCGCTCTCAGTCACAGACCGGATCGTGGGCGCAACGCTCTCTCTGGCGATGCGTTCGACCAACGCCGCGTCCACGAATGAAATTCTCTACCTCAACTCCATCGCCAACAGCAACAGCTTCGCGAGCCTCGGCTGGCAACCCATCGGCACGGGCACAAACACAACCGTGCGCGTGCTGGATCTCGGCACTCAACTCGGCTTGCTCGCCGATGGCCAATTGAATGTGGCGGTGGCGGACGACGTGGGCATTGACTGGGCGATGCTTGAGCTTCAGGTCACTCCGGTCGTCACGACGTACACCAACATTTATTATCCCGTCGCCGACGCCTACGTTCGCGGCGGCGTTAACTCCACTTCCTACTTCGGCACAGCCACAACGCTTGCGATCAAGACCGATAGTTCAGCCGATAATCAGCGCAGAGCGTTCCTCCGTTGGAATCTGGCAAGTCATGTGGGCGAGATAGTCCATGCTCGGGTTCGACTAACTCCGGTCGGCGTCGGAACGAATGGGCTGGAAAACGGCATCACTCTCGCCGCCAGCAACCAGTGGAATGAGGCATCCATCAACTG
Source organism: Akkermansia muciniphila (assembly GCA_945882065.1). Lineage (GTDB taxonomy): Bacteria > Verrucomicrobiota > Verrucomicrobiia > Limisphaerales > JADLHS01 > JADLHS01. The sequence continues at coordinate 2,479 of CAMCWI010000116.1, forward strand.
GAACAACCGGCCCGTAGGCGGCAAACGCTTTGCCACCTGGATTCCCGCCGCGAATGTGCCGGTGGAATTCGTTGTCACGCCACAGGTGCAGGCGGCGTTGGCTGGCGACGATGAATTGTCGCTCGAATTGTTTTCGTTGAGCAACGTGGGCGGCCCCGGCACGGCGAGTTACGCTTCACGCGAAGATTCCGATGCCGCGCGCCGCCCGCAGTTGTTACTCGTGACTACGACTGCGCCCGCCCTCATCGCACCGCCACAGATCACAAACATCGTACAGAGCATTGGCGGGAATTTCATTTTGTCCGGCACAGGCCCGGCGGGAGCGGCGTATCGCATGTTGGCCGCGACGAACGTCACATCGCCATTGAGCAACTGGACCGCAATCTCGACAGGCAGCTTCATTGGTGGAACGTTTACTTCGACGGACATTCAAGCCTCAAATCATCCGCAGCGGTTCTACCGAGTTGTAATGCCATGAAGACGCAATCTGCAATCCGAAACCAATACCGCTGCGAAACAATACTGATCAGATTTTGTTCGGTCTTGGTGTTCCTAACATTAGTGACGGGGGCGGATGCGGCTTCGAATTACTTCTCCTCAATCTCCGCACTCCAGACAGCCATCAATAATTCGGCCAATGGCGATCTCATTGTTCTGGCCAACGGGACCTATTCAAATAACACCATCAATATCAACAAGAGCGGGATTACTGTGAGAGCCGCGACCCCTGGTGGTGTGATACTGAACGGCACGGATGACATCAACATCTCGGGCAGTCGTGTGACCTTCAGCGGGTTTCAGTTCCTGAATTCCGGCCCGAACACGTCGGGAATTCCGATTGACGTCACAGGCAGCCAGAATCTGCTGACTCAGCTGAACTTCGACGGGTTCTCGGTGCAAAAATACATCAACATCCAAGCACCGAGCAGATCGAACGAAGTTTCTTACTGCAATTTCAGAAACAAGCCTGTCACCGCGCAGATCGGGAATTTGATACATGTGGAAGCGGATGTATCAGTGGTGGGGTATCACAAGATTCGGCACTGCTCTTTTCAGGATATGCCCGGAGCTGGCGGTGACAACGGCAACGAATGTATTCGCCTGAGCAATGGTGCTCAATCGAACTATATCGCCCGGGCGTTGGTTGAATATTGTTATTTCAACAACACTGGCGACGGCGACTCCGAAGCCATCTCGATCAAATGTCGCGCGAATGTCATCCGCTATTGCACCTTCACCAACAACCCGGATGCGATGCTGGTGTTCCGGAATGGAAACGACAATGTCGCCTACGGAAATTTTTTCATCAACGCCGGCGGTATTCGCGTGAAGGAGGCCAACAATGGGTACATCTACAATAACTATTTCCAAAACTCGGGAGTGGGCGGCTCCATGGATGCCGTGAGACTGGATTACCAGAGCGTGATAGTGATCCCGGATATTCCGAATCCAAATGTTTGCAGCAACATCAATTTTCTACACAACACATTTGTTGATTGCGGAGATATTGATCTAGGCGCCACCGGGCCAGTGTTGAACACATGGGCCAACAACATTTTCAAGAAAGATTCCGGCAACATTTTCATCAATCCCAACGGGGGAACGAGTTGGGCAAGCAACATCTATCAAGGCGCACTCGGGATTTCCATTCCTTCGGGCATGGCGAACATGAATCCGCAATTAGTTTTGAACCCTGATAACTATTTCGGGCTGAACTCCAACAGTCCGGCCATTGATGCCTCGAGTGCCAGCTATCCAACCATTCCAGATGTTCCCATCGTGGACGACGACTTTTCATTATTGCTGGACATCAGCCGCCAAGCGCGTTCCGCGTCTGTGACGCTGAAAGATGTGGGATGCGACGAGTTCACGACAGGCAGCATCGGCAATCGGCCGGTGAACCTTTCAGATGTCGGGCCTTCTTATTTGGGCGGTCCCGGCAGTGCGACTGCGCCTTCAATCACGGCGCAATCGTCAAACAAAACTGTTGTTGCAGGGTCGCCGGTTACATTCTTTGTTGTAGCGTCCGGCACCGGGCCGTTGAGTTATCAGTGGCGGAAGAACGGAACGAATCTCGTCGGTGTCACGAGTGCGACCAACATCATCGCTTCGGCACAAGTCACGGACGCTGCCATTTACACCGTAGCCGTGACGAACAGCGCAGGTAGCATTACGAACACGCCCACCACGTTGACGGTGAACGTGCCGCCGTCAATCGGAACACAGCCATCGAACCAAACCGTCAATGCAGGATCACCGGCAACTTTCTTCGTCGCTGCCTCGGGAACCGCACCGTTGAGTTACCAATGGCGCAAAGATGAAACAAACATCGCCGCCACAACCGCGACCAACAACATCGCCGCCGCGCAATCACCGAACGCTGGCAGGTACACTGTGGTGGTAACGAACATCGCGGGCAGCAGCACCAGCGTCGTAGCAACGCTCACAGTCCTTATCACACCGCCGCAGATCACAAGCATCGGACCGGGTGTGGGTGGCAATTTCACACTGTCTGGCACGGGTCCAGTGGGAGAGGCTTATCGCATTCTTGCCACGACGAACATCGAACTGCCTTTGATCAGTTGGCCTGCCGTTGACTCAGGGGTCTTAACGGGCGGCTTGTTCAATTACACCGACACTCAGGCAACCAATCATCTGCAACGCTTTTATCGCATTGTCACGCCGTAACACTTTTCACCTATTAATATGAAAATGAAAACATACAAAGCCGCTCTCACTGGACTGGCAATCACCGCGCTGACGCTGGGCGGATTCACCTCACGCGCCGCCGATGGCAAAGCGCAAAAACCCAACATTCTGTTCATCGCCGTGGACGATCTGCGGCCGGAACTCGGATGCTACGGCAAGGACTACATCAAGAGTCCGAACATTGATCGCATCGCCAAGGCAGGCATGGTGTTCAATCGCGCCTACTGCCAGCAGGCGGTGTGTTCACCGACGCGTTCCAGTCTGATGACCGGCACGCGACCCGACACGACAAAGGTCTGGGATCTCGTCACGCACTTCCGCGACGCCCTGCCGAACGTCGTCACGCTCGGCCAGCATTTCAAACAGAACGGCTATTTCGTCCAGGGCATGGGGAAGATTTATCACGGCAGTCTCGACGATGCGCCGACGTGGTCCGTGCCCTGGCAGACGCCCAAAGCCCCCAAATATGCGTTGGCTGAAAATCTCAAACTGGATGCGCGCCAATACGAAACCGAACCGGACGGCGACGCCAAAGCGAAGTCCAAGAAGAAGAGCAAGAAAAGCGCGACCAGCACGCCTGACGGTCCGCCTTCAACCGGAGCAAATTCCCGTGGCCCGGCGTTCGAGGCGGCGGACGTGCCCGACAATACGTTCCAGGACGGCAAGGTTGCGGAGCTTGCCATCTCCACGTTGCGCGACATGACCAAAAAGAAAGAGCCGTTCTTTCTCGCGGTCGGTTTGATCAAGCCGCACCTGCCGTTCGTATCGCCGAAGAAATACTGGGACATGTACGATCCCGCAAAGATTCAACTCGCGCCCAACAAATTTCGCCCGAAGGACGCGCCGGATTACGCAGTGCTGCCCGGCGGCGAACTGCGCAACTATCACGGCATACCGGCGGAGTCCATCCCCGACGATCTCGCCCGCCAGCTCAAGCACGGCTACTACGCCTCGATCAGTTACATGGACGCGCAGGTTGGCAAGCTGCTCGACGAACTGGATCGTCTCGGAGTTCGCGACAACACCATCATCATCCTCTGGGGCGATCACGGCTGGAAACTCGGCGAGCATGACGCGTGGTGCAAACACAGCACCGTCGAGAATGACGTGAACTCGACGTTACTCCTCTCAGTCCCAGGCATGAAGAGCGCGGGGGTTCGCACGGACGGGCTGGTGGAGTTCGTGGATATTTATCCCACCTTGTCTGAACTCGCAGGTCTGCCGCTGCCGGGACACCTGGAAGGCACGAGCTTCAAGCCATTGCTGGACGATCCGAAACGCCCGTGGAAGACGGCCGCGTTCAGCCAGTATCCTCGCAAGGCCGGAAAGTCCGGTGCGGGAGATTTGATGGGTTATTCCATGCGCACCGAGCGTTATCGCTTCACCGTCTGGGTTGAACAAAAGGATCACACCAAGGTGAACGCCACCGAACTTTACGATCATCAGACCGATCCTCAGGAGAATCAAAACATCGCCAAGGATCCGGCCAACGCCGACCTCGTGAAGAAACTGATGGCGCAATGGAAACAAGGCTGGCAGGGCGCGAAGCCGCCGGTCGCACCGGTGTTGAAAGCCAGTAATTGAATTCCCGACCCACGATTATGAAACTAAAAACATTCTTTCTGACCGCACTCGCAGTCGGCGGCGCGGCACTCTCGTTGACTACTGCCGCGGCAGCAACCAAGCCCAACATCATCTTCATTCTCGCGGATGATTACGGTGCGGGCGAGGTGGGTTGCTACGGTGCGGACAATTATAAGACGCCAAACATTGATGCCCTCGCCAAAAGCGGCATCCGTTACACTCACGCCTACACCGTGCCGTTGTGCGGCCCATCGCGGGCGGCCATTCTCACAGGACGCTATGCGTTTCGCACGGGTGCAGTTAACCAGGATCAGACCGGTCTGTTCACTCCCGCAAAAGAAATCATGATGCCCAAGATTTTGAAGCAGGCGGGCTATGTCTCCTCGATGATCGGCAAATGGGGACAGCTTCCGCTCGGGCCGGCTGAATTTGGATTCGATGACTATCTGAAATTCAAAGGCAGCGGCACGTATTGGAACACCCAGGACAAGGGCAAGACCTATCTGCTCAACGGAAAGACCGTTGACCTTCGCGACAAGGAATACATGCCCGACTTGATGCACAATCATCTGGTTGAATTCATCACCAAAAACCGGGACAACCCGTTCTACGTTTACTATTCCCTGTCGCATGTTCACACGGAAATCCTGCCCACGCCGGACAGCGCGCCGGACAGCAAGGATGAAGTCATTTACAAAGACAACGTGGCCTACATGGACAAACTCATCGGCAAACTCATTGCCGAACTCGACCGCCTGAAGCTGCGTGAGAAGACTCTGATCATTTTCCTCGGTGACAACGGCACGGGGAACGGGCGGGCGGATCGCGCCACCATCGGCGGGCGTCGTTTTGCCGGCGCGAAAGGCTCAATGCAGGAGGGCGGCGCACTCATACCCATGATCGCAAGCTGGCCGGGCACAACCCCCGCAGGCAAGGTGTCCACTGACCTTGTGGATTCGACGGATTTTTTCCCGACGTTCGCCGAACTGGCGGGCGCAAAACTGCCGGAGAAAGTCATCATTGATGGCCGCAGCATTGCACCGCAGTTGCTCGGTGAGAAGGGACAGCCCCGAGATTGGGCTTTCATTCAACTCGCGAAAAGCTGGTACGTCCGGGGCGACGGTTGGAAACTGAACCAGGCCGGCGAACTCTTGGACATGAGCGACGCGCCATTCACCGAGAAACTTGTGGCGGCTGACACCCACGACGCCAAGGCGATTGCCGCCCGCAAACACCTCCAGGCCGCACTCGACAAACTGAATCCCACCGGTGGCATTCTCGATGAAGGCGACGGCACGGGTCGCCACGCCAACAAAGCAAAGAAGAAAAAGGACGAGTGATAAAGACCTTCAAGACATCATTCCGATGGAGCTTTCCCGGATCAACGCTCGCGCGCGGCATCGCCATCGGGCTTGTTGCGGGGACAAATGCTTTCGCCCAAGTGCTGCCAAATCCGTATCGCCTCGTTGATGGCTGGGCGAAGCTGCCCGACGGCAGGCCGATGGGTGCGGTGGGCGATTTGAAATCAGACTCTGATGGTTCGCACATCTGGGCCATCGTGCGCTGCGTCGCGACCGATCCGAAGCGGTTCGGGAACGAGTGTCTGGATTCCGACGTGCATCCCATTCTCAAGTTCGACCTCAAGGGCAATGTCGTAAAAAGTTTCGGCGGTGGCGTGTTCATCTGGCCGCATGGACTCGACGTGGACCGCGAGGGCAACGTGTGGGTGACCGATGCGGTGGCACCCAAAAAGACACCGACTGGAAAGCGTGGGCATCAGGTCGTGAAGTTCAGCCCCGAAGGAAAGGTGCTGCTGACGCTCGGCACGCCGGGCGTTTCCGGCAGCGGCCCGAACGAGTTCAACGCACCCAGCGATGTCGTCGTCGCAACCAACGGAGACATCTTCGTCGCGGACAGCCACAGTTTCGATTCAGGAAATAATCGCGTGGTGAAATACTCGAAGGACGGGACGTTCATCAAATCGTGGGGGAAAACAGGCTACGGGCCAGGCGAGTTCCGAATGTTGCACTCCATCGCCATTGATAACCAAGGCCGGGTGTTTGTCGCCGATCGTGGAAATAACCGGATTCAAATCTTTGATCAGGAGGGGAAGTTCCTCGCGCAGTGGACGCAGTTCGGGCGGCCGAGCGGCATCACTTTCGATGACAAGGGACAGATTTATGTGACCGATTCGGAGTCGGACAACGAACAGAATCCCGGCTGGGAGATGGGCATCAGGATCGGCGACGCCCGCACGGGCTGGGTGACTTCATTCATTCTCTATCCGTGGGGCGATCCCCGCGAGGTCGAAGGCACAGGAGCGGAATTCGTCGCGGTGGATCGCGATGGCAACCTCTACGGTGGCGAGCCACGCCCGCGCCGGATTCAAAAATACGTCCGGGTCAAACCGTGAGTAGTTATCCAAATCTCATGAGTGAACAAGAGAACAGTCTGCCAAGAGCGAAATTTTCAGCCTGCTGCACGCGTCATTACGCGACGGCTGCGGGTGGAAAGTTTTTCTCAAGGCTGGCACTGGCGTTTTTTCTGTCTGTGCTTTCGGTCTCTGCTCAAACCAGCGAGCGGCGCGCATCGGATGAATTGCTGGCGTGTATCCCGCAAACCTTCGCCTTCGCCACGAGCCATTACCAATTCCTGCTGGAGAGTCTCAAGGGGACGACGAATCTTCCGCGCACTTTCGTGGACGGCAAGTTGAAGACGGTCGCCCCAAAGGATTGGACGAGCGGATTTTTCCCCGGCTCGTTGTGGTATCTCTACGAGTATTCGCGCGATGCGAAATGGCTCGCCGCCGCCACGAACTACACGGAGCGCCTCGAGAGCATCAAAGATTATCGCGGCAGCCACGATGTCGGATTCATCTTAAATTGCAGTTATGGCAACGGCTATCGCCTGACGCAGAACCCCGCATACCGGGAGTTGATGTTGCAGGGAGCGCAGTCGCTCGCCACGCGGTTTAGCACCAACGTCGGGATGATCCGCTCTTGGGATCACAAAGGTTGGAACTACCCGGTCATCGTGGACAACCTGATGAATCTGGAGTTTCTGATGTGGGCGGCACGCGAGGGGAACGATGCGAGACTTCGCGCCATCGCCGTCGCGCACGCAGATAAGACGTTGAAAAATCATTTCCGTCCCGACTTCAGCAGCTATCACGTCGTGGATTTTAATCCGACGAACGGCGTGGTGCTGGCCCGCAAGACGCACCAGGGCGCCGCGGATGGCTCGGCTTGGGCGCGCGGTCAGGCGTGGGGGTTGTATGGCTTCACCATGATGTTTCGCGAGACGGCCAACCCGCTCTATCTCGCGCAGGCCACGAACATCGCGAACTTCATTCTGAACCATCCACGGTTGCCCGCGGACAAGATTCCCTATTGGGATTTCGATGCGCCCAACATCCCCGATGCACCGCGCGATGCTTCGGCGGCATCTGTGATGAGTTCGGCGCTGGTTGAATTGAGCGGCATGGTCACGGGCGAATCGAGCCGACGATATCTCTCACTCGCACGGCAACAACTCCTGTCGCTTTCCTCTCCGGCTTATCGCGCCAAACTCGGCGAGAACGGGAATTTCATTCTTATGCACAGCACCGGCAACCTGCCCGCCAAGAGCGAAGTAGATGTGCCTCTGAATTACGCGGATTATTACTACCTCGAAGCTCTGCTACGCTACGGAAACCACATGCTGACAAAGGGCAAAGCGAAATGAAATTTACCATGAATAGTAATATTGTTTCAAAAAGCGGGAGCGCAAGGTGCGCGGCGATGGGACTGCTTCTGTTTGTTTTTATCAGCTTGTTTTCGGCAGGCGCAGCCGAAGCACGACAAAAGTTGGCAGACGGCTGGGAGTTTTATCAAGGCTCGCTTGGCAGCACCTGGGAAATCTGGCGCGGGGAAGCGGCGACGGACAATGTGACGTGGACGCCGGTCACGCTGCCGCACTGTTTCAACGCGCGCGATGCGGTTGATCCTGACGTGCGCTACTACCAAGGCCCGGGCTGGTATCGCCAAAAACTCAAACTGGCGAATCCGTTTCCCAACGGACGCACGTTGCTGCACTTCGATGGTGCGGGACAAAAATCGCAGGTCTTCATCGGCACGAAAAAAGTGGGCGAGCATCTGGGCGGCTACGATGAATGGACGGTGGACATCACCGACGCGACGGCCAAAGCAGGCAATGGCGAAGTGCCACTCGCCGTTCTTTGCGACAACTCACGCGACGCCGAAAGCATTCCGTCCGACTTGAGCGACTTCAATCGCTACGGTGGACTTTATCGCCATGTCACGCTGGCTTACGCACCGGCCATCTCGCTGGAACGCGTTCACATCGAGCCGAAGCTCGCGGCGAACGGCAAGGCGAGCGTGAAAGTGCGCGGGCAACTCTACAATCCAACTGCGCTGAAAGACGACGCGGAGTTGGTCATCGAAGTCCGCGACGCGGGTGGGAAAACTCTTCACAGCTCGAC
>CAMCWI010000117.1 GCA_945882065.1 Akkermansia muciniphila
CAATTCGAGATCAATAATCTCACTGGCGACATGACGCTTCTGCTGCGGCGCGGTCTTCCGCCTACTTTTACCGTTCTCGATTATTTTAGCGCGAATGTATTCACGAACGACGAAGTCATCACGGTATTCGATTTCAGCCAACCTGTGCCGTTGTCGCCAGGTGATTGGTACATGGCAGCGGCAAACATTTCTGGCGTCCCCGTGTCTTATTGCGCCAAGGTTTCTGAGTGGTCGGCCTACGGAACGAACATTGTCATCACCAACTCATTCATCAGCAGCAACAGCTTCTGCCTGACTTGGACATCCTTACCAGGGCTGCATTATTTCGTCGAAGGAGTGACCAATCTGACGAGTACGAATTGGGTGGCGATTTCTCCAACAATCACTGCCACGGGTTACTCTGCAACCCATTGCGTCTCGTTGCCGACTCCATTCAAGTTCTTCCGCGTCCGTCAGGGAATCACGCTCAGCACATATTATCCGCCGCCGATGATTTCTGAGATCAGGCGCATCTTTACTGGTGTTTTGATCAAGTGGGGCGGGCCAGTAACAGTGCAATATCAGGTTCAGTGGACGCCGAACGTCATTCCACCGATCACATGGACGACTTTCCCATTGCCGCCGACTGTCACATCTACCACAGGATTGTTCCAATTCTTGGATGACGGCACGCAGACGGGTGGGTTCGGTGCGACACGGTATTACCGATTGATCCAATTGCCTTGAGCTATTGATCTATGATCAGGAAACTCGCTGGTTTTTCGGAGTCGTAGGACGATCGAATTGACCGTTGCGTAGAAAATGGATCGTTTGTCGGATCGAAGTTTTGTTCCGCATGAGAAACGGATGCGTGGCGTGGATGACAATGTGATCGGTCATGCCTTCAAGTTTGGTGTGTTCGACGGACACCTTTCCATCGTCGCTGCCGCGAATCATTGCGCTGTTGATCCAGTTGATGCTGCGGTCGCCAGCGATGATACCGACGGTAAAGGTTGCCGGGCCTAATTGGTTCGGCGTGGAGTTCGTCCCTGTGCCCAATTCGCTTCCTGCAATTCCGTTGATGAGCTTGAATATTCTGAGCGACCCAAGTGTGTCCACGACTTCGCTGCCTTGGTTTGGAGGACTAAGCATGACAACGCGCCCTAAGTTGGTGATCGTGTGTTGCGATAGATAACTGCGAACCAAAATGCCACCGAGCGAATGGGTGACGATGTGGATTTTGGCAGCACCGGCGCGCTGGCAGTCCTCCACGGCCTTTCCTACCACAACTTCGCCCGATTCTGAAACAGATGCAGAGCGCGATGGGTAATCTACGTTGAGAACTTTGTATCCGGCCTCCGACAGTGCGCGTTCCATCAAGTCCATCGAACTACTGCTCCGGCATAGGCCATGAAGCAGAATGACATGCTCGGGGGTTTTGGCGGCGGACGAAACCAATGGGAGGCTCGTTATCATCGCGACAAGGAGAGTTCTCATCTGCGCGGATCAATCGGTGTCAGATTATGGCCGCGCTGAAATCTCCAGCATCCGTTCGATGGGCAGGCGCGCACGTTTGAGGATGTGTTCGGGAAGTTCCACGCGAGGCGCGAGGTTCTTCATGCAGTCGCGCACTTTTTCAAGCGTGTTCATCTTCATGAATTTGCACTCGCTGCAACGACAGTTGTCGCCCGGCATCTTCATCACGTCGAACGTCGGCGCGCAGAGAAATTCTTTGTCAGGACATTCCTTCTGCATCCGATGGATGATGCCGCTTTCGGTCACGATCACGAATTGCATTGCCGGATCGTTCTTACAGTAGGTGATCATCTTCTCCGTTGAGCAGACGGCGTCGGCGAGTTCGCGCACTTCGCGGAGACTTTCTGGATGCACCACGACTTTCGCTTGCGGATAGCGCGCCTTGGTCTGGAGCATGGCGTCACGACGGAATTCGACATGCGCGTAACAATTCCCCTTCCACAACGTCATCGGACGTCCCGTCTGTTCCATTACCCATTGACCGAGATTTTCGTCAGGGACAAACAACAGGTCTTTATCCTTTGGCGCAGCATTGACAATTTTTTCCGCGTTACCGCTGGTGACAATCACGTCGCAAAGGGCTTTGACCGCCGCGCTGCAATTGATGTAGGCGATGGTCCAGAAGTTTGGATTGGTTTTCTGCAACGCCTCAAGTTTCTCTGCCGGGCAACTTTCTTCCAGCGAACAACCGGCGTCCTTGTCCGGCAGCACGACGATCTTGCCGGGGTTCAAAATTTTCGCCGTCTCAGCCATGAAATGAACGCCGCAGAAGACGATGACGTCTGCGTTGGTCTTTTCCGCTTGTTGCGCGAGGCCGAGCGAATCACCGACGTAATCCGCCACATCCTGAATCTCCGCCACCTGATAATTGTGCGCGAGTATGACGGCGTTCAACTGTTTCTTGAGCGCGCAGATTTCAGCGGCGAGCGGGGTGAAACGTTCGCGGCTCATCGGCGCGCGAAACTTGAGGCGGTCTTCTGGCGGCAACTGGAAGGCGGTGGCGTTCATCACAAGCAAAGGCTAATGCCGCGCGCGGTTGGGGTCAATCTGTGGCGAGTCGGCGAGTGTGCGACTCGAAGTGGCGGTCCGCTTGCTTTCGGGCGGAGCGCGGGCGGTCTCTCGCCCGCAGCGCGCCGCCGCTGCCACACGCATGGAATTGTTTCATGCGCCTTTCCCCAGTCACGCGATGCGAGCCGGGGATCGCTCGCACTCCGCCTGATGCGCCATCCGAGGAGTTTTCAATTGCGTCACACTCGCTGCGTTCCTAACCTGCGCAAGTCAGTTTTACGAACCCAATAGTCATGCCCAGAATCAAGACCGAATCGTTGCAGGAAGGAATGGTGGTCAGTGTGGATGTTAAGAACATTGACAACATGCTGCTCATTCCCAGCGGCTGCACACTCACAGTGCGTCAGATTGGAATCCTCCAAGCCTGGGGCGTTGAAAACATCGAGGTGAAATCCGGCGGTGATGCCGAGGCTGCTGACAAGATGACCACCATGCCTGCGGATGCATTGGAGAAATTGACCGCAGAAGTAAGGGCTACCTTCTGGAAAGCGGATGATGCCGACCCGGTATTTGCCGAGTTGTTCAAAATCATTTTGCGTCGCAGAGCAAACCGCCCAGCTGGCAAATAATTCGATGAATCCTCCCACACTAGAAGAGTTGGTTCTGGCATTGCCGTCCAGCCTTGGATCGTACGGGCCGTTGATGCAGGAAATTGAAAAGGCTCTGGCCTCGCCGCAATGCAGCCTTGGTATGATCGCGGATGTGATCGAGAAGGACATTGATCTCACGGCGCGGTTGCTGCGTTTCTCCAACAGCGCGTATTGCGGATTTTCAACGCGCCTCAGCACGGTGACCGAAGCCATTGGATTGATCGGCATTCAGCAAGTGCAGGATTTGCTGACGGCATCGAGCGTGATCGAACGGTTTGCGGGGGTATCCAACGAATTTGTCAGCGTGCAATCCTTCTGGCAACACAGTCTCGCCACGGGCATCGCGGGAAGGTTGATCGCCATGGAACGCAGATTGCCGAGGCCCGACCGCTTGTTTGTATCGGGATTGTTGCACGACATCGGGCGGCTTGTGTTGTTCCTGCAAGCACCGAAACACGCGCAGAAAATTTTCGAGTTGTACAAGAAGGAGAGGATTCTGTTGCGCGAAGCCGAGGTGCGTGTGCTGGGTTATGATCACCAGAACCTTGCCGAATCGTTGCTCAAGAGCTGGAAGTATCCGCCGCCCCTCGTGATGGCAGTGGGCAACCACCACAATCCGTCCAGTTGCGAAGCAGCGCGTGTCGAGGCTGCGGTAGTGCATCTCTCGGATCATCTCGTCAACGCCATGCGCGTGGGAAGTTCTGGTGAACATTTTGTGCCGCCTCTCAATCCGCAGGCGTGGACCACGCTGGGGATGACTCCAGGCTCACTCCAAATGATTGTGCGCGGGATTGATGAACAATTTGATGCGGTGCAGGAAATGTTTCTCGGCGCGTGAACTCTGGCAACCCACATGAGTGAAACCATTGATTCAGTTTACCCGGACTTTCTAAGGACGGGACTTGGAAAGTTGAGCGAACTCGATTCGCGCCGCGAACTCCTCACGCTCTTCTCCGCGTTGGAACATTTCCGGCACGACCTGCATCAACAGGAAACAGGCGTCGGTATTCTTGGTGTCACGCATCGTTACGTGACGGGGCTGAATCTTTTTCGCTCGATGGGTTTCTGGCTCGTGAATCCAGAGGACATGAGTTTCGTGCTGACGCTGGCTTCGCCCGATGGCGAATGTGCTGCATTGCAGCGCACGGTTGACGACTCAGTGAAGGCTGGGCGGTTCGGAAATGCGCTGCGTCGCGGCGGTCATGTGATGTTCGGCATGAACGAAAAGGATGGCGTGGAGACGGGGCTGTTGCACGCGTTGACTCTGTCGAGCCAGGCAGTCGGAATGTTTTGCGGGATGTTGCATCGTGAAGCCGCGCCCACGCAAGAGGTCGCATTCAGCCTGCTGTCCCTGTTGCTTGGCGAATGCTCCGACGCTCTCGCCACCCTGCGCAAGACAAAGCAGTTGACCAATCAGGTCGAAACGCTGACAGGTCTATTGCCACTTTGCGCCTGGTGCAAAAAAGTTCGCAACGACAGCGGTTACTGGGAACAGATTGACAAATACATCACCTCCCACTCCAACACCGCTCTCACGCACGGCGTCTGTCCGGATTGCAAAACGAATTTTCTCTCCGGCATGACTGGCAAGATATGATGCGACGTCTCGCTCGATTTCAAATGAAACACATTTCGTCCGCTGTCCGGCTGCTCGCGTTCACCGCTTTTTTCCAATGTCAGATTGATGCTTCGGCTGAGACGCTTGCGCCACTCGAATATGGCGAAGTGCGCGAGATCATCCGCGCCCAACTTCCGGGCGTCACCGATGCGGAGTTGGATCGCGGCGCGCTGGGGGGCTTGCTCCACAGCCTTCGGGGAAAAGTCACCGTTATTGAATCCAAGACGAATGACGCGACCGACACTGTCGTTATCAGCAAGGCAACATCTCTTGGCGAAGGCGTCGGCTACCTGAGAGTGGCGGCCGTGAGCGAAGGATTGGCCGCGAGCGTCTCCGCTGGTTTCAAGGCCATCAATGCCACCAACAAACTGACCGGGCTGATTCTCGATCTGCGATTTACGGCGGGCGATGATTATCCGGCCGTGGCTGCCGTGGTGGATTTGTTCATGAGCGAAGAGCGGACGTTGCTCGACAGCGGTAAAGGTGTGATGAAATCCACCGCCAAGACCAACGCGCTCTCGCTTCCCGTGACCGTGCTCGTCAATTCTGAAACCGTCGGCGCAGCCGAAGCACTCGCCGAAGTCATGCGCGACACCGGCGCAGGCTTGATCCTCGGCAACGTGACTCGCGGCGCGGCCATGACCTCACGCGAATTCACCCTGAAGAACGGACGCAAACTCCGCATCGCTGATGCGCCTGTGAAACGGGGCAACGGTTCTGTCATCGCAGAAAAGGGCGTGACACCCGACATTCTTGTGATCGTCACCGAAGCCGACGAGCGGGATTACATGAATGATCCTTACGCAAATCCCTCCAAGTTGGTGACCGCGACGAATGTTTCTGTGATCGCCACGAACCGCGCTCCGCGCCGCGTGAGATTGACCGAAGCTGATCTCGTCCGAGCGCGCCGCGAAGGCATCCGTTTGGATGAAGATCAAATAATGCAACGCGAGGTTGAACCGGAGAAGCCCCACATCCGCGATCCTGCCTTGGCCCGTGCGGTGGATTTATTAAAAGGCCTCGCCGTCGTGCGGCGCACACGGTCTTGAGAGGAGAACCCATTCGTGGTTTCCTTCTGCATTGTTCCGACTTAGAACCTGACTGAAAACTGGGAGCGGTGCTATTTTCGTGGCAAGGGTTGTATGGCGAGGTGTGACGAAGTTGAATACCCCTTGTGGGTCTTCGACTGAGGAGCAACGAAGCCAGACGGTCATTGCCGCGAAAACCCTCCGTGCGGCGGGTCTTTTGGCTTTGGCCTTCGTTGTCACAGGCGTCACAGCCCGCTGCGGGGATGCTCCGACCTCGCCGCCTTGGCCAAATCTAAAATCCCTCGCCCCGCTTGAATGTACCAATCGAACTGTCGTCACGCAGATGCAATACAGAAACGGTACATGTCACACTGCTGGCACTGGGCCGCACCCTGAAATAACCACTAACTATTGCTGGTTTGAAGGTATCCCATGGAATCCAACCACCGGACCAGCCTGCAATCAGGCCGTCGTGAATGGGGTCTGTCCCGGAGGAGGGTGACCTTAGAACCTGTTCGCGGCGGAAAGAGCCTTGCACAAAACTGACGTGCTCAAGAATCTCGTGCGTCACAAAGCACAGCGGGCATTTTTCCGGGCGGCAAGATGCCTCCCTCTGCGGCGGGCAGGGATGCCCGCCCACCGCTACGCTCAATACCTCGGCACCTTGGAATCAATCTCCTCGCTCCACGCCGTGATGCCGCCTTTGACGCTCTTGAGATATTTGAAACCCTGTTGCCGCAGGAAGTTCAACGCCTTCAACGAACGCACGCCGGCTTTGCAGTGCAGATAGTATTGCTGGTTCGGATCAAGCTCGGTGAATCGTTCGGTGATCTGGCTCAATGGCAGCAACGGCACGCCGTCCACTTTCGCGATCTCGTATTCGTCAGCTTCGCGCACGTCAATGACCTTGATGCCGAGGCTCGGATTATCGAGCGCCTTCTTCATGTCCTGCACGGTGACTTCGTCGGGGTGGCCGGTGTTTTCCTCAGGCGAAGGCGGGACGATGCCGCAGAATTGATCGTAATCAATCAACTCCTTGATCGTCGGGTTGTCGCCGCAGAGCGGGCACTTCGGATCGCGGCGCAATTTCAACTCGCGGAACTTCATGTCCAGCGCGTTAAACAGCATCAGGCGATTGATGAGCGAAGTGCCTTTGCCGATGGCGAGTTTCAAAATCTCCGTCGTCTGGATGCAGCCGATGATGCCGGGCAATACGCCGAGCACGCCACCTTCCGCGCAACTCGGCACCATGCCGGGCGGCGGCGGCTCGGGATACAGGCAGCGATAGCACGGTCCGCCCAGATGCGGCGCGAACACGCTAGCCTGGCCCTCGAAGCGGAAGATCGAGCCATAGACGTTGGGCTTCTTGAGCAGCACGCAGGCGTCGTTGGTAAGATAGCGCGTGGGGAAATTATCCGTGCCGTCCACTACGATGTCGTAGGGGCGAATGAGATCGAACGCGTTGCCGGAATTGATCGCGGTGTTGTGAATGACCACTTCGACGTTGGGATTGATGCCCGCAATGGTTTCCTTGGCGGACTCAGCCTTGGAACGGCCCACGTCCGCGTCCGTGTGGAGAATCTGCCGTTGCAGATTGGAATAATCCACCGTGTCGAAATCCACGATGCCAATCTTGCCGATGCCCGCCGCCGCGAGATACATGGCGATGGGCGAGCCTAGTCCGCCCGCGCCGATGCACAGGACGCTGGTGGCTTTGATCTTCTTTTGCCCGGCCAGACCGACTTCCGGCAGGATCAGATGCCGCGAGTAACGGCGGATTTCTTCGTTGTTCAGTTGCATGATAAAAATCGAAACGAGTTCGAGCTTGCAGGGTAGAACGAACGCGGGAGAAATCAAGCCGGGCAATTCGCGTGGTGATTGAACCGACCTGTCCCGTACCGTGACCTTTCTTGAAGGCTGCTTTGGCTTTTGCAAAATCAAAATCCCCCTCCGCATCCAAAAGCTTGGTCGCCTTCTCCTGCCAGATGCCGACCATCTGCCCGGCTTTTTCTTCGAGGGGCATGCGCGCGAGCAAATCTTTGACACGAACAGCGGCGGGGAGTGAAGCGTCTTTGTAAGAGGGAAGTTTCGGGTTCGCGCGAGCGGTTATTGTCTTCTTCATGCTTAATGGTCGGCGTCAAAATTGGATTTAATGGCGTTGAGTCTGAAAATGCGAGTGACGCATTTCAATCTCAAACTGATCCGGAAATTGATGATACAACGAATTGCGACTGCGGAAGTTCGTGATCACCACTTTCCTTCACACCTCTTTCGCCCGTGTTTCGCCTTGCCAAGACTGCGGCGCGTTTTCATCCTCTGTCATGGCAGCTCAAACGCGCAATCTCGATTCACAATTCTACCAGTCGGCAGACACTTTTTTCCCCGCACATCGCAACATCGGTCTCACGTTCGATGATCTCACGCTCGCCACGCTTTACTCCGACATCCTGCCGCGCGACACGCAGCTTGATACGCAACTTGCGGAAAGTTTGCGCCTAAACATCCCCATCGTATCGGCGGACATGGACACCGTGACCGAATCCCGCATGGCGACGGCGATGGCGTTGAACGGCGGTCTGGGGTTGATCCACTACAACATGCCGGAGCGGCAACAACTCTCCGAAGTCAGCCGTGTGAAGTATCACGTGCCAGGCATGATCGCCGATCCTATCAAGGTCGCGCCCGATCAACTCGTGGGCGATGTAGTGAAGATGGTGGATGAGCGGAAGTTTGGTTTCAGCACGTTCCCGGTGGTGGACGAAAAAGGGAAACTTGTCGGCCTGCTTTCCGGTCATGTTGTCAAACCGCGTTACGCGAAACGCAAGATCGTGGAAGCGATGACGCCGCGTGAACAGGTTCATACGATCAACAAGAAGGAGCTTGGCAAAAATCCGATCGCGCGAGCGGACAAGTTTTTCACGGAGCGTCCTGGTATCCATAAATTGTTGGTTGTAGACGACGCAGACAATCTTCACGGATTGTTCACGATGAACGACGTGGAGCGCATCACACAGGAAAAGACGGCGCAGTTCCGCCCGGCACGCGATGCACAATTCCGCTTGGTCTGCGGTGCGGCAGTGAGCGCCACACGAAATGCGTTCGGCGAGTTGGATCGCGAACGAATTTTGGCTCATGTGAGTGAGCTGGTAGAGCGCGGCATTGACGCTGTGGCGGTTTCAACGGCGCACGGACACAGCAAAGGCGTGGGCGACACAGTGAAGCTGCTACGCTCAGAGTTCCCCGATCTGGCGATCATCGCAGGCAATGTGACGACGGGCGCGGGAGTGGAATATCTTGCGGACTGCGGCGCGAACACGATCAAGATCGGGCAAGGGCCGGGTTCAATCTGCACGACGCGCATCGTGGCGGGCGTGGGCATTCCGCAGATGACGGCACTTTATATCTGTTCGCGCATGGCCGCGAAGAAGGGTGTGACAATCCTCGCGGACGGCGGCATCACCAAGAGCGGCGACATCGTGAAGGCGTTGACGCTTTCCAGCGCGGTGATCTGTGGCGGAATGTTGGCCGGGTGCAGTGAAGCGCCGGGCGATGTGATGGAGATCGGCGGGAAAATTTACAAACAATATCGCGGCATGGGCAGCCTAGCGGCAATGCGTTCAGGTTCGGCGGCGCGTTATGGTCACGACAAGAATCCGACGCTCAAGGTCGCAGCGGAAGGCATCGAGGCGTTGAAGGAAGTCGTCGGCTCAGTGGATCGCGTGTTGGGACAACTCGTCGGCGGCATTCAATCCGGCATGGGTTATCTCGGCGCAGCGAACCTCGAACAACTGCGCACCAAAGCCCGCTTCATCCGCGTCAGTTCCGCCGGCATGAAGGAAGCCGCGCCGCATGATGTGGTGGAATTGAAGACGGGGCATTGAACTTTTAAGATGCCGGGCAAATATCCATCTGAGGCAGAAATTGCGGAGATGAAGGCTAGAGGTTTTGACTCGGCCACGCTTGCTCAAGCCCAAAAACAAGCCGAGCGTTGGCCGCGTGTACAAGCGTTATGCGCCTTGATTCAAGACGCGTTCGCAGGAGTTAAACTCGGAAATGGCGTTGGTTTAATGCAGGCGCAAGGTTTGGATGACTACGCAGACTCAGCAACGTGTGCTTCCTATCGGGCGAGCGATGAGAAGGATGATTGGCGGCGGATTTCTCCCGAGGCTCTAAATCGTTGATTCAGCAGTCTGAGCTTTTTTGACGCTGAAGGAATGCGTTTTCACCTTCCTGCTTATCTCATTGGTTATTTTCAAGACACATTCAATGGTGAGATAATGTTTACTCTGACTCACCTGAGCGAGTATTCCGAAAAGCAGTTCGCTTTGCTTTCAGACATTCAGCGAAATGCTGTCAGGGCTTTCCTAGAGTTCCATTTGGAAGATCCAGGCTCAAGTATCCATCACGTGGATATTGCTCGTGCCGTCGGCGAGTATTGGGTTGCGTCCAAGCAAGTCTGATTTGCGCAAGCTTGCATTCAAGACGTTCCACGCCTAATTCATTGCCCATGAAATTCTGTCTGTTATTAGCCGCTGTATATCTGAGTGTGCTGTTGTTTGGCTGTGTCACCACGAAACCGAAGATTCAATACCCCACGACTGCCACCACGAACCAGGTGGACGTTTATCACGGCGTCACCGTGAAAGACCCGTATCGCTGGTTGGAGGATGACAATTCCGCCGCGACCAAGGCGTGGGTCGAGGCGCAGAACCAGATCACGTTTGATTATCTCGCCACGATTCCTGAGCGCGCGGCGATCAAGGCGCGTTTGACCGAGTTGTGGAACTTCGAGCGTTACGGAGTGCCGTTCAAGGAAGGCGGGCGCTACTTCTATTACAAGAACGACGGTCTCCAGAATCAAAGCGTGCTCTACACTTTGCCCACGCTCGAATCCGAGCCGACCGTCTTGCTCGATCCGAACAAACTCTCGACCGATGGCACGGTGGCGTTGAGCGGCGTCGAGATCAGCAAGGACGGAAATCTCATGGCGTATGGTTTGTCCGTGGCGGGATCGGACTGGCAGGAATGGCGCGTGCGCGATGTGCGGACGGCGGCGGATCTGCCGGACGTGATCAAGTGGGTGAAATTTTCCAACGCGTCGTGGGCGGCGGACGGCAGCGGTTTTTATTACTCGCGCTACGATGAACCGACGGAAGCCGCGAAGCTGACGAAGGTGAATTATTTCCACAAACTTTACTTCCATCGCCTCGCCACACCGCAAAGCGAAGACAAGCTGGTCTATCATCGCCCCGATCAGAAGGAGTGGAGCTACGGCGGGGAAGTCACCGAGGACGGGCGTTATCTCATCATCACGTCAGGGCAGGGCACCGACCCGAAGAATCGCGTGATCTATCAGGATTTGTTGACGCCGGACGCGCCGGTGGTCGAG
>CAMCWI010000118.1 GCA_945882065.1 Akkermansia muciniphila
CGAATTTTCCCCCGGGAAGGTTGCGGTCGCGCAATATCTCGGCGGCGCGCGTCGGGTTGATCGCGCCACGATTCGTCTGAATGAGTTCGCTCAAGCGCGTGAAACGTGGGACTGAGGTCGCCTCCTCGACGTAACGCACGTTGCGCGCGTCGTCCTTGAGCTTCTCGGTCTGGAAATGATTTGCAGACACGATGGAATCGCCCTCGGCCTCGCGGACGTTCGTGGCTTCGGGAGTTTTTTCCACGACCACGAATTTGCCATCCGCTTTGCTGCCGATGAGCCAGAGCGTGGACACGAAGACGCGCGTGTTGCGGATGATGTCGAGCGCGTTGGTGAGGTTATGCGCCTTCTGCAACACATCGCGCGCAACCATCGCTACGGGCGTGGCGGTTTCGCCGGGCAAACTGGATGGTGCGCCGTTAATCGTGACAGAAACTCCGGAGCGGTTCATGCCGGAAACCACGCCCGCCATGCAAGCCCACGAAACCGAGATGAACGGAATGCCGCCATCCGGTTCGCACAGAATCACCATGCGATCTCGGCTGAAAACATCTGCCGCTTCCCAATCGAAATTGCGACCCGAAATGAGGTGCCCGCCTTCTGTCGCGCCGCCCCACGCGCCGAACGATGTGCACCCCGCTTTCGACACGAGCGGATTATCAATCATCATGTAGGAGACGTCGTGCGCGGCGTGGTAGTTCAACATGCGGTTGTAATAGTCGCCCATCTCCGGGTGCGGGTCTTTACAGCCGAGAACGATGCCGTGAATCTGCTGGCGATCATCGAGCGAAACATATTTGCTCAGGCTACGATTGCGGAACAAGATGTAGTTCTTCAGAACTTTAAGCTTCCACTCTTGCGGCACGTAACCTTGGATCATGGCGAGAAACTCATTCTCCAGCGTGACCATTTTATCCTGAAGCAACACGCCGGACGCGTAACCCATGTCGAACGGTGAACCCTTGAGCCGGATGACGGTCAATCCATCGCGTTGCGAAACCCACGATTGACCGAGCCACGTCTTGCCGTCGCGCGTCTCTGGCTTGGCCTGCATGATGGAAACATCAGCGGGCAGCGGCGGCGGCTTGGCCGTCCACGCGCGCATCAGCCACGAACTCAAAAGCCAGAAGAGCAGCGCGAGAATCGTCACGCCGATCAGAATTTTCTTTAGTCGCTTCATGTCAGGAAAAATTATTTAACCACGGATGGACACGGATGGACACGGATAAAAACTTTGACGCGAATTTCACGAATCCTCACGAATGAAGGCTGCCAGCTTCGCACTTGTGTTAATTCGTGAAATTCGTGTCAGGCAGCTTCCCCATCCGTGTTTATCCGTGTCCATCCGTGGTTAAGAAATGTTGTTCAGCGTTGGTCGTTTCGCGCCAGTACTAAAATGGTTTCGCCCGCTGCTTGTCCGGTTACGGAGAAGTTCGCGCGCACCTGAATCATGTCGGCATTCTCCGACAATTTCAATTCCACGCGCACTGTTTCGTCCGGGATGATCGGGCGCAGGAATTTAGCCTTGGTGATTTCACGAATGTCGAGAGAGCGGTTCACCACCATCTCGGCGGCGACACGCGCGATCTCCAACTGAAAAACTCCCGGCAGTAGCGGACGCAGCGGAAAGTGTCCCGCGAAAGTCGGATCGCTCGCGGGAAAACGGAACTCAAAGATGTGCGAGCCATCGGTGGTCGAGTGCGGTCCGCTGATGCGCGCCGCAGAGATGGAATCGCGCATCTTCATGGCTTCTCAGCTTTTGTGGTATCGAACATTTCGGTTGGTTGCACGCCGGGTTTGGTTTCCACGATGTGCAACTCAAGCTTGTACCAGCGGCGTTCGATGAGGAAGTGATTCGAGCTAATCATTTGGCCGGGACAATCTGTTTGCTGTGAGTTTCCAAAGAGGCACTGCACATCAGCGGCGATATAGCGTTCAATCCACTTTGGTTTGAACACTCGACTAGAGCGCATCACGTATGCCTTCCCGTCTGGCTTCACGAGCACATCAGCGAGGACGCCGCCGAAATTCTCCGTCACGATGAGTCGCTGGCCATTCGTCGAGCTGCTGGCGAGATAGCCATTCAACGTGAACTGCCGCCCTAACACCGTGAGAACACCGCGTTGAGTGATAAGCGCGTCAGCAGGAAAGGAGTTTGGCGTGCGTTGAATCTGAGTGCGCCAAGCCGTGGCGCAACCCGTGAGCAGCAAAAACGCGAGGAGCATGGCGAGCGAGCCAGCGTCTTGGAGTGCGGCAGCCCTCTGCCGCTTTGGTATCGTTGGTTTGCGGGCGAATAGCAGCAGCGGGCTGCCGCACTCCAAAACCTCGCGGTGTTCGGTGCGGCTCATGTTATTGCCCATCTCCGACTACCTTCTTGATTGCTCCAATGTCGAGCGGCTTGGTTTGATCAAACGTCTTCTCAGGAAATTTCACGCTGCGCTTCTCGCGATTGAAGATGATTCGCGTCAGATCGCCGCCGGGTTCACGCATGATGACCTCACGCGTTGCAGACAAGTCGGGTTGTAGATGGATTTCCAAAGCCGCCAGCATGGAGCGCACGTTCTCATCCTTCGGCATCATCGTCACCACCGTGACTGCACCGGTCGACACGGAGAGGGTGAAGTCGCTCGTGAGCGCGTCGAGCTTGCCTTGATGCATCAGCGTCATCTGATCCATCACGCGCTTGAGCATCTGCGGGAAACCGAGCTTGAGCTTTTTCCATTTGCCGTCCGTGAACTCGAATTGCGCCACAGACTTTTGGTTGCCGAGCAGGATGGATTGAAACGGCGCAGTGGTTTCCCATCGGATCATGCCGGGCTGATCAATCATCATCACGCCTTCGCTCTTGAGCGGTTCGGTGAAGAGCTTCAACTGCCGCTCCTGCGTGAATTCCAGATATACGGAGGTCAGCGACGACATCTTCTGCTGAAGCTCGGCGAGAATGGGCCTGGGATCGGCGACAGGTGTGAGCGCGGGCGCATCTTCTGCGCGGACGGCAAGCGCAGTGAGCATCAGCAAAGTGGCGAGTAAATGTTTCATCCTATCAATTTATCCAGACGCACGACTTCATAGCCGTGTTCACGCAGTTTAGTGAGGAGCAACTTCACCGTCAGCACCAAACGCCCGGCGGGAATATTACCATCGTGCAGCAAAATGATCGCGCCGGGCTTCAAACCGCGTTCGATGCGGGCGACAATTTTTTCCGGCTCGCTGATCTTCGTATCCAGACTGCGAACACTCCAGCCGATGACCCACAATCCCAGCGTCTTAGCGGCGCGAAACACATTCGGATTCGACAAGCCGACGGGTGGGCGAAAAAGTTTCGGTGCGCGGCCGGTTGCGATTTGGATGGCCGCCTGGGCTTGTGAGAGATCCGCGATGAGTTCCGGCACGGTGAAAAAGTTTGTCGTGTTGCTGTGCGCGAAGGAATGGTTTTCCAGCATGTGGCCTTCGGCAAGGATGCGTTGGGCGAGCGCAGGTTCAGCCACGATGCACTTGCCGATGCAAAAGAAAGCCGCTTGCAACTTCTGTTCGTGCAACAAGTCGAGTAGAGCCGGAGTGGAGCGCGCATCCGGCCCGTCATCGAACGTGAGCGCGACTTGTTTCCTTGAGGCATCGCCTTCGCAAATGAACGGGCCAAAGAATTTCATCTGCGGCAACGCGACACCAAGACCAATCACTACGAACATGACCACGACCACAGCGATGAGCCAAAGCCAGTTGCCCGATGCCACCGCCAGCGCGGCGAGGTTCGCAGCGAGGAACAGCATGATGTGAAAGCGTGTTATGCGCATGGCGTGAGCCTTCTCTCGTAGTAGTCGAGGTAACAAGGCTCAAATATCCCCCCAGCCCGCGTTGTTCGCAAAGGTGTCAGAGCCTCCTTACGTCGGTTGCTACTTTTCAAATCGCTTACGGCTCGATGCAGCATAGTGCTTTGCCGCTGCGCGAGGAAAGCGTGTAGAGCAGCACAACGCATTGCTGCTGACGCGCGAGTTCCACAGCCACGGAGAATCCTACTGCTGATGCCGAATAGAATTCTCCGCAATCTTGCTTGTAAGTTTGATGAGTCAGCGCGCGTCCGGTGCGACGGGATAATTCTTCCACCACGCTGTTGTAGTGCGCATCAAATTCCGACCAACCCTTCGCGCCGCTCAGCACAATGTTGACCTTGGACAAATCCACCGCCGCCGCGATCCAGTCCGCCTCGCGCTTCGCATCGAACGGGCGACGATAGCGACCCAATCGCACGGTCGTCACTCGCGCGAGCGAAGTTTTTTTTGTGGTCGTGCTTGCGAGATTGGCGAACACCGCAGCTTCGCCCGGAATTGTTTGCTCAGTCCAGAAGCCCCAGCGTTTGCCAATGGCGAGAGCATACTTGTTCAACTCGTCAACTCCGCCCGCCAACGCCTCATCCGCCTCGCCGATGGCGATTTGATTCATGGCTTGCCAGAGAGCGCTCTCGAACGAAATCTCGCCCATCGTCGGCGCGGAATTCAGACCGTGCGCACTGAGATCAATCGCTACCTGACCGGCTGGCGCATTGTGAACTGAACCCGGAAAACGCGTCGGCATCGGCTCGACTTCATCCTTGGCGATGAGATTTTCGATGAACACAGCACCTTCATCAATGCAACCAAACCCCGTGCCCAGCACCACTGCCAGTCGCTTCGTGGTGTCGGGTGCGTGGCTGCGGCGAGCGGCGAGGATCGCCATCTGCGTGATGCGACTGAGGCGGCGGCGTTGGTTGGGCGTCAGAGTTGAAACATCAAGCGCGCCGCAAGCGCGAACTTTGATCGAATCCGGGGGCAACGGCGGTTGGATTGCTCGCTCGCTCACGAAATCTTTCTCCGGTGCGATGATGCCGAGGCCGGTGACGATAGCGGGAATGCTCGGTGTCGGTCGTGTTTGAGGAACTGTTTCTGCCGTCGAAAAAATCAGCGTGGCGTTGTTGCCGCCGAAGCCGAACGAGTTGCTCATCACATGCGTCAACTTCTCCGGACGCATCTTCGTGACGGGAGACAGGCCGATAGCAGGGTCAATCTCGCTGAAGCCGGGATTCTCCGGGAGTTGTTGTCGCCGCAACGCTTCGATGCAGACGATGGCTTCAATCGCACCGCTTGCGGCGAGGGTGTGCCCGAAAAACCTTTTCGTGCTGGAGAACGGAGGGACATTTGCGCCGAACAACGATTTCAACGCCTTTCCTTCGGCCATGTCGTTGTCGCGTGTGCCGGTGCCGTGCGCGTTGACGTAGCCGATGTCTTTGGGCGTTAGTTGTGCGCGGCGCAGAGAGGATTGCATCGCCGCGAGCGCGCCTGCTCCTTCGGGATGCGGCGCAGTGACGTGATGCGCGTCACAACTCGCGCCCCAGCCGGTGAGTCGTGCGAGGATTTTTGCGCCGCGTTTCCGGGCGTGTTCTTCCGCTTCGATGATCAACACCGCCGCACCTTCGCCAAAACTCATGCCGCCGCGCGCGACATCGAATGGACGGCAACCGCCTTGCATGTCCACGAGCAGCAGCGAATGAAAACCCGCCCATGTCGTGTGCGAAAGTGAATCCGTGCCGCCCGCGAGCATCACGTCGGCTTGGCCGGATTGGATCAACTCTGCTGCCGTCGCGATGGCGAGTGCGCCGGAGGAGCAGGCGGTTGAAATCGCGAAGCTTGGGCCGAACAGCCCGAAAGATTCCGCCACCAGATCCGCCGGCGATGAACATTCGTGAAAGCGTGTGGGGCGCGCGAGCATCTTGCCGTGTTTGATCAGCGCGGTGAGAAAGCGTTCGGTATCGTGCGTGCCGCCGACGGAGCTTCCGAGCAAAACTCCCGTGCGATCTGCGACGGATTGCGTGTCAAGATTGGCGGAGCGGATCGCATCGCGTGCGGCGAGCCAAGCGAGCTTGTCGCTGCGTGAACCGTGGAGTGGAGCACCGATTTCGGCGAGATCGCGTGTGATTTCGCCGACGGGAATTTGTCCGTAGCGGGGTGATTGAAAGAGTGTGAGGGGGCGAAGACCGCTTTGACCTGAGACGATGGCGGGCCAGATTTCATCAATGCCAGACCCAAGAGCGGAGATGACGCCCAAGCCGGTGATGACTGGAGAGCGATCTGCCACTAGTTGGAGCGGCGTGCGTCAATAAAGTCAGCCAGTGTGCGCACGGATTTGAACGCTGGACGGCCTTCCTCAATGTCTTTGATGACGATGCCGTAATTCTTTTCCAACATCACCACGAGTTCCAACGCATCAATCGAATCCAGTCCCAGTCCCGCACCGAAGAGCGGAGCGTCATCTTCGATCTGTTCTGGGGCAATATCCTGCAAGTTCAGGGATTCAATGATCTTGGTTTTGAGTTCCGTTGTCGCGATGGGCATGGATTTTACTTCGTAAAACTAAGTGCGCGCAGGTTAGCAAAGAGCGTTTCCATGTCACGGCGGATTTTCCCTTGGCTCGGTATGGAAGCCGCGTTTTTCATTTTGGCAAGCACCACGAAGACGGGAATTTGGCAAGCACCCGGGCGTGGAGGCGCTCGGGTCTGCCATCACGATGGGCGAAGTCTTGCTGATAATGCCGCTTGCTAGGACAACGGTTTCGCCGATGGCTTGCAAAAACCGAGATGCTCTCTGCGCTCAATTCCCGTGAGCTTTTACCTTTCTCGCCCTCCCGATTTCTGGCATCATCATCTCATGTCAGGTTTAATCGCCATCGTCGGTCGGCCCAATGTCGGCAAGTCCGCGCTGTTCAATCGCATCATCCGCAAACGCATTGCCATCGTGCATGATCAGCCGGGTGTCACGCGGGATCGCGTGAGCGCGGAGGCGGAATGGCGCGGTCGACCTTACACGATCGTGGACACGGGCGGGATCGGGTTGTTGCGAAAGGAAAAATCCACCGACGTCATCATCAAGGCCGCCGTAGAGCAGGTGGACATTGCCATTGAATCTGCCGATGTGATCATTCTCGTCGTCAACGTGCAGGAAGGCATCGTGCCACTGGATCAGGAAGTGGCGATGCGTCTCCGCAAGTCCGGGAAGAATGTGCTCGTGGCCGTGAACAAGGTTGACACGGAGCGCGTGGAGCCGCAGTCGTTGGAATTTTTGCGTCTCGGCTTTGATAAGGTTTTCCCGGTGACGGCGATTCATGGCGAGGGAATTCAAGAAT
The DNA here is from genome assembly GCA_945882065.1 of Akkermansia muciniphila. Lineage (GTDB taxonomy): Bacteria > Verrucomicrobiota > Verrucomicrobiia > Limisphaerales > JADLHS01 > JADLHS01. Next base: position 7,153 of record CAMCWI010000118.1, read on the forward strand.
TGATGGAAACGGCGGTCGCGTTGTTGCCTGCATTCACGCCAGAAGCCGCTGAATCAAACGACGACGATGCTGAGTCAGCCGAGCTTGCGGAAGTTCCAGAGGGCGCAGAAGGAGAAGCACCGCTGGCGCGCAAACCAAAAGGGCCGTTGAAGCTCGCCATCGTAGGCCGTCCGAATGTCGGCAAATCTTCCATCATCAATGCGCTCACCAAATCCGAGCGCGTGATCGTGAGTCCCATTGCTGGCACGACGCGCGATTCCGTGGATGTGCCGTTCGAGGTGGACACGGATGGCGTGCGGCAGAAATATATTTTGATTGATACGGCGGGCATCCGAAAGACGCGGAGCGTGGGGGATTCCATTGAGTTCTTCAGCGTGAAACGTTCGGAGGAATCCATCGAACGCTGCGACATCGCGGTGCTGGTGTTGGATGCCAAGGGCGGCATCTTGGAACAGGACAAAAAGATCGCAGACCGAATCGTTCAAGCCCGCAAAGCCTGCATCGTGGTGGTCAACAAGTGGGATTTGTTCGCCGACGCTGTGCTGAAGGCGCGCGAGGAAGAGATCAGTCGCCGCAAAGTAAAAGTGCGTTACGAAGGCAACGACGCCCCGCTGACGATGCTCGGCGAGTTCGGTTCGTGGGTGCAGGAGAAATTATTCTTCCTCGATTACGCGCCGGTGATTTTCACGTCGGCAACATCGGGCTTTCATCTGGATCGCTTGCTGGAAGCCGTGCGCTACGTCGCGGCGCAATTGCAGCAGAAGATTCCGACTGCGCTGTTGAATCGCACCATCGAGGACGCGGTGGATCGTCGCCAGCCGGTGAGCGCGGCGGGGCATCGCTTGAAATTCTTTTACGCCACGCAGGTGCGGCAAGCTCCGCCGACGTTTTTGCTGTTCGTGAACCGCGACGAGCTTTTCTCCGACGCGTACAAGAAACATCTCGCGGGAGATTTGCGGAAAGCGTTCGGCTACGAAGGCTGCCCGATCATCCTCGTGCCGAAAGCGCGTCCGAAAACGATTGAGCCGAAGCGGAAATTTATTAAGGACAAACCGTTCAAAGGCGGCGTGCGGCCCAAGCGCAGTGGCAAGAGTTTTAGTTTCCATCGGGATAAAAACAAACCGCGCAACAAAGCGGCTTAACGCCTGGCTGGAAGCGGAAAGCGGAGAAGCTCAGAGTTGCAGGGCACGGCGTGCCCTACAAAGAGGCGGGGTTGAGACATCAACCTCTGTTTTCGGAGGTCACCCGAACGACCGTGTTGATCTACCTAGGAACAAGCTGAAGCTTGAACTCCAACTCAACTCACACCCGGAAGCTTCACAGTCGCGATTGTTCGCACGCCGAGTTCGCTCTGCACCGTCAACGCGCCACCATGAATCTCCGCGAGCCTTCGCGCGACAGTGAATCCGAGTCCGAGTCCTTGTTGCTCGTGTGTCTTGCGATCAAACTGCATGAACGCGCCTATCTTCCCGATCTGATCCGCAGACATACCACGTCCGCGATCACTGACGGTCAGCACGACTGTTTCACCGGATGTCGCGAGCGTCACGCTCACCGGAGTGCCGGTTTTGGAAAACTTGAACGCGTTGTGGGTGAGTTCGCTGACGAGCTTACTGAAGTATTCCTCGGACATGCCAACGATCAGCGGTGTGAGATTCAATTGCAGATCACCAGAGCGCTTCACTTCATCCGCCTGCTTACGCGCTGCTTCTTCGACAAACTGAGCGGCTTTGACGGTGCGTTTGGCGCGGAGCGAAACATTCACCTGCGGATCGGCGCGCAGGATTTCCACCTGTGAATACGCGAGGAACGTCCCCACGAGACGCTCCAGTGCGCGTCCGCTTTGCGCGATGGTCTGCCCCATGTCCGCGATCTCCTCGTGTGAGAACGACGACGAATCCGAGGCGAGCATGTCACCGTAGGCAAGGATTCCGTTGAGTGGCGTGCGGAGTTCATGCGGCAACATCATGCTCAGGTTGTTGCGCAGATCGGTGAGCGCGCCTTGGGCATGATCCTTGATGGTCTTGTCTTTTTTGAGCCGCGCCTCGACTGCGCCGTAGAGTCCTTCGAGCGAAAACGGCTTGGGCAGATAATCGTCGGCACCGAGTTCCATGCCGTGCCTCATGCCAACATTGTCCGCCATGCCGGTCATCAGGATGAATGGAATCGTGGCGGTAGTGGAGTCGTTGCGCAACGCAGAGAGCGTGCCGTAGCCGTCCAACTTCTCCATGTTTACGTCGCAGAGGACGAGATCGGGAAGCTGTTTGCGCGCGACTTCGACCCCGGCCACGCCATCACCCGCCTCGATGACTTCGTAGCCGCGCTGGTTCAAGGCCATGCGGACCATCTCACGCAGCCACTCTTCATCATCAATGACGAGGATACGTTTCATCATGGCATCGCGTTTCGACTACTTGCGCTTGGAGATCGGCACGTAGGCGTTCAGCGGTTGACCCACATACACCTGACGCGGGCGGCAGATGCGGCCTTTCGGATCATCAGCGATCTCTTTATAGTTCGCGATCCAACCCGGCATACGACCGATGGCAAACAGAACCGTGAACATCTCCACAGGAATACTCAGCGCACGCATGATGATGCCGCTATAAAAATCCACGTTAGGATAAAGTTTCCGTTCCACGAAGTAAGAATCTTTGAGCGCAGCTTCTTCAAGCTTGATGGCGATGTTCAACAACGGATCATCAATCTTCAGAGCCACCAGCACTTCATCGCAAGCTTTCTTGATGATCTTCGCGCGAGGATCGTGGTTCTTATAGACGCGATGGCCGAAGCCCATAAGCTTCTTGCCACTGGTCTTGTCTTTGGCGGCGGTGATGAACTTCGAGCCGTCGTCGCCGGACGCATGAATCTCCTTGAGCATCTCCACCACGGCTTGATTCGCGCCGCCGTGTAATGGCCCCCACAGCGCACACACGCCCGCAGAGCAACTCGCGTACATGTTCGCCTGGCTCGACGCGACCATGCGCACCGTCGAGGTAGAGCAATTCTGCTCGTGATCGGCGTGCAGCAGGAAAATCAAATCCAACGCGCGCGCCACTTCGGGTTTGATCTCGTAATCATCATACGGATCAGAGAAGAGCATGTGCAGGAAGTTGGCGGTGAACTTGTAGTTGTTCTTCGGATAGATGATCGGTTTGCCGACGGACTTGCGATAGGAGAACGCTGCGATCGTCCGCACCTGCGAGATCAAACGCGCGGCGTGCTCGTCGAAATGTCCGCGATCTCCCTGCATCAAATCAGGATAGTAACAACTCGCCGCATTGATCATCGCCGAGAGGATCGCCATCGGATGCGAGGACGAGGGGAAGCTCTCGAAATGATACTTCATGTCCTCGTGCAGATTTTGATTCGACGTCAACAGGTCTGAAAACGTATTCAACTCAGCACTCGTCGGCAGATGGCCGTAGATGATGAGATACGCCGACTCTATGAAAGAGGATTTGTCTGCGAGTTCCTCGATGGGAATGCCACGATAACGAAGGATGCCTTTCTCCCCGTCAATGAAAGTGATCTTGCTCTGGCACGCACCGGTGTTGCCGTAGCCCTCGTCGAGTGTGATGTAGCCAGTAGTGGCGCGCAGTGCGGACACATCCACCGCCTTTTCATCCTCCGTGCCGCTGACGACCGGGAGATTGTATGTTTTGCCGTCCAGTTCCAGTTTTGCCTGATTGCTCATGCGATTAAACCTGCTTCAAAGTTAAGCGCAGTCTGCGAGGAAGGAAAAACTTTGGCAAGGCGCGAAACGAGTGTTGTTGAATAATCCACAAGTCTTGGCATATCTCCGCATCGGGGTTGAGCCTTGCGGAGTCTGTTATCGCGCAACCGCGC
>CAMCWI010000119.1 GCA_945882065.1 Akkermansia muciniphila
AGATGTATTGATAGATGGATTCATGGCTGACGTTGCCAATGCCCTGTTTGCGGAACGTGCCGCTGATCTGCTCTGGACTCCATTGATCGGTGCGAAGTTTGGCTTCCACGGCCAGCAGGAGTTCAGGCGGAATGGTTCGTCCCGCCCACCTGGCAACTCTTCCAATGAAAAATCTGTGGGTAATGCAAAGACCGCACATCCGCACATGTCAGTGGGACAATGCCTGAGTCACTTTAACTTTCAGCAGACCGAACCTCAGCTGATTTACGAAAGCCCTTTGACTTCCCAACCTTTGCGATATTTGCGGCGCAGGAATTGGTTCGCGTCAGCGACATTCGTAAAGCGAAGATTCTTGGCGTCCCAATCCATCGTGGTCTTGGGGAATCGGCAAGCCACACTGCCGAGCAGCACGGATTCCGTGAGCGGACCGGCGTAGTTGAAGTTTGCGCTGGTCTTGGCCCCGCCCAGAACCGCATCCACGAACAGGTGATAATGATTTCCATCCTCAACCTTCGGCATCGGGTATTCTTCAAACTTCGATTCGGGAAATAATCTGGGGCGATTGATGTGGGGCAGAAGCATCACGCCCTTCGTCCCGATGAAGATCGAGCCGCAGCCAGGACGTTTCTCTTCACCGATGAGGGCGAGCACTTCCGCAGGCGGCAAGGATTCGCCATCATACCAACTGACGTTGATAGTTTTCCCTTCGGTTTGTGCCGTTCCCGGGAAGACGTAATGAACGATTGCGTCTGTGGCCCAGTTCCATTGGTTTGGTGCTTTGCCTTCCGAGCGAACCGTGAGCGGCGCGGTGAGTTGCAGCGCATTGAACACCGGATCAAAGATGTGGCAACCCATGTCGCCGAACGTGCCTGTGCCGAAGTCGAGGCGCTTGCGCCAGTTGCCGGGATGATAATAGCCGTCACCGATGAACGGACGATCTGCCGCGACACCGACCCATTGATTCCAGTCCAAGCCAGAAGGCGGAGTGTCGCGACGGTCGGGCAGGGCGGTGAGATCGCCCCAACCTTTGCCGCACCAAGTGTGGACTTCTTTGACCTTTCCGATCGCGCCTTCTTGAATCAGTCGGACAGCGCGGCGGTAATCGGAGGCGGAATGAATCTGGATGCCCATCTGGGTGACGAGCTTTTTCTTCGCGGCGAACTCAGTGAGTTTGCGAACTTCATAGATGTCATGCGCGAGAGGTTTTTGGATATAAACGTGTTTGCCGAGATGCATGGCTGACATGCCGATGGGGCCGTGCATGTGGTCCGGTGTGGACACGTTGATGGAGTGGATCGATTTCTCTTTTTCAAGCAACACCCGCCAGTCCTGATAAATTCTCAGGTCGGGGAAGCGTTCTTTCAACTTCGCGGCTTTGTTGAGATCCACATCAGCGACAGCGACGAGCTTCAGACGCTTGTGAGCTGTGAGTTGGCCGATATCGGAGTTGGCCTGGCCACCGGCGCCAATGGAAGCATGCAAGACGATATCCGAAGGCGTCTTCGGAGTGGTCGCACAGCCATTGATAAAAGGAGCGGCGAAAGCGGTGCCTGCCACTGCAAGCGAAGTGCTACGCAAAAATTCACGACGTGAGAAATTGTTCATGGCTAAATTATTTGGTTGAGAGTTCGCGGATGTAAATGTTTTTGAATTCGAGTCCGTCGCCGTGGTTTTGAAGTTCGATCTGTCCACTGGCGAAGATGGGGTCGGCGCGTTTCCAGAAATTCTCTAGCACGGTATCGCGGGTAACGAGTTCGCCATTCAGGAAAACGTGAACGCGCTCTCCGACCATGACAATACGGAAACGATTCCATTCACCAATCGGTTTGTCGGCGACTTTGAGCGGCTTGGACGGATTATTCTTGTTGTTATAAAACGCGCCAGAGCCGACCTCACTGCCGTGTTTGGTGGGCTGCGTGTGCGGGTCCCAGATTTGAACCTGTGGTGTGCCGCGCAGATAAATCCCGCTGTCGCCGCGGGCTGGCAATTTCCAATCCACGAGCATTTCGAAGTCGGCGTAGTCTTTGACCGTACACAAGCTGCGGCCTTTCCCGCTAAATACGACCTGACCGTTCACCACGCTCCAGTTGGCCCGCATGTCTTCATCGGCCAGTTTTTGGGCGGCCTGATGTTCTGCGGGCGAGAGCGCGGCGCGTTTGATCGGGTTGTCATTGGGGCCTTTGAGCAATCCTTTCCAGCCGGTCAGGTCTTTGCCGTTGAACAAAGCCACGAAATCGTCCGGCGGAACATTCTCTTTTTCGGCGGAGCACAATTCCTTGATGCGGATGTTGCGGAACTCGACGTAGTCATTGTGGCCAAGGAATCCGATGTGCCCGCGCTCGCGAAAGAGTCCAGGATGTTTGCGGATGATTTTTGGATCAGTGATGTCGTTGATTTCGGCGTCCAAAACTTTGATACCATTGACGACCACTTTGATATTGCGACCGATGGCGGTGATTTCTTCGGTGTTCCATTCGCCAGCGGGTTTCAATGCGCCAGTTTTTGCTGGAAACACATTGTAAATGGATCCATGCATTTGTTCCGGACGTAGCTTGCCTTTTTTGTTGGGTGGCGCGTCCCCTTCAATCCGGCCAGCAAGCGCCCCCGCTTCTTCTAGGACTTGAATCTCCATGCCAAGGTAAGCCGCATCGCCCTCGAGTGGTGCGCGGATACCGATGCCATTGTTCGCGCCGGGGTCGAGTTTAAATTCAAATCGGAATACGAAATCGGAATACTCTTTCTCGGTGAGGAGATTTCCACCGCCACCCTTGGCGCAGAAGATCGCTCCGTTGGTGACTCCATAACCATCTCCTTTTTTTCCCTGCAAGATCCAGCCGTTTAGGGTCTGACCATCGAATACAGATTTGAATTCTGCGTCGGGGTGACGGTTCGTCACGCATCCGGATACGATTGCTGCGGCGCAGATACAGATGGTGGAGAGCTTTAATGATTTCATGATTTCGGTTGTTACATGAAAGCTTAGTAAAAACTTGAGCCGGCACCCAATACCTCATTCGAGGTATTTATTTGAAAGCTTCAGATGTAATAGGCTTCGCACGTTCCATCATCTTTTCTGGTCGGTCATTCAACGGGATGATGCGGTGCTGATGCTTGGGACGCTGGAGTCAAAATGCTTTTTAGAAAAAGAATGAACGACAACCACAAAATTGGCGACCTTCGTGATGGCGCTCGCCTTCTGTTTGATTCAACCTTGAACATCAGGGCGAAACGCCGCACGTTGATCGCGTCGGTGTTTTTGACGATTGCCATGCTCAACCCCTGCGTTTGTCTGAACGCTCGGGCCGGGGTGGACATGGGCGAAATTCATTTCGCAGAGATGAATTGTGTCGCTTGCCATAGTACATCTCCGATGATCGTAGAGCGGCTTGCTTCAAGAAAATCTCCAGTGCTCGGCTCAAAAGGATCGCAATTGTCACCGACTTGGGTGCGCGACTTCTTGCTCGATCCACAAAAGGAAAAGCCCGGCAGCTTGATGCCCGACATGTTGCATGGATTATCCGCGTCTAAACGCGCTGAAGTCGCCGAGGCGCTGACGCATTACCTTTTTTCACTGCAAGGCGAATCTACCAATTCCGGAACGCGCCTTGACCTAGATGTGATCAAGGAAGGTGGAACGTTGTTTCATCGAGTTGGTTGTGTGGCCTGTCACGCGCCGCAGGAATTGCCGGTTGTTTCAACGGTTGATTATTCTGGCGATGCTCCCAAAGACGCTCCCAACAAATCAGTGTTGACCGAACTCACAACCAATTCCGTTCCGATGGGCAACCTCGCCAAAAAGTATAGCGTTGAAACTCTCGCGGTGTTCTTGCGTGATCCCTTGAAGACGCGCCCTTCGGGTCGGATGCCGAATCAAAAGCTGAACGAGAAGGAAGCGCGAGCCATCGCGATGTATCTTTTGCGCGACCAACCTTCGCCCGTTTCCGCAGATAAAATCCAGGGATTGAACTACGAACATTTTGAAAAGGTCGGCAAAGAACTGCCTGACTTTGCGAAACATAAAGTGTCATCGAGCGGTTACGCCACAGGTCTGAGTCTCGAAGGGCTTCCGCACCGGAATTCAACTGCTTTGCGCTTTCGCGGTGTTCTGAGCGTTCCGCGTGAAGGCGATTACACATTCTGGACCTTGTCCAGAGACGGGTCGCAATTATTCATTGATGGAAAAATGGTCGTTGATAACAACGGCGTTCATAAGCCCACTGAAAAGGAAGGAAAAATCAAACTCACGGCAGGCGATCACAATCTCGTGGTCACCTATTTTCATCACAACGGCCCGCCAGTTCTCAAAGCATCATGGGCGGGGCCGGGTATCGAGAAGCAGGAGATACCGAACGCTTCGATTTCACTCGCTGACAACGGACGGTTCATGCGCATCGCTGGAGAACAGCCTTTTGTCCTCGATAGCGCGAAGGTGGCGAAAGGTCTTGCGTTGTTTGATAAACATAACTGCGCTTCCTGCCATGATCTGAATCAACCAAAGCATCTCGTCATGCCGCTGGAAAAACTATCCGGCAAAAACAAGGGATGTCTGGCGGCGATGCCCTCAACCAATGTCCCGCGTTTTACTCTGACAGAAAAGCAGCGAGGCGAGTTGGTTTCGTTCCTCTCTAAAAAGTCCACGCTTCAACAGCCGCTCTCCGCCGCAGATCAAGCGCATCGCACGATGACTGCGCTCAATTGCTACGCGTGTCACAACCGCGATGGACAAGGTGGGCCCGCAGGTTCGCGTCGCGCTTACTTCAAGGTCAATGGCGAAGCTGATCTGGGAGAAGAAGGCGCAGTTCCTCCGCACTTGAATGGAGTCGGCGCAAAGCTCAAGCCGGCTTGGCTCGATAAAGTGCTCACGAATAGCGCGTCCGTGCGACCCTACATGGCCACTCGAATGCCGCAGTTCGGAGAGGCAAATGTCAAAGGACTCTCCGCAGCGTTGCTTCAAGCCGATGCCTCGCAGAAAGTGGGATCTGAATTGGTGGTTCATTCCGGTTTTGTTGACGGTCTGCGTCTCGTCGGAAGCGAAGGACTCAGTTGCATCGCTTGCCATAACTTCGCCGGTAAGCCATCTCTCGGCATTCCGGCGCTTGATATAACGACCTCGCCGGAGCGATTGGATTCCGCGTGGTTCAGGCGCTATCTGCTCGATCCACAAAAACTACGGCCCGGCACGCGGATGCCGCCATTCTGGCCGGCAGGTGTGGCTGCCAACCAAACCATTCTAGATGGCAACACCGAAAAACAGATCGCAGCTATCTGGTCTTATCTATCGAGCGACAAAGTTAAAAAGAATCTGCCACTCGGGCTCGTGGCGCCAAAGATGGAGCTGATCCCCAAGGTTGAACCAGTGATCTACCGCAACTTCATCGAAGGTGCCGGGTCGCGCGCCATTGGTGTCGGCTACCCTGAAAAAGTGAACTTCGCATTCGATGCGAACCAGATGCGGCTCGCGTTGGTGTGGCACGGACAATTCATGGACGCCTCGCGCCACTGGACCGGGCGTGGCAATGGTTGGGAGCCGCCGATGGGCTACAGCGTCGTAAAGTTTCCTGAGGGTGCACCTTTCGCAGTGATTGCCGGGCCCGGAACACTTTGGCCCAAATCAAAAGATCGCGTGTCGGGCTATCAATTCAAAGGCTACAACTACGATGATAAACGAAATCCTCAGTTCCGGTACACATATGGAGAAATTGAAGTCTCGGAGAAATTTGAGCCGACGAAAATTGGAGTGAAATCTGAAACAGGTTTCCGTCGCCGTCTGACATTGACCGCAAAAACACCCGTGAAGGACGTTTGGTTTCGCGCCGCAGTTGCAGACAACGTAGTTGAATTAGGCCACGCCACTTACCTGGTGGATGATGGACTCCGGCTTTCATTCCCCTCGGTGCGGCCGATAACCGACAGCTTCGTTGGTCCGCAGATCATTGTCCGGACGACGGAAGGCAAAAAGGAATTGCTGGTGCCCGTAGATCTTACTGAGCCGGGTACGACCGAAATTGTGGAGGAAATCTCATGGTAAAAGTTGCAACAATCATCTCTCCGCTGACGGCGGTGATTCTCACACTCACGCTGCCTAGTATTATTTTGGGGGCTGAACCGGAAAAATCCACACGCACGTTGGCGGAGCGAGAAAGTGATTACTACAAGATCGTCACGCTGCCCACGCCCGCCGGAGTGCAGTTCGAGGCGGGCGGTCTTCAGTTTGTCGGCGACGACGAACTCGCGTGCGCGACGCGCACCGGCGATATCTGGATCGGCAAAGGTGCATTGACTAATCCGACAGAAACCAAATGGAAACTGTTTGAGAGCGGCTTGCACGAGGTGTTGAGCTTGGCTTGGAAGGATGGATGGATCTACGCGTTGCAACGGGGCGAGTTGACGCGGCTCAAGGACACGACCGGTGACGGACGCGCCGACATCGTTGAGACCGTTTGCGACGGCTGGGGCATCAACGGCGATTACCACGAGTACATGTTTGGATCGAAGTTTGATCGCGATGGAAACATGTGGATCGCGTTGACCTTGACCGGATCGTTCTCAAGTCAGAGTCCGTATCGCGGCTGGTTCTTGCGCGTGAATGCCGACGGCAAAATGATCCCGTCAGGAAGCGGCGTCCGTTCGGCGGGCGGGGTCGGCCTGAATGCTGCCGGTGATGCATTCTTCACCGACAACCAAGGTCCGTGGAACAGCGCGTGCAAGTTGCACTGGCTCAAACCCGGGAGATTTGTCGGCCATCCGGATGGGAACAGATGGTTCGATGATCCCGCCACGAAAGATGCGATTGCCGCCGCCGGTGTGCAGAAACCTGCACAACCCAAGGACGAAAGCCGCCAGTATGAAGAAGCCAAACGGATTCCGGAGCTTCTGTTGCCGGCGGTTTATTTTCCGTATCCCAAGATGGGGCAGTCTGCGAGCGGCGTCGCCTGCGACATGAGCGGCGGGAAGTTTGGTCCGTTCAAGGAGCAATTGTTCGTGGGTGACCAAACCCACTCCACGGTCATGCGCGTGTTTTTGGAGATGGTGAATGGTGAATACCAGGGAGCGTGTTTTCCGTTCCGAGAAGGATTTGGCTCCGGCAGCCTCGCGCTTGAGTTTGCTCCCAACGGTTCGATGTACGTGTTCGGCACGGATCGCGGCTGGGGCGCGCGCGGAGGAAAACCGTTCGCACTGCAACAACTCGCATGGGCAGGCAAAGTGCCGTTCGAGATACACGAGATGAAGGCGAGGCCCGACGGATTTGAATTTTCATTCACTCAGCCCGTTGACGCAGCCAGCGCAGGAAATCCAAAATCTTACACGATCGAAGCCTACACCTATGTTTATCACAGCAGCTATGGCGGCCCCGAAGTGGACAAGACCGAACCGAAGATCAAGGAGGTCAAGGTGGCCGCAGATGGAAAGAGCGCGCGGCTCGTGATTGATGGACTAGTGGAAGGCCACGTTCACGAACTGCATCTACCTGGTGTGCGTTCTGCCTCCAGCGAGCCGCTGCTTCACGACGCGGCGTATTACACGTTGAACAAGATTCCCGAAAAACAATGACCAACCCCGCAAACCCATGAAGACCATCATCGCCATCATAGTCGGTCTCGGATTGATGCTCACGGGCGTCACCGGATGCAAAAAACAAAACGACAGCCAGTCCTCACCGGGCGAGCCAAAATTATTCTCACAATCCTTCAAAGTTGAACCCCGCGCATTTACTTCGAACCTGAGAAAAATCGCTCCTCCCAAGCCGGGCGAACCCGATCGTGCTTTGTTGATCCGATTCTTTAGCGAGAACGGCGTCAGCATGGAGACTCCTGCGGATGTGATCATTGACGAAATAGGCAAACGCGTGCTGGTCCGCGCCCCGGAAACCCAGAAGGAAAAAGTTCAGGCACTGTTCGACCGGATCGAGAAGGGGCAGTGAGATATTGGCGGGCGCGTCTGTATTTTGCTGGTGAAATTTTCTCTCGTTACCTCTGATCTCAGCCGGGCGATGGGCGGCGGAATTGAACGAAAAGATTTCTGTCAATGACCCATGAGGACTTGACTGCTGCTTCGGCCCCAATGAGCTAAATGTGCTTGCCTGTCTTTGGCACTGACTCAAACTATCAACAATGAACCATCGAAATCGGCCCGATTTTCCAAAAGCTTTTCACCTCCAACCTCAGTCTTTCTGTTTGAACCCAGCCTTCCAAACCAAAATGAAATCAATGATCGTCGCGTTGCTGGTTGCTGGAAGCGTTGCTGGCGGACTGGCACGCGATCTCGCGTTGCCAGCGGTGATTCCGAAGCCGCAGAAGATGGAGACCGGCGAAGGGGTGTTCAAGTTGAGCGCCAAGTCCCGCATCTGCGCGGACAGGCCATCCCGCGCGACCGCCGAATACCTAGCCGAACGATTGCGCGTGGTCACGGGTTATCCGTTCAAGGTCGCTTCAGGCAAACCGGACAGTGATGACATCCTGATCACAACCAAGGATGCACATGCCGCATTGGGCGACGAGGGGTATGAGTTGACCGTGACATCCCAGAGCACCGCGATCCGCGCGGTGAAACAGGCGGGCGCGTTTCACGGCGTGCAAACATTGCTTCAGTTGCTCCCGCCGCAAGCGTTCGCCAAAACGAAGGTTGAAGGGGTGGCTTGGGAACTGCCGGCGGTTCAGATCGAAGATCAACCTCGGTTCAAATGGCGCGGCATGATGCTGGACGTGGGTCGCCATTTTATTCCCAAGGAAGACGTCAAGCGGATGATTGATGCGATGGCGTTGCACAAGCTCAACATGTTCCATTGGCATCTGACCGAGGACCAGGGTTGGCGGATAGAAATCAAAAAGTATCCCAAGCTCACGGAGGTCGGAGCATGGCGTGCTTCCTCACCGCCTTATGGAAATCGCAATGCGAACGACGGCCAACGGCATGGCGGATTTTATACGCAGGAGGAAGTGAAAGAGGTAGTGGCCTATGCCGCCGCACGCCACATCACCGTTGTTCCCGAAATCGAAATGCCCGGGCACGCGGCGGCGGCGATCGCGTCTTATCCCGAGTTTGGTAACACGGATGTTCCCGGATTTTCCCCGCGTGTCGTCACGCGTTGGGGCGTGCAGCCTTACACGTTCGCGCCACGGGAAGAGACGTTCCGGTTTCTGGAGGATGTGCTGACAGAAGTGTGCGCGTTGTTTCCCTCGAAGTACATCCACATCGGTGGCGACGAAGCACCCAAGACCCAGTGGAAACAATCTGCCTGCGCACAGGAAGCCATGAAGCGCGAAGGCCTGAAGACCGAGGAAGAATTGCAAAGCTGGTTCATCCGCCGCATCGGGAAGTTTCTTGAATCGAAAAATCGTCGCCTGATTGGTTGGGACGAAATCCAGGAAGGCGGGTTGCCGAAGACTGCGACGATGATGGTTTGGCGTGATGCGAAATGGGCGAAGCATGCTTTGGCTCTCGGCAATGACGTGGTCATGGCGACCACTTCACACACGTATTTGGACTATTACCAAGCCAAGTCAGAAAGTGAACTGGCAAGAGGGAATGAGTTTGAAGCCATCGGTGGCTTCTTACCTTTGGAGAAGGTTTATTCTTACAATCCCGCGTTCGTAGCGGAAAATCCGGCCCAGGAAAAACAGATACTCGGTACGCAAGGGCAGGTTTGGGGCGAATACGTCAAGGACGTCAACAAAGCTCAATACATGGCGTTTCCACGCGTCTCAGCTCTCGCGGAGGTCGCTTGGACTCCTCAGGCCCATCGCAACTACCAAGATTTCCTGCGGCGCTTGCCGACACATCTTCAGCGACTCGACCAGATGGGTGTGAAATATTTCAAGCCAGAACCGACTGAGTGACGACAGATTCGATTCAGACATGACTGTCGAAAATAAATCAACCCCGCCAGTGCGGCTGACTTCGATGGATGCGTATCGCGGTTTTGTCATGCTCCTGATGATGGCCGAGGTGTTGAGCATCGGTCGAGTGGCGAGCGCTTTTCCCGAGAGCGGTTTCTGGAATTTTCTCGCCTTCAACACCGACCACGTGCATTGGGTCGGTTGTTCCTTACACGACATGATCCAACCCTCCTTCTCGTTCCTAGTCGGCGTCGCGGTGCCATATTCCATCGCGAGCCGTATGGCAAAGGGACAATCCACTTGGGCCATGACGGGACACGCGCTCTGGCGTTCGTTGCTGCTCATCTTTCTCGGCATCTTTCTGCGTTCCGCCGGTAACCGCCCGTTTCCAAACTTTGTTTTCGACGACACCCTTACGCAAATCGGGCTCGGCTACACCTTCTTATTCCTGCTCGGTTTCCGTTCGGTGAAATTCCAGTGGAGCGCTCTCGCGGTGATTTTGTTCGGCTACTGGCTTGCCTGGGCATTGTATCCATTGCCCGGTGCGGATTTCGATTACACGAAAGTCAATGTTGCTGCGGACTGGCCGCACCATGCGACAGGATTCGCAGCACACTGGAACAAGAACAGCAATCTTGGCTGGGCCTTTGACTCGTGGTTCATGAATCTTTTCCCACGCGTCAAAACATTCACGGCGAACGGCGGTGGTTATCTCACGCTGAGTTTCATTCCCACGCTGGGCACAATGATTCTTGGATTGATCGCCGGGGGCTGGATGCGCAGCGAGCTTTCAGCGAAGCAAAAAATTCAACGCCTCCTGATCGCTGGCGTTGTGGCGATCGTCGCCGGGCTCGTGCTGCACGCGTTGGGAATTTGCCCGATCGTGAAACGCATTTGGACCCCGAGCTGGACGCTATTCAGCGGCGGATTGTGTTTCCTGATGCTTGCCGGATTCTACGCCGTCGTGGACGTCTGGGGCTTCAAGAAATGCGCCTTTCCGCTCACGGTCATCGGGATGAACTCCATCGCGATCTACTGTCTCACCCACTGGATCACAGGCTTCATCGTGAACTCGTTGCGGACGTTCTTTGGCCA
>CAMCWI010000120.1 GCA_945882065.1 Akkermansia muciniphila
CCCAAGTTTATGTCAAAACGAATTGTCATTGATCCCGTGACCCGCATCGAGGGCCACGCCAAGATCAGCATCTTTATAGATGACGCCGGCAACGTGTCCGACGCCGAGTTCCATGTCGTCGAGTTCCGCGGCTTCGAGAAATTCTGCGAGGGCCGGCCGTTCTCGGAGATGCCCGGCATCACCCAACGCATCTGTGGGATTTGTCCGGTCAGCCACACGCTCGCCTCGGCCAAGGCCGGCGACGCGCTCATGGCCGTCAGCATTCCGCCCGCCGCCGACAAGCTGCGTCGCCTGATGAACCTCGGCCAGATCGTGCAGAGCCACGCGTTGAGTTTCTTCCATCTGAGCGCGCCGGACTTTCTGCTCGGCTGGGACACGCCGCAGGCGCAGCGCAATGTTTTCGGCATCATCGCCTCGAACAAAGACCTCGCCCGCGCCGGCATTCGTCTGCGTCAGTTCGGCCAGGAGATCATCGAGATTCTTGGCGACCGCAAGGTGCATCCCGCGTGGGCCGTGCCCGGCGGCGTCCGCAGCGCGCTCTCGTCGGAAGGTCGCGACAAGATTCGCGCCTGGTTGCCCGAAGCATTCGCCACCACGCAGGTCGCGTTCGATCTCTGGAAGAAGACGATGGAGACGCATCAGCGCGAGATTCAGATTTACGGAAACTTCCCGTCGCTGTTCATGGGCCTCGTTGCCGAGGATGGCTCGTGGGAACATCACGGCGGCAAACTCCGCTTCACCGACAGCAGTGGCAGCATCATCGCCGATCAGATTGAGGTCTCGCGCTACGCCGAGTGCATCGGAGAATCGGTGCAGAACAGTTCGTATCTCAAGTCGCCGTATTATTTGCCGCTCGGTTTTCCGGATGGCATCTATCGGGTCGGTCCGCTCGCGCGCCTCAACATCTGCGAACGGATGGGCGTGCCGAAAGCCGATGCGGAGTTGAAGAAATTCAAGAGCCTCGGACGCGGCGCGGTCACGTCCTCGTTCCTCTATCATTACGCGCGGCTCATCGAAATTCTCGCCAGTCTCGAATGCATCGAGCGCTACATGGACGACCCCGAACTCCTGAGCGATTACCTTCGCGCCGATGCCGGGATTAACAGCCTGCGCGGCGTGGGTGCGAGCGAAGCCCCCCGCGGCACGCTCTTCCACGATTACACCGTGGATCGCAACGGCCTGTTGCAAAAAGTGAATCTCATCGTCGCCACCGGCCAGAATAACCTAGCCATGAACCAAACCGTGGCGCAGATCGCGCGGCATTACGTTCACGAGAAGAATCACGAAATCTCCGAGCCGATGCTCAACCGCGTGGAACACGGCATCCGTTGCTACGACCCGTGCTTGAGCTGCTCAACCCACGCCGTCGGCCAGATGCCGCTGCATGTGCAACTCATCGCACCGGACGGAAAAGTTTTGAGTGAAGTGGCGCGGGGATGAATTTGCAGCGGCGGTCTATGACCTCCGGAAAGGTAGGGCACGTCACTCCGTGCGCGCCGCAGATTTTGGATTGCGCCAGCAGAGCGCAGCGACGACGGCGCTTTCGGATGGCCCGAGCGTTTGAAAAGCGGTGTCGCGCTTCGCTTGCCACCGCAGTCCATGACGCGCATAACAGAAGGATAGATATGACTCGCACCACGACCACCCGCACCGCGGACATCCTTGTCATCGGCTACGGCAACACGCTGCGCGGTGACGACGGCGTCGGCCCGCGCGTGGCGGAAGCGGTGGACGCCATGCGGCTGCCCAACGTCCGCACGCTCGTCTGCCAGATGCTCACCCCGGAACACGCCGCGCGGATCTCGCTCGCCCAGACCGTGATCTTCGTGGACGCCGCCGTGGATGCCCCGTCGGAAGTTCAACTCCGTCGGCTCGAACCCAACGACACCTCCCAACTCATGGCCCACGCCGCAGACCCGCGCACCATGCTGGCGCTCTCCCGCGATGTGTTCGGCCATGTGCCCCAAGCCTGGTGGCTGACCATTCCCGTCGTGAAGATGGATTTCAGCGAAGACCTCACCCCCGAAGCTCAGCGCGGATACGCCCAAGCATTGGCTAAAATCCAAGAAATCGCCAACGGATGAAATGTGCCAACAGATGTGTTACGGGATGGGTTCTCCTGACAACCTTTGGTTGCATATGCAACAAAGGGTTGTCTAAGTCATTCACGCAGTTTTGAGAGAAGAATCCGTTGGAGTTTTTATCCGTTGGCGTCTGATTCGCGCTGCTTCACCAAAAAATCCAGCCACGCGTTCATCCCGTCGCCCGTCTTGGCGGATAACTCAAAAACTTGCGCGTGATGACTGACGCGGTTCAGATTCGCCAGTGCCTGTTCGCGATTAAATCCCGCCGCCGCCGCCATGTCGCTCTTGGTCACCACGGCTACGCTGGCGGAGTGAAACATGGGCGGATACTTGAGCGGCTTGTCTTCGCCCTCCGTGACGGACAGTAGCACCACGCGTAAATCTTCGCCGAGATCATAATCTGCCGGGCACACGAGATTGCCGACGTTCTCGATGACGAGCAGGTCAATTTTATCCAAGTCGAGTTGCTGCGCTGCTTTGGAAACCATGTCGGCGTCCAGGTGGCAGACCGTGCCGGTGGTGATCTGTATCACGGGAATCCCGGCTGTCTTCAGGCGGGCCGCGTCATTGTCGGTGGCGAGGTCGCCGACGATCACGCCTACGCGCAGTTTGCCTGCGAGTTGTACGGCTGTTTCGCGGATGAAGGTGGTTTTGCCCGAGCCGGGCGAGGAGACGACGTTCAGCACGAGCAGTTTTTTGGCGCGAAAGAAGCCGCGATTCCGCTCGGCCAGCCGGTCGTTCTTCTCCATGAGCGAGCGGTTGAGGTCCAACGTCTGCGGCGCGTGCGGGTGCGCATGGTCGTGCTGTCCGTGGTCGTGGTGATGATCGTGAGCGGGCCCTTGTTTGAGCCAGTGTTTCAATTTTTGTCCAGCCGCCGCGAGACTCCACGAGGTCGGAGACGGGTGCGAAGGACTGGTGATTTTCACATTGCCGCCGCCGCTGCCACATCCGCATTCTTTGCACATAAATTTGTTCCTGACGTTCAAGGTAGGGCGCGTCACTCCGGGCGCGCCGTTTATGTTGGTCATCAGCCAGGCGCGCACGGAGTGACGCGCCCTACCTTCAATTCATCTCCACTGAAGCGATCTCCAGTTCGCGTCCGCGCCGCAATTCGCCGCTCACGTTGTGGCATCGGGGACATTCATTGAAAAATTCCGCGCACTCAAATTCCGCGCGACAATCCGCGCACCAGCACAGTCCCGGCACGGATTCGATCTCCAGCCGCGCACCCGCCGCGAGCGTGTCGCGGATGACGACGTCCCAAGCGAACCGCATCGCCTCCGGCACCGCCCCGCTCAATATGCCCACTCGCAGCCGCAATCCCGTCACGCGCCGCGCCCCGGCGGCTTGAGCCGATTCCACGGCCATCCGCACCGCTTCCGCCATGATTGAGACTTCGTGCACGATTTTGTTTCCGGGAGCGCGGTTGTTTGCAGCAACACCAGCCGCAGCGTTTCCGATTTTTCCAACAACCCCGCGTTGCGACCTGTTGCGGCTGGTCTTCGACACAGCCACGCTCCGAGATCAATTTCCCACGCACCGCGCGCAGTGGCTTCTCTTTCTTTGACAATCAATGGGCAGGTATTGCCAATGAACGCGCAGAGCCCGCTGACGTTTGGAGCGATAGTGGGCGCGAGGACTGAGGGAGTCCAAGCGTTCCTGCTTGTCCGAGCCATGATTACCACCGAATTAACTGTGCCCGTCAAAAACACTCGCCTGAAGATGGTCATCTGCGGTACGGTGCAAGGCGTGGGCTTTCGTCCGTTCGTGCACCGGCTCGCCACAGAACTCACGCTGGTCGGGCGGGTCAACAATTCGCCGCAGGGCGTCTGCATCGAGGTGGAAGGTAGGAGCGAGGTGCTGAACCAATTTTCCGCCCGGCTCGAATCCGAAAAGCCGCCACTCAGTTTCATCCAAACCCTCGAAGCCTCGTGGCTTGATGTGGTGGGCTACAAGGATTTTCAGATCGGCGAAAGCAAAACGGGCGGCGCGAAGACCGCGGTGGTGCTGCCGGATACCGCGACCTGTCCCGATTGTCTGAGGGAAATCTTTGATCCGATCCATCGGCGACATCGCTACCCGTTCACCAATTGCACGAACTGCGGCCCGAGATTCACCATCATCGAGTCGTTGCCCTACGACCGTGCGAACACTTCGATGAAGTCGTTCACGATGTGCCCTGCGTGCCAGGCGGAATACGACGACCCTCGCGACCGCCGCTTCCACGCACAGCCGAACGCCTGTCCAGTCTGCGGACCGCAGTTGGAGCTTTGGAGTGCGGTCGGCGAAGCCATCTTCGGCGGACATGACGCGATCCTCGCGGCGTCCCAGGCAATTTGCCGTGGCCAGATCGTCGCCGTGAAGGGCATCGGTGGTTTTCATTTGATGGTGGACGCGCGCAACGATGAATCCGTTCGCCGCCTGCGCGAGCGCAAGCATCGCGAGGAAAAACCGTTCGCGCTCCTGTTCCCCACGCTCGCCGACGTGGAGGCCGTCTGCGAAGTCTCGGCGCTCGAAGCGCGGCTGCTGCGTTCGCCGGAAGCGCCGATTGTTTTGTTGAGAAGGTTGAACGCTCGCCCTCACCCTGAACCTCTCCCCCAGGAGAGGGGGAAACGTTCGCCGCTCTCTGGCGAGTCCGATGCTGCCGATTGCTCGAATCATTTTCAAACAGACGAGACGTTGGATGGCTGTTCCCTCTCCCCGGGGGAGAGGTTCAGGGTGAGGGCGAGCGTTGAACAAACTCCTTTTCAGTTGGCCGCGTCTGTCGCTCCTCGGAATCCGAACCTCGGCGTGATGCTACCGTCGAATCCGCTGCATCACTTGCTGATGGCGGATATCGGTTTCCCCGTCGTCGCCACCAGCGGCAACTCGAGCGACGAGCCGATTTGCACGGATGAATTCGAGGCGCTCGAACGCCTGCGAGACATTGCCGATGTGTTTCTCGTTCACAATCGCCCCATTGTCCGTCACATGGACGACTCCATTGTGCGTGTGATGATGGATCGCGAAATGGTTATACGCCGGGCGCGCGGCTACGCGCCACTGCCGATGGAAATTGGAAATGAAAAAAAAGGGATTAATAATGTCCTAGCCGTCGGAGCGCATTTGAAAAACTCCGTCGCGCTGGCGATGGGCGATCAAGTTTTCATCAGTCAGCACATTGGCGACTTGGAAACGGAACAGGCCAACAAAGCTTTCCGTCACGTGGCTGCTGATTTGCCGCGCCTATACGACGCCCAGCCTGAAATCATCGCCGCTGATCTGCACCCGGATTATCTCTCCACGAAGTTTGCACTAGAGCGCGTCGGTTCGCGGGTCATCCACGTTCAACATCATATCGCGCACGTCTTGTCATGCATCGCTGAGAACGAAGTTGCGTTGCCTGCGCTGGGTGTGGCGTGGGATGGCACGGGCTACGGCGCGGACGGCACGATCTGGGGTAGCGAGTTCTTCCTCGTGACGGAAGATGGCATGGAGCGCGTGGCGCACTTGCGGTCATTCCGGTTACCGGGTGGCGATGCGGCGGTGAAAGAACCGCGCCGTGCCGCACTCGGATTGCTGCACGAACTGACCAACAGCCATGACAAAATTTCGGTGCATATGCTACAAAAGGTTGCTGGCATGTTTCGCACGACAGAACTGGCCGCGCTGGAGTCGGCGTTGGCGTGCAGGCTGAATTCACCGCTCTGTTCCAGTCTTGGCCGGCTGTTTGACGCGGTGGCTGCCTTGGTCGGTTTGCGACAACAGGCGAATTTCGAGGGACAGGCGGCGATGGAACTGGAGTTTGCGCTGGATGGAATTGAGACCGAAGAACACTACGACTTGTCGCTCACCACTTGTCACTCACCCTTAGTATTGGACTGGGCGAGCATGATCGAATCCATCCTAGCAGATGTGCAACGCGGCGTTTCCATCGGCAAAATTGCGGCAAAATTTCACAATGCACTGGCTGAGTCAATCGTTGCCGTGGCGAAGGAAGTCGGGGAACAGCGCGTCGCGTTGAGCGGCGGCTGTTTTCAGAATCGCTACCTTACCGAACGCGTAGTCATGCGTTTGCGTGAGGAAGGCTTTCAGACGTATTGGCATCAACGCGTGCCGACGAACGACGGCGGCATTGCGCTGGGGCAAATCGTGGCCGCGCGCCGTGAGCTTCGTAGTGGCACACGTCAGTCCCCACAAACTCAACCGCAACTCGATCAGCACCGACTGACGTTGGCGGCTATTACCATTTGATTTATGTGTCTAGCGATTCCAGGCAAAGTTGAAAGCATCACCGGCGACGACCCGATGTCGCGCATGGGCCGGATCAACTTTGGCGGCGTCGTCAAGGAGGCGTGCCTCGCGTATGTGCCGGAGGTGAAGGTCGGCGACTACGTGATCGTGCATGTCGGCTTCGCGTTGAGCAAAGTGGATGAGGACGAGGCGCAAAAGGTGTTTGAGTATCTGAAGCGGATGGAGGAACTCGACGAGTTGAAGGAAGACGGGTGGGACGAGCGTCCGCACGAGCCTTCCGGCGGCTCGTCTGTAGCCTCGCCTCACCAGAAACTGCCATGAAATATCTCGACGAATATCGTGACGGCGAACTTGCGCAGCAACTCGCACGGGAAATCCATCGCATCACAACCAAGCCGTGGAACATCATGGAGGTCTGTGGAGGACAGACGCACGCCATTGTGAAATTCGGCATTGATGAACTACTGCCCCGCCAGATCAACCTCATTCACGGGCCGGGTTGTCCGGTTTGCGTGACGCCGCTGGAGATGATTGATAAGGCGCTGGAGATCGCCGCGCGACCCGGCGTCATCTTCACGTCGTTCGGCGACATGCTGCGCGTGCCGGGCAGCACCACGGATTTGCTTTCGGTCAAAGCGCAGGGCGGTGACGTCCGCATCGTTTACTCGCCGCTGGATGCGGTGAAACTCGCGGAACAAAACCGGACAAGGGAAGTGGTGTTCTTCGGGGTTGGCTTTGAGACCACCGCGCCCGCAACGGCGATGGCGGTGTTTCAAGCGGCGCAGAAGGGTCTGAAGAATTTTTCCATGCTCATCTCGCATGTGCTCGTGCCGCCCGCAATCGAGGCGTTGATGTCGTCGCCGAATTGTCGCGTGCAGGCGTTTCTCGCGGCCGGTCACGTTTGCGCCATCATGGGCTACGAGGAATATCCGCCGCTCGCCGCGAAGTATCGCGTGCCGATTGTGGTGACCGGCTTCGAGCCGCTGGACATTTTGCAGGGCATCCTGATGTGCGTGCAGCAACTGGAGTCCGGTCGCGCGGAGGTCGAGAACCAATACACCCGTGCCGTCCGCAAGGAGGGCAATCAGCCAGCACAACAGATATTAGGCGAAGTTTTTCGCGTTGTGCCGCGCAAGTGGCGGGGTGTCGGGGAGATTCCGGCGAGCGGGCTTGGCTTGAGTGCGGCTTACGCGGCGTACGACGCCGAGAAAAAGTTTGGACTGGTCGACCGCCATGTGGATGAACCCGCCGACTGTCTGAGCGGGCAGGTGCTGCAAGGGCGCATCAAGCCTCACGAGTGCCCGGCGTTCGGCAAACGTTGCACTCCAGAACATCCGCTCGGCGCGACGATGGTTTCAAGCGAGGGCGCGTGCGCGGCTTATCATCGGTATCGCAGGCAGCCAACCGAAGCCATAATATGAAAAGAAAATTGAACCGCGAATTTCATGAAACACACGAAAGTGATTTTGTTTGTTCGTGTATTTGGCGTGGTTCGCGGTTGAAAGAACTCAAATGAATTCAAGCTGCCCCATTCCGATCCAAGTATATCCGCACGTCTTGATGGCGCATGGCGGCGGCGGGAAGTTGATGCACCAATTGCTGGAGCGCGTATTCGGCCCGGCGTTCAGTAATCCGATTCTCGACACGCGCCATGACTCGGCGCAATTCACCGTGCCGCTAGGCAAGCTTGCAATGACGACGGATTCCTACGTCGTGCGCCCGCTGTTCTTTCCGGGTGGCGACATCGGTTCAATGGCGGTTCATGGCACGGTGAACGATCTCGCGATGAGCGGGGCGCGTCCGTTGTATCTGAGTTGCGCGTTCATCATCGAGGAAGGGTTGCCGATGGAGACGCTCTGGCGCGTGGTGTGTTCGATGCGCGATGCGGCCCAGCGGTGCAGCCTGCAAATCATCACCGGCGACACGAAGGTCGTGGACAAAGGTAAGGGCGACGGTTTGTACATCAACACGACGGGCATCGGCGTCATCGAACACGCGCTGAACATCGCGCCGCAGAATGTTCAATCGGGCGATGCTGTGATCGTCAGCGGCGATTTGGGCCGGCATGGCATGGCGATCATGGCGGTGCGAGAAGGACTGCAATTTGAAAGCACTATCGAAAGCGACTCCGCGCCAATTCACGAGCCTGTGTTGGCATTGCTCCAGGCTGGAATTGAAATCCACTGTCTCCGTGATCTGACTCGTGGCGGACTGGCAAGTGCGCTCAACGAAATCGCCGAGGCCGCCGGGGTGAAAATCGCGATTGAGCAGAAGCCGATTCCCTTTCGCGAGGACGTTAATGCCGCGTGCGAGATGCTCGGTCTTGATCCGCTTCACGTTGCGAATGAAGGAAGGTTTGTCGCGTTCGTAGCCGCAAAAGATGCAGAGCGGGCGGTAAAGATTCTGCGTCAACAACAAGTCAGTGCGAATGCCGCTGTGATTGGTAAAGTGGTGGAGAAAGCCGCGCCGCTGGTGACGATCAGGAGCACTATTGGGGCGAGCCGGATTCTTGACATGCCCAGCGGCGAGCAGTTGCCTCGCATTTGCTGACTCGTCGTTAATTGAGTCGCGATTGCGGAAGATTGGAAACATCACGGTTTTTTCTTCACCCCGGGAATTAAGGCGGCTTCCTTATTCGGCAGCTTGACTTCTTCAAGTGCCGGTAAAGTGGCCAACGGATGTTCCTCCTTTTGCCAATGCTCGGATACTTTCCCGTCCCAGCACGCGAGATTGGCGGGATAAACATCCGGATCAAACATGACGTGATAGAAATGCCAGACGAAGATCGCAAGGCACGCGAGGATGGCTTCGTAGTAATGAATCGTCAGCGCCACGTCCACGGCCCAGCGCGGCAGCCATTGCGTGACTTCCATCTTGAACCACACCATCAATCCGGTGACGCCCATGATGACCGTGCCCCAGATCACCGCCCAATACTCCATCTTCTCTGCGTAACCGAACCGCCCAATCTGTGGCTTCTCCTTTCGTAAGCCAACCAGCCAGCGCGCCGTGCCGACGATGTCCGCGAGGTCTTTCTTTACCGGCAGGAAATCAAAGACAAGTTTCCGTCCGTCCTTCGAGACGGCGAGATAGATGAGATGATAAACGCCCACCAGCATGAGGATCACCCCTGCGATGCGATGCGACCCACTTCGGAACGGCTCGCTGGATCCCATCAATTTCGAAATCCACGAGTCAGGAAACTTGAGCGCAAATCCCGTCACAGCCAGCGCGATGAAACTCAGCGCCAGCACGGCGTGCTGCCAGCGTTGCGACAGATTCATCCGCTGGATCGGGCGGCCGGATGAGCGCAGGTGCGACTTCACCTTCTTCACCAGCAGCAGGAAGTTGTGCGCGAACATCCCGCCGATGGTGACAATAATGAGAATCAGGTAAATCTTCCGCACCCACCAATTAATCTGGCTGCCGAGATCGGACGAGCTGCTTTGCGCCGCCGCTAGGTCCACATGCATCTTGCTGAAGGAGAATTTTTCGTTCGCGCCCGGATGACATTTGCCGCACGTCTCGACCAGATGATTCGCATGAATCGTCGAGTTCACATCGGTGGAAGGGAGAATCTTGTGGTAGCCATGACAGCTCGCGCAGTTGGCCGCCAGCGTCGAGCCATAGGAATTGGCCAGACCATGATAGCTGTCAAAGAACGTGCGCACGCGGTCGGCGGGCAGATTGTATTTCGTATTCAACCGTTCGGATGCGTGACAGCGGCTGCAAACGTCCTCGGAAATCTTCCGCGACGAATCGCCCGCCAGCGATTTGATGTTGTGCTCGGAATGGCAGTCGGTGCATGTCGGCGCATCGCGGACACCGGCGGCGAGCGCCTTGCCGTGGACACTGATGGCGAAATCCGCCGCCGCTTGATCATGACACGCGCCGCACGTCGCCGCCTGTTTGGTCACATGTAACGGCGACGCGGGGAAAGTCGGCGGTACGACCTCGTGCGAATCGTGGCAGTCCCGGCAAGCGGGCGCGCTTTCATCGCCATTTTTTACGGCGCGCCCGTGGACGCTGGCCCCGTAGCTGGCGGTCTGGCGTTCGTGGCAGGCGTGACAATCCACCGGTTTGGCGGCGAGATTGTCGTCGGGATGTTTCTCGGTGAGGTCGGAATGGCAGGCGGCGCAGGTGTTGGTCTTGTGGGCGGATGCAGCGAGCTTGGCGGCATCCACGAACAGGAGAATTTCTTTCCCCGCCGCGTTGGTCTTGGTGAGCGTTTTATCGGAGTGACAGTCGAGGCAATCGCTGTTTTTCAAACCCGCAGTCGCGGCGAACGGGAGAATCAATCCCAAGCAAGCCCCGAGCAACCACCGCCGTACGAATCTGTCCCTGACACTCATGCAAGGCTAACGTCGCAACTAGCGCTGCGGAAGACTCCACGAACCTTGCCGATTGCTGCGCGGATTTTGGCGATGGTCATAGTGAACGCTTTTTTACTGTGAGCCTGTCAGCAAATCGGACAGCGCAACTCCCTTCATGCCGTCTCCATGGATCAGGATAAGAGCTTGCCTTGATTCCAAAAACGGGGGCGGCAATCCG
>CAMCWI010000121.1 GCA_945882065.1 Akkermansia muciniphila
GCCGCGCGCATCAAGCTCGAACTCACCGCATCCGCCCGCGCGGCTGCGTTCACCAACCAGATTCCCGCTTACAAAGCCGCGCCGTCCGTCTATGTGCAACGCCTCTACGCGCACACGTTCCCGCGCGCTGTCGCCAATGCCCGTAAATACATCCTCGTTTCCACCAACACCGACCACGTCATCACTTTCGACCTGCAACACAACGCCACGGACGATTTCATCCGTCAGCAGGCCGAGGCCATCAACAAGCCGAACTAAGTTTTAATTTTTTATCCAACATCGCATGAAAAAAAATCTACTCACTGTCATCGTCAGCGCGCTGCTGGCCGCGATCTTTGTGCTGATCCTGTTCGTATTCCAGGTCCGCCAGTCTGAAGTGGCCGTCGTCACGCGCTTCGGCAAACCCGTGCGGACACAGACCGAGCCTGGCGCGTTCTTCCGATTGCCGCCCGGCATCGAGAGCGTCTATAAACTCGATCAACGCATCCAGAGCCTCGAAGACCCGTTCACCGAGACGCTCACCGCAGACAACAACAACCTGCTCACCACGGTTTATGTCGGCTGGCGCATCAGCGATGCGGCGGCGTTCTTCCCGAAGTTTAAAGGTGGCTCGGTGATCGAAGCCGAACGCAACCTCAAGGAGGTCGTCACGCAGGCCAAGGCCGCTGTCGTCGGCAAACATCCGCTCTCGGATTTCGTCAACGCGAACCCCAAGGACCTCAAGTTCGACGCCATCGAGAACGAGATCAAAGCCATCATCCAAGAAAAGATCGCCGCCAACAACTCCGGCATCCGTATCGAATATCTCGGCATCAAAAAAATCGGCCTGCCTGAAAGCGTGACCCAAGCCGTGTTTGAACGCATGACCGCCGACCGCAAGAAGCTCGCGGACAAACTTGAATCCGAAGGTCTGGCTGAAGCGCAAAAGATCAAATCCTCCGCCGACCGCGAAGCCGCGCAGAAAATTTCCGTGGCCGAAGGCGAAGCCCGACGTATCAAAGGCGAAGGCGATGCGGTTGCCGCATCGTTTCTCCCGGTGTTCGAGCAGAACCCCGATCTCGCCCGCGTGTTGTTGGAATCCGAAGCGTTGGAAACCACTTTGAAGGAGCGCTCCATCCTGATCTTTGATTCACGCACATCGCCGTTCAACCTGTTGACCGGTTCGTTCACCAACAAGCTCGCCAAGTGATCGTATGAGCAGCCACGACCCTCAATCACCACAACCGCCCACGCCCGTGGACAGCGGCGCGCAGGCGTTGGCCGACGCGTTGAAGAGCAGCTTTGGCATCGTCAAATTCGTGATGGCCGGGTTGTTCATCATGTTCCTGTTCTCCGGAATTTTCACCGTCGGCCCGCAGGAGAAGGCCATCGTGCTCCAGTTCGGCAAGCCCGTGGGCGAAGGTGAGAAAATGCTGCTCGGCTCCGGCGCGCATTGGTCTTGGCCCTATCCGATCAACGAGGTCATCAAGATTCCGATCACGGAAGTCCAAGAAGTCCGCTCCCGCACCCAATGGTTTTTGCAGACCGCCGTGCAGGAAGCCAAAGGCGAACTCCCCTATGCCGGACCGACGCTCAATCCCGCGATTGATGGCTACACGCTCACTGCCGATGGAAACGTCATCCATGCGAAGGCCACGTTGCGTTATCACATTGATGATCCGCGCCGCTGTGTGTTCGATTTCGCAGGCAAAGGCGCGCAACAGTCCTTTGGCCTGACTGGCATCTCGAATGCAGTCCTCAACGTCCTCGACAACGCCCTCGTCCATGCCGCCGCTCTCACGCGTGTGGATGACGTGTTACTGGACAAAATCGCGTTTCAAGACGCCGTCACACGTCGTGTCGCCAAGCTCGTTTCAGAACAGAAGTTGGGCATCATCGTGGATCAATGCATCGTCGAGACCCGTCAGCCGCGCCAGTTGGACATGGCGTTTCAGCAAGTGACCGACGCCGGACAAAAACGCGGCACGGCTCTCACCGAAGCCCGAAGCTATCGTGACAAAAAGATGAACGAAGCCGAAGGCAACGCCGTGGCGCGCATCAACACCGCTCAGTCCGAGCGCAACGCGATGGTCGCGAAGATCAAGGGCGACGCTTCCATCTTCACCGACAACCTCGCGAGCTATAAGAGGAATCCCGATCTGTTCCTCCAGCAACATCTCGTGAAGACGTTGGCCATAGCCATCGCGAGTGTGGATTACAAAATGTATCTGCCCACGTCAGCAGACGGAAAACCCATCGAGCTGCGCTTGAATCTGAATCGCGAACCGATCAAGCAAGGTTCAAACGAAACGAAACGCTGATCTGCGTGAGAGGTCGGCCAGAAATAATTTAACGAATCAACAGCCATGCAAGTCACATCACTCCTGAGCGATCACGACCACGAACACGGCCCCGGCTGCGGCCACGACCACTCACACAGCAACGTCGGCCTCGGCTGGATGTTGTTCGGACTCGTGTTCGTCATCAACGCCTTCGTCGTAGATTGGGTCTTCGATGCGTCGCACGTTGTAGCGGGCGCAAGTGCCATGATCGGCGCGATCATTCTCGGCTATCCCATCATGGTCACAGCCATCAAGGATTTGAAGCTCGGCAAACTCAGCATCAACGAACTCGTTGCCATCGCCGTGCTCGCGGCGTTTGCTTCCGGTGATTACAAGACCGCAGGCGTTGTCGCGTTCTTCATGTTGCTCGGCGAACTCATCGAGACGCGCACGGCTGAAGGCGCGCGGAATTCCATCGAGTCGCTCATCAAGTTGACGCCCACCAAAGCGCGCCGCATCAAGGCCGACAAGTCTGAGGAAGAAGTTCCCGCCAGCCAGCTCGCCATCGGCGACATCATCCGCATCCGTCCCGGCGACAACGTCGCGGCTGACGGCGTCATCTTGAACGGCCAAGGCTCATTCAACCAAGCCACTATCACCGGCGAATCTCTGCCCGTTGATAAAAAATCCGGCGACGAAGTTTTTGCAGGCACGTTGAACCTCACCGGTGTTTTGGAAATCAAAGTCAGCCGCGCGGGAACAGACACCACGCTCGGTCGCGTGCGTGAACTCATCCTTGCTGCTGAAAAAACCAAGCTCCCGATCATGAAGATCGTGGATCAATACATGGCGTTCTACACGCCGCTCGTGCTGGTCATCGGCGCGTTGGTGTGGGCGTTCACTCGCGATCTCGAACGCGTTATTTCGGTACTGGTTGTCTCCTGTCCGTGCGCGTTCATTCTCGCGACACCGACCGCGATGGTCGCCGCGCTTTCCGCTGCCGCGCGTCTGGGGATTTTGATCAAGAACGTCGCGGACATCGAAACCGCTGCGAAGATCAACGCGTTCATCTTTGACAAAACCGGCACGCTCACCACAGGCGAACTCGCCGTGAGCCGCCTCGCGCCGATTGGCGATACCAAACCCGCTGAGTTGTTACGCATCGCCGCAAGCGCGGAGAAATACAGCAACCATCCGACGGCCAAAGCACTCGCTACCATCTCCGCTGAAGCCGGCGTGTCATTGGTTGAGCCGAAAGATTTCACGGAAACTGCCGGACGCGGTGTGACGGCGGATGTGGATGGCGCGAAAGTTTTGGTGGGTCGCGCGCAATGGCTCAAGGACAACGGCGTGAAGGAGGATTTCGAGAAGTCGGTTGATCTCAACGAGACCGAAGGTTGGAGTTTGATCTTCGTCGCGCGCGACGGGAAGTGCATCGGTTGGGTCGGCTTGCAGGATCAGACGCGCCCCGAAGCCCGGGCTGCGCTCGCTGAACTCAAGGAAGCTGGCGTGCGCCGCATCGCGATGGTTTCCGGCGACCGCCAACCGGTGGCCACGCGCGTCGCAGCGGAGATTGGTTGCGAAGAAGCGAAGGGCGATTGTTTGCCGCAGAACAAAGTTGAGTTCGTCCGCGCGGTGAAGGCCAAGGGTTATCATGTCGCCGTCATCGGTGACGGTGTGAATGACGCTCCCGCGCTTGCGGCAGGCGACATCGGTATCGCAATGGGCGCGGCGGGCAGCGAAGTGGCGATCCACAGTGCAACGATTGCGCTGATGAACAATGATCTTCGGCGGTTACCGTTCCTCGTGAAGCTCTCGCGCAGCACTCGCACTGTCATCAACCAGAACTTTTTATTCGGCGTGTTCTTCATCATCGGCGGCTTGAGCGCGGCAGCGTTTGGTTGGTTGAATCCTATTCTTGCCGCAGTATTGCATAACGCTGGTTCGCTGATCGTAATTTTCAATAGCGCCCGCCTCGTACGCAAAGGCGAGGAGCTGGAGCATTACCAGCAGGAAGCTCTCGGCTCCGGCAATGGAGATGGCGGCTCTCGTCATGCCGCCGCTGGACAACTGACACCAAAGACGGCGTGAGCAAGCGCACGGCTTGCGATCAACTGAATTGACCTATGCCAGTCGCTGAATCAAATCCACAACCTGTAACCAGTCATCCCAAGTCTGCCGAAGTCGTCGTCTCTGTGCGTGGCTTGACCAAAGTCTTCAAAGATTTCTGGGGGCGCTCCAAGGCCCACGCGGTAAACGACGTCGACTTCGACGTGAAGCGCGGCGAGGTGTTCGGACTGCTCGGGCCGAACGGCTCCGGTAAATCCACGACGGTCAAAATGCTGCTCGGGTTGCTTTATCCGACCAAGGGACACATCGAGGTGTTTGGTCAGTCGCCGCGTCATGTGCAGACCAAGGCGCGCATCGGTTATCTTCCGGAGGAATCCTATCTCTATCGCTATCTCAACTCGCGCGAGACGTTGGATTTCTTCGGCAACCTGTTCCATCTCGACAAGGGCGACCGCGACAAGCGCGCCGAGCAGTTGCTTGAAATGGTTGGGTTGAACCAGACGCGCACGCGGTCGGTGGGTGAATTCTCCAAAGGCATGCAACGCCGCATCGGATTGGCGCAAGCCCTCATAAACGATCCGGACCTCATCATTCTCGATGAACCCACGGCGGGTCTTGATCCGATCGGCTGCCGCGAGATCAAGGATTTGATCATCGCACTCGCCAAGCGCGGCAAGACGGTGATTCTCAGCAGCCACTTGCTGTCGGACGTGGAGGATGTTTGTGATCGCGTGGTGATTTATTACGGCGGGAAAATCCAGGCGATCGGCACGTTGAAGGAATTGCTCGCCAAGCCAGACACGCTCCGCATCACGACGCCGGTGTTGCCGCGCCAGACAATGGAGCGCGTGCTGGAGATCATCCGCAAGGACGCGGGCACGGGCGAAGTGCGCGTGGATAATCCGACGCAAAACCTAGAAAGCTACTTCCTCGAAGTGGTGGAGAAAGCCAAGCAAGCCTCACAAAAAACCAGCGGTGCGCAATCCGGTGCGCGCGTGGCGGAATACCTGCGCGGCGATGTCACAGCGCAACCTGCGTCTGACAAGGTTTTGGAGAAACTCACACTGCCGACGGCTGCGGCTGCTGCGCTAATCGCAAGTAAACCCGCTGAACCTGCCGTGAATGAAAAGAAGCTCGATGCGTTGACCAAGGCTGAACCCGCACCCACGTCAAGCCAGCCTACGCCGCAGGCAAAAGCGGAGGACTTGGCAAAGGCAGACGAGAAGCTGTCGTCGTTGCTTGGCGGGAAGAAGAAATAGTTCGAGGACGAGCACGACGACGATTTTAATCATGCAACAACTGTTCACTATCGCAGGACTGACTTGGAAAGCGGCCTTCCGCTTCCGGCTGTTCATCGTCGTGGCGGTGCTGTTGCTCGCGGCGGTGGTGGGTTTGCCGCTGCTCATCAAGGACGACGGCACGGCGCGGGGTTTCACGCAGATTTTGCTGACCTACACGTTAAGCACCATCACGGCGTTGCTCGGACTTTCGACCTTGTGGCTCGCTTGTGGGACGCTCGCGCGGGACATCGAAGAATGTCAGATGCAGATGGTGGCTGTGAAACCCATCGCACGCTGGCAAATCTGGCTCGGCAAATGGCTTGGCATCCTGTCGCTCAACGCCGCGTTGCTGGCGATCTCCGGCGCGGGCGTGTTCTTTCTTCTGCAATGGCGCGCGACAAAGCTGTCGCCAGCGGAACAAGCGGTTTTGCGGAACGAAGTCCTCGTCGCGCGAGCGGGCGCAAAGCCGCCCATGTTTGAGAAAGAAATAGAGAAAGCCACCAACGAGGAATTGAAGAAGGCACTGGAACGCGCGCCGGTGACGCCAGCGGAAGTTCCATTGCTGCGTCAGCAGATCAAGGAAGGCTTGAAGTCTGAGCTGCAAAATGTCCCTTCCAACTACGAGCAGAGTTGGAAGCTTGATCTTGGCTTCGCGAAGAACTTCATCCGCAAGCAGCCGCTCTTCCTGCGCGTCAAGTTCAATACGGCGGTGAAAAGTCCGTCAGGCACGTTCGATGTTTTTTGGCGCGTCGGCGTCCCGAAAGAGACAGCCTACTGGCAGACACCCACTCCGATGAGTCTCGCCCCCGAAACGTTTCATGAGTTTGAGATCCCGCCTGATCTCTTCGACGAGAACGGAATCCTCACAGTGACGGTGATGAATCCCAATCCAGTCTCGCTGCTCTTCACGACGGAGGAAGGCATCGAGGTGTTGTATCGCGAAGGAGGCTTTGGACTAAATTACGCGCGCGGCATCGGCATTATTTTCTGCTGGATGGCGTTGTTGTCTGCGGTCGGACTTGCGGCGGCGAGCTTCCTGTCATTCCCGGTGGCGGCGTTTGCTTCGATGGCGGCGTTGATGGTGGTGTTTTCGGCAGGCACGCTTTCCACCGTGGTGGCTGACGGCACGATCATGAGTTACAACCAGGAAACGGGCGAGCGCGGATCGGCTGCGCTGGACTTCGTTGCCGTCCCGTTGTTCAAAGTCATCCTCACAGTCATCAATCTGGCGAAAGATTTTTCGCCGATTGACGCATTGAGCGCGGGTCGCAGCATCACCTGGGCGGAACTGGGTCGCGCGTTCACCCAAATCGTGCTGCTGCTCGGCGGGATCATCGCCACGTTCGGCATCTGGACGTTCAACCGCCGCGAACTTGCCACGGCTCAAAATCAATCGTGATGCGTACGAAGCCCAAGTTGAATGTGACACGTTGCAGGTTGCAGGTCTTTTCCTGCGACGAGCTTCGTGACGATTCAACCTGCAACTTTCAACCTGCAACCTGCAACCACCGCCGATGAACGACCGCCTGAGAAAGTTTATCCTGCTCGCGCTGGCCGTGGCGCTGCTCGTCGGCTCGACGGTGATGCAGCGCGTGTTGAATCGCGACCGCGACGCGCTCGGCCTGACCCGCGTGACGCCGCTGGAGAATGCGCCGCCGCTGCTTGCATTCACCACGGTGGCGCTGGGTGGCTTTCGTGGGTTGATCGCGAATGCGCTTTGGATCCGGGCCACGGAGTTGCAGGAGGAGGACAAGTTTTTCGAGATGGCGCAACTGGCGGACTGGATCACGAAGCTCGAACCGCATTTCGTCCAAGTCTGGACCGTGCAGGCGTGGAACATGTCTTACAACATCTCGGTGAAGTTCAAAGACTTTGATGATCGCTGGCGTTGGGTGCAACGCGGCATCTCACTGCTGCGTGACGAAGGATTGAAATACAATCCGAACGAAGTGCTGATCTACCGCGAGCTGGCGTGGCAATTCCAGCACAAGATGGGCGCGAATCTCGACGATGCAAACATGGTCTATAAACAGGCGTGGATTTACGAGATGGCGACCGTGTTCGGAAAAGGCGAACCCAAGTTGGACGAGCTGCTCAATCCGAAGACGGAGGAAGCGTGGCAACGGCTCGAAATCCTCACGAACAAATTCAAGATGGACCCCGCGTTCATGAAGGCTGTGGATGACAAGCATGGACCGCTGGAGTGGCGGTTGCCGGAAGCTCACGCGATCTATTGGGCGTCGCTCGGACTGCGCGCCGCGGCGGATAACCCGACGAAGGTAAAGGCGGAAGAATTGATCCAGTTGCGCCGCGTGGTTTATCAAAGCATGCAACTGAGTTTGCAGCGCGGGCGGTTGATCGCTGACGGTTACGCCAAGCGATTTGATTTTGGCCCGAACCTCGAGATCGTTCAAAAAGTCAGCGATGTCTATGAGCAGGCGATGATTGACGAGCCGGGCATGAAGAACAACATCGAGACCGCACATCGTAACCTGCTCGGCAACGCCGTTTATTTCCTCTACGAACACGACCGTATCCCTGAAGCATTGAAGTGGTACAAGTATCTCGGCGAGAAATATCCAAGCAAGACTTTGCTCTCAAATGTTCCAGATTCATTCCCCGGCAACACCTCGCTCGAAGAGTTTGCCGTTGGACGCATTGTTGAAGATGTGAGCGAGACAAGCCGGGACCGTGTGAAAGCCGCGATGGAAGGTCAGCTCGCCCGAAGCTACAAGCAGTTGATTCTCGGCGACAAGAAACGCTCTGCTGGACTCCGCCATCTCGCTCAGATGCTGCGGCAGGCTTACATGAAGAATATCGCTGGCGGCGCGAATGAGAAACGCATCGGCTTACCGTCCGTGGAAGAGGTGGAACAACAGGTGTTGGGTCGTCTGCTTGACCCGAAGGAAAACTACTGGCCGCCTGAGATGCGCGCCGCATTGCGCTCGGCTCTGGGAATGCCGCTAGAAACCGCGCTTCCTGTTTCGACGGACACCAATGCCCCGCCCGCTATCCCTGTTCCAGCTAAGTAATCCCCCCATCAGTGCTGATGTGATTTGTGTTCTGCGTGTCGTTCGACTCGCGGAAGAAACCCAACCGAAGTAGTGACCGCCTGACAGCATTGGCAAATTCTCCATGCGCATCAGTCTTGCGACGCCGCGCGATCACTTTACGAACGTGTTTGGCCCATCTTTCCAATTGTTCGGAGAGCGAACTGCGGCGGGAGAGACTGACGAAATCCTTTTGCAGCACGACGCCCTGATCATTGAGAGCCACGAAAAGTGCATGCCATCCGCCAACGGGGAAACTTCCTCCATCAGCAGCGATAACGGGTGCTACCCACCAGAACACCGTCCAAGCAGGCGTTTCCCAAGTGTAGGCGATTGATGGTGATCGCGAACAATCGCCACTGCATGGCCCCAATCGTTGCTCCACCTCAACCCGCGTCGTAGAACCCGGCACGATGAACCTGACTTCGCGGCGTTGTATCTCGCGTCCGTATTCCACTTTTGTCGAGCGCGGCGGGATGGGAATAATTCCAACACAGCCCGTCAGGAGGAGCGCGGACACCAAGGAGAGCAAAACAAGACAAGTGAATTTTGTCTTCATGGTCGGTTTCGCCGGCACTGGTCGGTGATCACCGCGCCGGTTGATTTGGAGTTGTCGTTCATTCCCGAATGGCCACGCGGCACTTCACGGCATAACCGAGAATCTGAAGTGGGAAGTATCATCGGGTCGTGCGGTTTTGCCTTTCAGCCGGCATGGCGCGATTGAGTATATCGGAGTTGATGATTGTATGACGGCGTTCAAGGGGGTTGAACTCGACACCGATGGCATAGAAGGATGCGCCGCCGCAGTAAGAGTTCGAGGCGTTCATAAGTCAATGGTTGCGGACTTTTTTGGTGTCTCACGCAACTCATGCAACCACGCCGGGGCTGGGCCGTTGCCGGGCAATGACGTGTCTGGCTGTCGATTCAATCCAATGGCGCGGGCGAGAATCCATTCGACGCCGTCCCAGAAACGCAAGGTGTCGAGGATGGGATTCACGAGATTGGTGATGGGGCAGTAGCGGACGTTCTTGGGATTTGTGTGGTGGACGGCATGGTGATGCGGCGTCTGCACCACGCGGATGTTTTGCAGGAAGGTGATGATACGCCCGTTCTCGCTGCGGGTCTGGTGCGACCATTTGTGGACTTGATTGGCGTTGGCACTGATGACAGCAAAGAACCACACTTGCCACGTCAACAAATCGAGCCACAACGCGACGAGGACAATGACCGCCGAGAAGCACACCAAGTCCCACGAACTTTGCCACCAGTTGTTGCGCGTCATGTAAAGTGGCAGGTGATGGTGGATGACGTTGGCCTTGCCGATAATCGAGCCGATGAGGGGTGTGTTCTCGCGGACATAGGCGTCCTCAAACCAATGGACGATTCCAGCAAGGAAGTCCGCCAGCATGATGACCAGCAAGGATTGCCATAGGACGGCGATGAATTCATTCATACGCCGGAATGGGTAACCCAATTGGCTCCGCTGGTGTTAATTGATAAAATTTCCGAAGCATCAAGCCAATCAATGTTATGAATGTTCATCATCTGGAGTTGTTTTATTACGTGGCAAAACACGGCGGCATCAGCGAAGCCGTACGCAACATGCCGTATGGCATCCAACAACCGGCGATCAGCGGGCAGGTGATCCAATTGGAAGAGTTTCTCGGCGTGACGCTGTTCCAGAGGCGACCGTTTTCGCTCACTCCGCAGGGCAGGGAGTTGTATGAGTTCGCCAGACCGTTTTTCGACAACCTCACATCCACGGCGGAGAAGTTACGCGGAGGCGTGTCTCAACATCTGCGGATTGCGGCGTCGGAAACGGTGTTGCGAACTTTCCTGCCGGGAATGTTGCAGGAAATGCGGAAGAAGTTTCCGAAACTGAAGGTGTCTTTGCGCGAGGGTTATCATCCTCAGGTGCTGACGTGGTTGTTGGCGCGGGAGATTGATTTGTCCATCGGCCTGATCGGCGGGAAACCTCCGGGCGGCATCCAAGCTGTGCCGTTGTTTGACGTCATGCTCGGATTGGTCGTTCCGAAGAACAGTAAGTTGAATTCGGCGGATGAATTGTGGAAGCGCGATCGCATCGAGGAATCTTTCATCACAGTGCCGAGCAACGAGCCGATCCTCCGCGCGTTCCGGGA
>CAMCWI010000122.1 GCA_945882065.1 Akkermansia muciniphila
GACTGGCCCGGCGTGTCCGAGAAACAATTTAAGTTCAGGCAATCGTTCCAGTCGGCGCGACCAATGAGCGGCAGGCCGTGTGGGCCGATGCGTTCGAGCGTGTAATTGTAACTGCGGCGCAGATGTTCGTAGAGCGACTTTTCGGAGCCCGGCTCGTTCTCAAACTGCACCTGCTCTTTGAGGATGCTCCAGTCGCCGGTTTCCTTCACGTAGGAGGCGACGCCGAGTGTGAGCCAATGTGGGTCGTCGTTGAAGCCACTGCCGATGTCGTTGTTGCCGCGCTTGGTGAGCGGTTGATATTGGTGATACGCGCCGCCGGATTTGAGTTGCGTGGCGGCGATGTCAATGATGCGTTCGCGGGCGCGGGACGGCACCATCTGCACGAAGCCGAGAAGGTCCTGATTCGAATCGCGGAAGCCGAGGCCGCGCCCGATGCCAGATTCGAACTGCGATGCCGAGCGGGACATGTTGAAGGTGGCCATGCACTGGTAGGCATTCCAGATGTTTGCCATGCGGTTGGCGTGCAGGTCGGGTGACTTGACCTGATAAACCCCGAGCAGGCCGTCCCAGAACGTGCGCAACTCTTCAAACGCGGCGGCGACTTTCTTGGGGTTCAGAAATTGTTTGATGACCGGTTTGACGAAGCGCTTGTTGAGGGTCTGCGAATCAGCGGGGTCGAACTTCTGGTCCACGGGATTCTCGTGATAGCCGAGAACGAAAATGACTTCGCGCGTCTCGCCGGGATTGAGAGTGAGTTTGACATGATGCGAGCCGTGGGGCGCCCAGCCGTGGGCGACGGAGTTGAAGGATTTGCCGCGCACGACGGCGGCGGGCTGGTCCCAACTGGTGTATTTGCCGAGGAACACGTCGCGCTGCGTGTCGAAACCGGCCAGCTTTTCCGAGCAGGCGAAATACGCGAAGTGATTGCGACGCTCGCGATACTCGGTCTTGTGGTAGATGACGTCATTCACGACTTCGACCTGACCTGTGCTGAAGTTGCGCTGGAAGTTGGTGGCGTCGTCCTGCGCATCCCAGAGGCAGAATTCGATGCTGGAGAAGATGGAGAGCTTGGCGGTCGTCTTTCGGTGGTTGGTCACCACGCATTTCCAGATCTCGAGCGTCTGGCCCAGCGGCACGAAATAAGTCGTCCGCGCCTCGATGCCCTTGCGGATGGAGCCGATGGTCGAGTAGCCCATGCCGTGGCGGCACTCGTATTTGTCGAGCTTGCTGCGCGTGGGCTGCCACGACGGCGACCAAAACTCGGCGGTGGTGTTGTCGCGGAGGTAAAGATAGCGCCCGCCGTAATCGAACGGCGCATTGTTGTAGCGGTAGCGCGTGATGCGGCGCAGGCGCGCGTCGCGGTAGTAAGAGTAGCCGCCAGCGGTGTTGGAGATGATGCCGAAGTAGGCCTCGCAGCCGAGGTAATTGATCCACGGCATCGGCGTCTCCGGCCGGGTGATCACGTATTCGCGATTCTTGTCGTCAAAGTGTCCGTAACGCATAAGTCAGTGTTGGGGGTTGAAGATTAAGAGTTGAAATTGAGTTCAGTATCTTCCAGCAAAACGGTGCGTTTCCTAAACGTGAGCGACCGCATCGCGTTCGGCCTGTTTGATGGTTTCGGCTTCCTCCGGCCCGCCCGAACCGGGGTGGTGGAACGGAGCGAGGATGGTCACGAGAATCGAGGGGATCGCGGCTAAGAGGACAATGATAAAGAACCAGTGATAGCCCACCGCCCTTTCAATATAGCCGCTGACAGCCCCAGTGATCATCATGCAGGCGCCCATGAGCGCTGTGGCATAAGTGTAATGAGTGGTCCGGTACGGCCCGGGGGCGATCTGCTGCATCATGTAAATCATCTGCCCCACACAACCAATGCCCCAACCAAACTTCTCCAGCGTGATGAGCGCGGTGATGACACTCTGGTTGGTGGGCAGGGTCTGGCTTAGGATGAGAAACGTAACGTTCGGCACATTCAAGCAGAGGCAAAGGATGAGCAGCGTCTTCTTCAGCCCCTTGCGCGCCACATAAATTCCCCCCAGCAGCGAGCCGACGATGAAGGCGGCGGTGCCGTAAGTGCCGTTGATCTGGCCCAGCATCTGGTTGTCAAACCCGAGACCGCCATTGGCTCGGTCATCAATCATGAATAGCGGCCCCATCTTGTCAATCAGGCCGAAGCTGCAACGGAACAGGAAGGCAAAGGCGATCAACCGGAATACGTCCTGCTTCTGGAAGAAGGTCGTGAACGCGTGGCCGAACGTTTGCCAGGCCTCGCCCACGTTCTTAGGCGCGTCGAGTGCCTTGGCTCCGGTCGGGAGGAACTTGAGGTGATAGAAACCTGCCACCACCATCATCCCGGCGATGACAAACATGACCACGCTCCAGGCGTCGCCCCAACTCTGATTGGTTTCATGCAACTTACCGGTCAGGTAAATCAACGGGCCGGACGCCAGCAAATATCCCCCATTCCAGACCATGCCTTGGAGACCGGTATATTTCGCCATCTGGCCCGGCGGCAGGGTGGTCACATAAACCCCATCACTGCCGATGTCCTGCGTGGCACCCAACAGCCCCGCCACTGTCAGTAGCGCCAGCACTCCGATGGGCCAGCCGACCGCCGGATACTTGAGACACAGCCCGACCCCCACCATGCAGATGGCCAGCAAAAATTGCATGAGCACCACGAAATATTTCTTAGTCTTGTAAAGCTCCAGCACCGGCGCCCACAGGAACTTTAACGTATAGGGAAAGCCGAGGATACTGGACCACAGTGCCGCCTTGTCGTTTTCCATGCCCATGTTCTTGAACATGATGTTGGCCACGCTGCAGATGGTGACGTAGATCAGGCCCATCGCCAGATAGCTGCTGGACACCCAAATCAACGGATTGCGATACGCCGGATAAGTATGTTTGGCTTCACTCATAGGAGTCTATTCAGTTTGAAGGAATTTTTTGAATTTTCGGGGGATTTTGCAGCGCGTTCTTGAAATATTCTCCGGTGCGGGTCGGCGTGAAATTCCAGTCCTCGATCAGCATGGGGGACCATTCCGCATCAAAAACCCAGGCCGTGTAGGAAATTCCACGCGCGGCACAGTAGGACGTGATCGCATCGCCGTAAGTTTCGTCGCCAATCACCGGGATGTGCGCGCCCCGCTTATCCTTGGCGCAAAAACCAATCTCGGTCAGAATCACCGGATAGGTATCCGCCACGAAACCCCAGTCTGCCGTCCAGGCGGCTTCCCACGGCTGTTTGCGTTTCATCGGATAGGGATGCGAAACATAAGCGATGCCCTTGGCGTTGATGGGGTCTTTGGCGACCGGGGTGAGGTCGTAGGCCCAGTCGAATCCGGCGACCAAGGGAATCGCCTGACCGCCATTGGCGCGGACGATGCCGATGGTTTCCTCCATGATGGCTTTCCATTGCGCCCAGGTACACGTGCCCAATTGTCCGCCAGCCAAAGTGGGCTCATTGAACAACTCGAAGCAGGCTACGGTAGTATTCGTGCCGTAACGTTTCGCCATCAGGCGCCAGAACTCGAACGTTTCCTTCAACGTAGTGTCATACTGATGCTCCGTCAGGTAGAGCGGGCTGAAACCGGTTTGGAAGAGTTCCGTGCGCAGATTCCCGATGCTGTGCCAGTCAATGATGACATACATCCCTTGTTCGGCCGCCCACGCCACGCCTTGATCCAGCAACTTCAGATAACGCTCCTGAGTTTGGGAACGCCATGCGGCCGGATGCACGGGAAACCGGATGATGTTTGCGCCCCAGGACTTGGCGGCGGCAAAGTAATCCTTGTTCCAATGCTCGCCCTTGCTGAGTTTGTCCGGATCGCTCGCGCAAAGACCGCGAAAGACGATCGTCTTTCCGTTGGCGTCAACGAAGCGATTGCCTTCGACGGTAACCCGGGGGAGTTGCGCAAACGCGGTGGTGGATAAAATCGTGAGCAGGACGCTCGTGAGCAGGATGGTTTTCATGGCGGTGCAATTCTGATTGAGGTTTTGTATCAAGATCTGTGTCCGTGGTTATTGTTTTTGTCGGTGCAATATTTTGCGAGTTAGCCGCGAGATAAATTGGGATCGCATTGGCATTGTTACTCCAGTCTCATTTCAGGAGGGCCTTCTCCACCGCTTGCGCGAGGGTTAAGCCGGCATAGTCCTGAGCGCAGAAGAAACGGCCGCTCTCACCATTGTCGAGCAGCGCCGGAACGAGCGCGCCGGGCAGAACGGAGGACGGATCGTTGGGCGCCTTGGGTCCGCCCAAATCGGTGCGCAGCCAACCCGGATCGAGGAGATTCACCTGCACGCCCGTGCCGGCCAGCTTGGGCACAAAATCGCGCACCAATTTGTCCACGGCCGCCTTGGAAATCGAATAGGCGGACAACTCGGGTTGGTCTTTGATGCCCGAAGTCAGGTTGATGAC
Source organism: Akkermansia muciniphila (assembly GCA_945882065.1). Lineage (GTDB taxonomy): Bacteria > Verrucomicrobiota > Verrucomicrobiia > Limisphaerales > JADLHS01 > JADLHS01. The sequence continues at coordinate 4,421 of CAMCWI010000122.1, forward strand.
GCGACCCCATTTGCGGGCGATCATGGGCTGCACGAGCCGATGGCAAATCCGGGCGAGGCTGATGACATTCACCTCGAAACTCATTCGGAAATCGTCCGCCGGAATGTTCCAGACGTTTTCCCGATAGGGCGTCATGATGGCCGCGTTGTTATACAGAATATCAATCTGTCCTGCCTGCCGCAGCGCCGTGTCGAGCATGGCGTCAACTTGGGCTTGATCCGAGAGTTCTCCGGAAACCGAAACCACCTGCACGCCCAGTTCCTCAAGTTTGGCAGCCAACGTCTGGGTGTGGGACAGCTCACGGCTGTGCAGCACCACATTAGATCCCAATTGCGCGAGGCCCTCGCTAATATGAAAGCCGACCCCTCGGCTCGCGCCGGTGACCAGTGACCATTTACCTTGAAGTGATTGCATTCTTGAATTCCTTATTTCTGTTTGTCGTTTACCGGAGGGGGTGATGGAGTCTTGACGGCGGTGATGCCGACCCCAGTGCGGGAGCTCCCTTTCAATCGAAAATCAAAGGTCGCCAAATTCAGGTTGCCATTGGTCACAATGCGCACCGTCAGCACGCTCACGCCTTTGGGCAGCTTTACCTCGAACGCATCGCGCGCAACATTCCAATGGTGCCACTGGCGCCAAGGGATGGTCTCGGCCGGGTCGAAGGTGGATACGAGGTCGAAGGTCGCGCGTGAGGTGGTGTCGTAAACGTCAATCCCGATTGTCCCGCCGCGTTGGGAAGTATAAAGCACGTCGGCCACATAAGTGCCGGCCTCGGCAGTCCCCACCGTAAGCTTGAACCACTCGCCGGGTTCATTCCATCCGACGTACAGCAACCCGAGCGGCGGGGTCACCTTGTTACAAGGTGATTCGAGATCGGGCATCTGTTTCGTGTAAGAAATATCACAGCCTTCCTGCTTGCGGAATTCGTTGAGATAGTAGCCGTTCGCGGGGTTGAGTTTGCCGCTACCGTTGTTGGTGGAGTCGGTATCGTGATAGGCGATCCCTTCGCCGCCGAGGTCGTAGTAGGCGCAGAAGACCGGGCCGGGAATCCGCTGGGGGACACCGGAACGAACGGCGTCTTGATACGGCCGGCCGGCATAATCGGAAGGCGACGCGGCGTGAAGAATGCACGCCATAAAACTCAGAAGTGCGAGGCCGAGCGGGGCGAGGCTTTCTGGGGAAAAACCTTTTTTCTTCATTATTTTTGTGATTTCGATTTATTCAAAGGCACTCGCCCCGCCTAAACATGGTTTGGTTCAAGCCGATCATGACTCAAGGAATCTTGCGGCCCTGCGCCGCTTCCCAGAGCGCATACCAGTCTTCGCGTTCCAACACGATGGCATCGGCCTGCGCAGCGGATTGCAGGCGTTCGAGTTTGTTCGTGCCGATGACCGGCAGCGGATGACTCGGGTGCGCGAGAATCCAAGCGTAGGCCAGTTGTTCCAGCGTCGCCCCGTTGTATCGGGCTGCCATGCTTTTTGCAGCCGCCGCCAGACGAGGCGCGGCGGGATTGGCAGGATCAAAGATCCGCCCCCCGGCGAGCGGACTCCACGCCATCGGCCGCACGCCCAGTTTCTCGCACTGATTAAGCGTGCCGTCGTTGATCGGCTCGGGGTGCAGCAGGTGAAACTCTATCTGGTTCGTGACGAGCGGTTGTTCCATGTGCGCGTTCAGCAGATCAAGTTGCGAAACGCTGTAATTGGACACACCTGCCACGCGAATCTTGCCGGTGCGCAACATCTCGTTCAATCCCGCGGCCGTGTCATCGGCGCGCGTCAGCCAGTCTGGGCGATGGGCCAGAAACAACTCGACATGGTCGGTGCCCAGGAGACGCAGAGAGCTTTCAAGGCTTTTGAGAAGTTGCGGGCCGGTGGCGTTGTAATGCGCCGTGCGGCAAGCGGGATGGTGGGAGCAAGGCACATAAATTCCGGCCTTCGTCACGAGCTCGAATTTGTCCCGCAGTCCGGGCGACAAGGCGAGCGCGGTGCCGAGCACTTCCTCCACTTCGTAGAGGCCGTAAATCTCCGCCGTATCAATCGTCGTGATCCCGAGTTCGAGGCAGGTGTGCAGCCGGCGGTTGATTTCCTGGGCGGTCGGTTTGGTGTCGAAGATCCGCCAGGTGCCATAAACCATGCGTGAAAATTCCGGGCCGGGCGGAGCAAGTTTGATTCGTTTCATAATTGGTGGGCGGGCTTATTTGGCTTCGGTGTAGTCGCGAAAGGCGGCCTGGGCCGCGACCGATGGGTTGTGTGACGTTAGGGCGGGGCCAACCTTGACTGTGTTGGCCAGCGGCAGAACTTGCTCGCCATATCGCTTCCACGATTTTCCATCCGTGGAGGCAAAAGCCGAGAACTGATTTCCGCGCCGGGTCACCCGCAGCCAGGAGTTGGGAAAAGCTGCGGGGAATTCCGGCGGGGCCGGCGGCCGGATCGCGGGATAAATCCCCTGACAATCAGCTCCCGCGACCGGGCGGAATTGCATTTCATACGCACCGAGATTATTGTTCCGGGGCGCATCACCCGCGAAAACCAAAAACATCAGGTGGGCGCTGTCGGCGTTCACATTCTCACGAATCATCAGGCCGGCCTTGGAATACAGGTGAGCCGGAGTGAAGCTTTCGACCCGGACCGCAATATCGAAGTCGCCGGAAATGTCCTGGAAGACAAAATGAAACTGGTCGGCTTTCTCCCAAATGTCCGCTCCGCCCGCGAAGATATCCCAGCCTGTTTCAACCCGCCGCACGGAGCCAGTCAGTTGGGGCGAGCCAATGTCGAGATTGGCGAAGGTTGATTTCATGTCAGCAAGCGTGGCACAGCTTCAGCCGAAATCGGTAACAGGATCGGGCCATTGTCCGCTTCGGCCACCACGCACAAGTCCGGCTCCGCATTGAGCGCGTGCGTCAGGCCCATCCGCACGAAGAAATGATCGTCCACCACCAAGAGGCGGATTTTAGTGCCGAGACTGGCGCTCATGGTGAGTCCCCCGGTTGGGAATGATTGATCATGGAGGCTCAATCTACCCGCTCCGCCGTGCGTCCGTAACTGTCCGAACGGAGGGGGAAAATGTAACGGACGCTATTCGACGTGCAAGATGCCGCGCTCCACCGCCGCCCGCGTGGCTTCCGTCCGTCCAGGATAACCACGTCCGGGCGGTTGCGCCCGGAACTGCTCGATCGCTTGCAGGCCATTGTCCGCTTCCGCCACCACCCGCAGGTCCGGTTCGGCATTGAGTGAGCTGGTCAGGCCCATCCGGACGAAAAAGTGATCATCCACCAGCAGCAGACGAATTCGGGGTTTGCTCATAATGTTGGGGAACCGTTTACCAGGACGGTGACGGAGATCAACGTGCCCGCCCCGGGCTGGCTTTCAATCCGCAGCCGGCCTTGGAGCTTGTTCGCGCGTTCCCGCAACCCGACAGCGAAATCACAACCGTCGCCGTGGACCTAGACTACAGCTCGGTTTCGTTTTTCTCCAAGCAGTTCAAGCTTGCGACCGGCCTGGCCCCCTCGGAATACCGCCGCCACAGGCTTGCAGAACTCGCAAAACAAAGCCCTCACAAATTGATGAACGACTCGTTGAGCGCGAATCTACCTCTGTCCGGTGATGACGCTCACGCGCGGGAGAGCATGTGCCGCCTCCGGAAACAAACGCCTCGATACGGCTGAAAGCATCACTTGTCTGATTTCCGCCCAACAGAACGCAAGTAGCCAAGTCCATCCCACCCCGAACGACACGGTCAGCACTAACTTTGTCTTGCAGTAGCGACCACTCAGTTATGTATGTAACGCCCGAGCGCCGACCTAGGATTCTTGCAAAGGGTTATTCTTCGATTGTTTGGCGCAATCCTTTTGGGTGACTAAAGGCCGGTTGCCGACAGTTGCCACAATTGACGTTTTCTGCCTCATTGACCTCAATTTCAGCGGATTGAGGATTGAGATGGCGGAACTCCATTTTATCCATTTTTATTGGGAAGGTCTGGTTCTTGTTGCCAATTTTCGGCACTGACTCACGTTCTTAAAAAGGGTCACAACGGGATTCCATCACTCAGCCCAGGGTTGGTCCGAGCGGGAATGGCGAGGAGCTACCCTGGGTGAACCGTCCCAAAATATTTTCCAACCCCAACAGGGTTGCATCGCCGTTTCGCGCGCAGGGACTCAACTCCTTCAGAGTTGATTTCAATTTGTGATTCGCCACCCAGCGTAGCCCGCTTGCATCGTGCAACGCTGGGCTGAATGACGTAATCCCCTTGGGATAATTTTCTTTGCGCCATGGCGTTGAATCTGTTCCTGAAAGCGGTGCTAAAGCCACCGCACTCTCCCGCAGGCGCAGGACTGGCGCGCTGACCCAGCGTCCTAGAAGCAACCAACGTGTTGCGTGTTCCGCCCGCTGCACCACACCGAGGCAAATCCGAGTCTGGAATTGCCTGACACTCGCACTCACCATTTTAAGGGGTAGGCCAGCGGCAGGGGGGCATATCATCCTTACGAAAAACGAGGCGTCTTTCTGTTCAACCCACCGTGGTCACGGCGAGACTGTGTTTGCGCGCAAGCTCGATGCAAACGTCCTGTTCGAGCAATAAGCTCTTTCCCGATTCAAACGCCAGCACCGCCACGCCAGACTTCGAGCATGTCTCCAACGTCTGCGGGCCGATGCACGGCACGTCGAATCGCATGTCGTGACCGATCCTCGCCACCTTCACCGCCACCGCGCCGCCGTTCTTGCCAGCCAGTTCGCCGCCGCGCGCCAGACATTTGTCCGTGCCTTCAAATCCCTCCACCGCCAGCACCGTGCCCTCCTTCACCACCACGATCTGCCCGATCTCCAGCCGCGAAACTTCCTTCGCGATGCGGAATCCAAACTCTACATCCGCGCGCTGCTCATCCGACAATTTCTTGCCGATGTGAAAACCCGCGCCCGGTATCAACGGCTGCAACCATGGCGACGCCTCGATCAATTCCACACCGTCCTTCTTTAATTCATTCGCGATCGCGCCGAAGATGGTCTGCGCATTCCGCTCCTTGAGTTTGAACAACACACCCACCGCCCGAAGGTCAGGGCGCACGTCGAAAAGATTTTTGGGCGCGATTTGGCCGAGCATCACACATTGCGTCACGCCGCGCTCGGTGAACGTCCGGATCATCTTATCCAACTGCCCCACCTTGACCCAGACCACCTCGTCCACGAGCGACGCGATGCTCTGATCCGTCTCGTTCTCGAACGCCACGGCCACGATGCGTTTGACGCCCCCTGCCCTGGCCTGCTTTGCGAACAGCAACGGCAACGAGCGATTGCCCGCGATGATGCCGATGGATTCCAACGGTGAACTCATGCGAAGACGGTAGCGGGTTTCAACAACCAGAAGCAATTCTGCAAACTATTCGGAGCAAGACGTGTCAACGGCGGCGGGAGCCGGAGAATCGCATTAATCCAACGCCTTCTAAACTGGTTTCATCACGAAACGTCTCCGCCCAATTGCAAGTCATCGGTGATGTAATAGAGGCTGTCGTTCTGTGCTCGCCAACGTGAAACAATGCTGTCTTCTCGCACAGCGATATCGAAGGCAACCCGAAGCTTTTCGAGCGGCAGCACTCGCTGAATATCTGGCCGTTCTTCAATGAACTGCTTGAGCCGCCAATGGTCAAAGCCGTCCATCCGTCCACCACATGCCCAAAGTCCCAGTCGATGTAAATTTCTGGTGAAAGCTGAAGCTCACAGCGGATGCCGTGGAAAAAGTAATAATGCTGCTCTGCGGTGTCGAGATAGCCGTGGCGTGAAAGGCCGTGTTCGCGCCAAGCGCGCATGTCATCGAGTCCACGATGCTGACGAAAAAGTGCAAGCCCTCGCTGCACATCAGCTTGGGAGGATCGAATGACCGTTTTGAATTCTTCATTCATGGTTTGCGCAAAAATTGCCTGACACGATGCAGGTTGGATTTGTGTTTTATCTACCACGAGGTCGTTTGTTGCGTGGCCGGATTTAAGTCCGACGGTTGGTTTCCGGCAAGTTGTTTGTTTGGCTTACCAAGAAACAAAACAAACCTGCCAACTCGCCGCACCAACCTCAACCGTCCCGAAGGGACGATCGGAAATTTTCCAGCCCCGAAAGCTTTCGGGGCTGGAAAAGTCGGTAAGAAAACCAGTCCTGAAAGGACGGAGGAAATGTTTCCCGTTTCCTTGGTCGCTCCGCGACAAATAACCGCCAACTCAAACCAGCCACTTCGTGGCTGGCTAATTTCCATTGCCGCGCTGCGGCACAGATGTAACGCGCGCGAGTACCAAAATATTACTTCACCTACAAATCCCACCCATTCATCACGGCGTTGAGCGT
>CAMCWI010000123.1 GCA_945882065.1 Akkermansia muciniphila
AAGCCGAAACTTCAAACCGATGAATCACGGCACACATGAATCGCACGAAAACTGGGACGAAAAAGTTCACAGCCTCAGCAATCCTAGAAAACCAAACCAAGGAGTGTATCCAGATCGAACCCGGTTTCCATGTCGCCGGGCACGGCAAGCTACGACCCGAAGTGGCGGTCTGCGAAGCTGGTGAGGCGCGGAGGTTACTGCGAGTACCAGCAAAGATGCCAGCACTCCCAAACTCGACCGCCACTTCAGGTCACAACCTTCTGAATCGTTCAGCTTGTGCGAACAAGGAAGCAGACGAAATCAGGAGGGTGAAAATTGCGGCGAAGAACCATGCAGCTTGCGGGCACAATGAGCCTGACAGTTTGGTTTGTTTGGCGCGACCCTAGGCTCTTTGGCCTTGCTGTCAAACCAACTTCTTCAACCAACTTCTTCAACCGCGCATCCTCGGCGAGTTTGTTGACAAGCTCCTTGATCTTTTGCGCTTGAGATTTGTGCGAGAGAGAACGGCATCCACATAAATGAAAAACACCACAGGGCAGTTGCAAGCGACGATGCGAGAATGACAGCATTTTGCGCGAGGCGTGGCAATTTTCCATCGGAGAAGTTTTCTTGCCAGCGAGCCGCTGTTTTCACCACACTTGTCCCGTCATGAGTTACACAAAACTATTTATCTCCGCCGTTCTCGGCCTCGGCATTTCGTCCGCCGTGGCCGCGATTGACATCGCCAAACTCCCCGCTGCCTCCGCGCAGAAGGACCTCACTTACGCCAAGGACATCAAGCCGCTTTTTGAAGCGTCCTGCTTCCGTTGTCATGGCGAGAAGCAGAAGAAAGGCGGCATCCGCCTCGACTCTCTCGAAGCCGTCCTCAAAGGCGGCAAGGAAGGAAAAATCGTCGAAGTCGGTGATGCTGTGAAAAGCCATTTGCTGCTCTCTGTATCTCAACTTGATCCTGAAACCGCCATGCCGCCCAAGCCCAAAGCACGCAAAGCTCCTCCCGGCGGCGCGAACGCTCCCGCTGGCGGTCCGGGGAAACCTCCCGCCGAAAACCTGCCTCCTGCCAAGCCGCTCACCGCCGAGCAGGTTGGTCTCGTCCGCGCGTGGATTGATCAGGGCGCGAAGTAATTTCAAATCGCAAACACAGACGCCGTCAGCCAATGCTGGCGGCGTTTTTTTATAGGATCAAGGTAGCAGCCGAGGTAACGAGGCTCAAATTTCCAGTTCGCAGATCTACAAAAAATCAAAGCCATCATTACGTCGGCTGTTACTTTTCAACCAATCTCACTTCTTCATATCAAACAAACTGGGCGCGGCGCGTTGAGCGAGCGCGGTGCTGCGGGCGAGGATTTCAGTGGAGGACTCGGATTCTAGGGCGAACGCTGCCAGTTCCTGTGTGTCGGAAAGTTTCAATCGGCGGATGAGATACTTTATCTGCGCCAGCAACGGCGGCGCAGCACTGAGTTCATCCACACCCAATCCGATCAACAACGGCACGAGCGTGGCATCACCCGCCATCTCGCCGCAAACACTGACCCAGACCTTGTGTTTGCTCGCGGCGTCCACCGTGCGCTTGATGAGCCGCACGATGGCCGGATGCGTCGGCTCGTAGAGATGCGCGATTTTTTCGTTCATCCGATCCACGGCGAGCGTGTATTGGATGAGATCATTCGTACCGAGACTGAAAAATTGCACACGCTTGGCAAGCGCATCCGTGATGAGGGCGGCGGAAGGCGTCTCGATCATCGCGCCGACTTCGATCTTGTCATCGAACGGCACGCCTTCCTTGATCAACTCGATTTTGTACTGGGCGAGAAACGCATTCGCCTGTGTCAATTCATCAAGGCCGGAGATCATCGGATACATGATCTTGACGTTTCCAACAACGCTGGCGCGAAGGATGGCACGGAGTTGGGCGCGGAAAACATCCTCGTGTTGCAGACAATATCGGATTGCGCGCCAGCCAAGGTAAGGATTCATCTCATGTGGAATCACGAGCGAGGAAAGCAATTTGTCTCCACCGAGATCAAGAGTACGGATGACGAGCGGCTGGGGCTTGAGTGTTTCAGCAGCCTGACGATACGCCTGATATTGCTCTTCTTCGTTCGGCGGAAGTTCGCGATTGATGAAAAGATATTCTGTGCGGAACAACCCGACGCCTTCTGCTCCACTGTCCTTGACGCGTGCGGCATCAGCCGTTTGCTCGATGTTCGCCGAGATGAATACGTGATGGTTATCGAGCGTGATGGCAGGTTGATGGAGCGCGTCGCGGAGTTTTTCCTCCAACGAAACCTGCTTGCGAACCAGCACGCCATATTCAAACAGCGTCTGATCGGTCGGGTTGACGATGACAACGCCATTGAAACCGTCGAGCAGCACGTAATCACCATTCTGCAACACCTCGCTTGCGTTCTTCAACCCCACCACCGCCGGGATGCGCATTGAACGCGCCATGATTGCCGTGTGCGAGGTGCGGCTGCCGATGTCCGTCGCAAATCCGAGAACATTCTTGCGGTCGAGCTGCGCCGTCCGTGATGGCGTCAGATCGTGCGAGATGATGATGCATGGCTCGCTGAGTGAACGCAGATCAACGGGATCGCTTTGACCGAGCAGATGACCCAGCACCCGCGCGCTGACATCGCGCATGTCCGTGGCGCGTTCACGCAAGTATTCGTCTTCAACCTTGGAGAGCGCGGCGCTATAACGTTCGGTAACGGTGTGGAACGCGTGTTCCGCATTGACCTTTTTCTGCTCGATGACGCGCACGACTTCGTCAATCAACGATGGGTCTTCCAGCACGAGCAAATGCGCGTCGAAGATGCTGGCCTGACCTGGGCCGAGGCTTTGAGTGAGTTGACGCTGAACTTCCTGAAGCTGTTCGCGCGTCTGGACGAGCGCGTGTTGGAAACGTGTGATTTCTCCGGCGACTTCGGCTTCGGGGATTTCACGCTTCTCGATTTTGTGATGAGCCTTGTCGAGGACGAGGATTTTTCCTTTGCACACGCCAGCGGAGACCGGGATGCCCCGGATGATCGTCTCTCCTGTGTGTAATCGCTCGGCCATGCCACAGAATTAACGACCCACCAACCGTTTGAAAAGCAATACTTGCGTGAAACGGTGAAAAAGAGTCGCGATGTAATCGATTGAGGCTGGCAACGACAGTGTAGTACAAAACTCCGTGAGGTCTTGGACTGCGGCAGAGGGCTGCCGCAGTCCAAGACGCTGGCGCGTCATTTTGAAGTCCCGGTCATAACCCGCGCAGTCAGCAACAAATCCGCTCCCAACTTTCGCCACTCCACATCGCGAAGTTGCACGGCCTCGCTCAAACTCTTCGCGCCTTCACCCGCAACTCCTTTGCGCGACTCTCGTCCGCCCAGAATCTTCGGCGCATAAAAGAACGCCACACGCTGCGCGAATCCCCCCATCAAGAACGACGCGTTCACTTCGCCGCCTCCTTCCACCAACAAGTTGGTGATGTTTTCTTTGCCGAGCCTGCGCAGCAGCCACTTCAGGTCGAGGGTCGAACTGGTTTGTGGCGCGACGAGGACATTCGTTTGCTTCGCCAATGCAGCCACGCGCTTCTTCGGCGCTCGCTCGCTCACGACAATCGTCGTCAACGCCGCCTGCTCATCGCCCACGACCTTTGCATCCAGAGGCGTCCGCCCCATCGAATCCAAAACAAACCGCCGAATCAACTTTCCCATCTGCCATCTGCCATCTGCCATCTGCCATCTTACCGTCAAACTCGGATCATCCGTCAGCACCGTGTTCACGCCCACGAGAATTGCGTCGCTCCCTTGCCGGAGTTTCATCCCATGCGCCCGGGCTTGTTCGCCCGTGATCCATTTGGACTCGCCGCTCGCCGTCGCAATCTTGCCGTCCAGCGTCATTGCCGCCTTCACGGTGACGAATGGTGTACGATGAACGATCCAGTGATTGAATGCCTCGTTCAACTCCGCGCACTCGTCCGCCAACACACCTGACGCGACTTCAATCCCCGCGCGCTTCAAAATCGCAAAACCTTTTCCGACATGCTTCGGGTTGGGATCAGTCGCGCCTACAATCACGCGTTTGATTCCATCCGCCTTGATCGCATCAGTGCAAGGCGGAGTCCGGCCATGCGTGCAACAAGGTTCAAGCGTGACGTAAAGCGTCGCACCCTTGGGATTGTGTCCACGATTTTTAGAGCTACGTATCGCCTCGATTTCCGCGTGCGGCCCACCTGCAGGAGATGTTCGTCCGCGCCCAATAATTTTTCCACCCTTCACCAGCACCGCGCCCACGGTCGGATTCGGCGAGGTGCAGCCGTAGCCACGCTTCGCGAGCCGCAGAGCAAGCCGCATGAATTGAACATCAGACATCTCCGCCATCGTAGCGACACGCACCCCACGCGCCAAAGCGAAAAGCCGCGTGCCTCTTTACCAATCGCCCAAAAAATCTGTCCTGCTTTGAAAACTACGCGACAGGTCGCCACATTCGCCTTGCGCCTCTCCCCAGCCGCGCCAAGCTCTGCGCATGAAACGATTCCTGTTTCTTTTTTGCGGGGCTGGCTTGCTCATCATCGCGGGCGGCCGCTTCTTTGTTTTGCTCGGTGATTACGCGCTCATGCAGGAAAACTTTCGTTCCACCGCTCAAGTCCAGTTTGCCGACAACACCCCGCTGCCGCAGTTGTCTGATTGTCTTTCAGCCACTGTTCTGTCTTCACTCGTCAAAACGCCGAAGTTCGTCGAGCAACTTATGTCAGAAAAGTTCCATGTCGCCAAACTGACCGAAGCAGAAGCGATCCAGTGGATTCAACGCTGCACGAAAATTGAACACGACGCGACGCGACGCTTGGTTCTGCTGACCTATCAAGGAGATGTCCCGGAGAACACGATATTCGTGGCGAACGGTCTGGCGCGTGCCTTGGCTGAAAAGAATTCTCCAGCAGCAACAGTTCTCCAGTCGCCGGCGGCTCTCGGATTTAACCCGCCACTCACTGCGTTCTTCAAGTCATCGCAATCTCTCGTCCCGTTGTTGGTGACGCTTGCAGGCGCGGTGATTTTCTTCCTCGGCTGGCGAATGCCTTCAACGCCGCTTGTCAACAATTCGACCACACCTGCAGTGGTTGAGGCTAAGTATTGATTATCGGAACTCCTCAACTCCGCGGAGCGTCCACCACAAAGTTCAACGGGATGATTTCCGATTTGCCCGCCGTCACTTCGCGGATCAATCCGTTGGTTGAACTCACGCCGCGATGCAGCGCGCGAAGCACGTATTTTCCGGCAGGCACATTGGTGATTGTGAAATTCCCGCTCGCATCCGTCAGGGCAAAGAGCGGATGCGGCACGACGGAGATGACGGCTTTCTCCCACGGATGATCGTCGCAGGTGACCGGCATGAACAATTCCGTCGGGATGATCCCGGAGACTTGACGGCTCGACATCGCCGCAAGCGAAAGTGAGAGAGATGTGTGCGGAGGACGGTTGGTAGAAGTGATACGCGGCGCGTGCATCACGTTGTCGGCGTTTTCAAAGACAACCTGATCGTAGTGCGTGATGACGCTGACCGCCGGAAGGATTTCGCAATTCGCAAATGCGATCTTTGCTGTTCGCAAGCTGGGGCGAGAGATGGGAAATCCGCCGCCTCGTATCCGCTCGATCGTAATGAGCACGTCCGCCAGTCCGTTGTCCGCTCCCACGCTAAACAGATGCGTGGTGTGCGTGTTCGTCTGCAACAGCGCGCACGGACTCAGTTCGGGCATCTGGATGATCGTTTCCGGCGGCGGCGTGCCGCGCAATGTGACGCGTCCGGTGATGGTGGCTGATTCAGCCACGATGGGCGACGAACCAGTATTGGTGACAACTCTGCCAGCGAACACCGGGAAAACATTTGTCACCGTGGTCGCGGTCACGTCGGTTTGGTTCAATACGATCTCAACAGGAGTTGAACTCGTGTTTGTCGGCGAGGTGATGGCTTTGCGTGGTGGATTTGCAACCGGCGACTGACGCGTGGATGAAGTTTTTTGCAACGCTGCGGCGTCGTTCGTAGACGCTTCTGCCAACATCTTCTTCGCCGAGTCCTCGCGCGATGAAATCGTTTTGATGACCAACAACAACAAGCACGCGGCGATCACGCACAAAGAAATCGCGATCACCCAGAGCGGTCGCGAATTGGCCTGAGTTGGTTTTGTTGGGTCTGGCATAATCGTTCAACACCGGCGGCGCAGTCAGGTTGCGCTCACACCGGAAATTTCACCGTGATGGTTGTTCCGCGTCCAAGTTGCGACTGGATGTCCAGCTCCGCGCCGTGCGTTTCCATCGTGCGGCCCACGATGGCGAGGCCGAGGCCAGTGCCTTTCGCTTTTGTCGTGTTGAGAACGGAACGGAACGCCTTCGAGCATTGCTCCTCAGTCATGCCCTCGCCTGTGTCCGCGAACTCAATCTCCACCTGCGTCGGAATTGCGCGTGTGGTGATAGTGAGCGCGCCGCCATCGGCCATCGCTTCGCTGGCGTTGAGAATGAGATTGAGGAACGCCTGTTCGAGTTGCATCGCATCGCCCATCACGGTCGGAAGCTCGCGTTGCAGGGCGAGAGTCAACTTCACGCCTTGATTCGCAAGCTTATGGCGCACGAGCAGACAAAGCTCTTCCACCACGGCATTCAAATGTACGGGCGCAAGCTTCGGCTCCGTCGTGCGCGCAAAATCTAGGATGCGCTCCACGATCTTGTTGAGATGCTCGATCTTTTCGCCCATCAATCGAGCGTCCTCCGAGCGCGGGTCTTTGGCGGGAAAATTCAAATCCAGCGAGTGATACAGCATCTTCATCACCGTGAGCGGATTGCGGATTTCGTGAGCGACCTCTGCGGCAAGCAAACCGAGCGCAGACAATTTCTCGTTCTGCCGCATGTGTTCCTCGGCATCCACGAGCCGCTCGTAGAGCCGGGCCTTTTCGATCGCGATGGCCGACAACTCCGCGAAGGCCGACAGGATGCGAATCTCTTCATTGGAAAATTTATAGGGTGCGGAGGTGTAAATGTTCAACGTGCCGATGGCTTCGTTGGAGAACATGAGCGGCACGCTCAGGAGTGAAACCAATCCTTCTCGCCGCGCGACTTCAACATTCTGGTAGCCAGAGGACGTTTGCACGTTGTCCACATGCACGGCCTTCTTGCGACGCACCACGGCTCCGAGCAGGCTTTCAGCGACGTTCAATCGCGGCTTGCGGATGTAATCATCCCCTGCCCCGTGGCTCGCGCGTAAATCCAGCCAAGCGCGAGTGTCGTCCAACATCATCAGCGAGCACATCTTCGCCTCCATCAACACAGCGGCATCACGCGTGATGGTCTGCAACACTTCATCTAGGTTGAGCGCGGAATTGATGGTGCGGCTGACGCTGGCAAGCGATTCGAGCAAGCGCGCCTTGAGACGCAATTGCTCGAAGAGCCATGTGTTCTGAATCACGCGCGCGGCCTGACCCGCGAGAGATTCCAGCAAGTCCTGATCGTCCGCCGTGAACGCGTTCAACCGATCCGAGTCCACGTTCAACACGCCGCGAACTTCTCCGGCGACTTCGAGCGGCACGGCGAGTTCCGAGCGCACTTCGGCGCGCAGCATAATGTAGCGTTTGTCTTCCGCCACATCACCAACGCGCGCGGGTTTTCCTTTTTGAGCGACCCAACCGGTGAGTCCCTCGCCGATGCGTAGTTTCAACCCACGCGCGATGTCTGACAAACCTTCTGACGCTTCGATCTCCAGAAAACCCGTGGTGGGATTGACGAGAATCACTGAACAGCTCGACGCACCCATGAGCCGCGCCGCTTCCCGCGCGATGAGCGAGAGCGCGGTTTGCGGCTCAAGCGTGGAGTGGATCACGCTGCCGACCTGATAGAGCATCTCGAGCCGCTCATAGCGAGATTTTAACTCTGTAAGTTCATCACTCATCTCACCCTCCGCGTCAGCCAGACAGCCAACAATGTAAACGCAATGTTCGGCAACCAACCCGCGATCCACGGAGGAATCGTCCCCGCCGTGCCGCCTGCAAGGCTGACTTCTGACAAAACAAAATACGCGAAGCAGATCACGATGCTGCCGGCGACTCCGGCAAACACATTCCGCCGCCCGGACGACGCCGCACCGAACGGCAACGCGATAAGCACGACCACCAGACATTTCCACGGACCTGCAATGCGGCTGTGCATCATGGTGTCGAGCCACGTCTTTTCCTTGGCACTGATGTTGGGATGAATGGCGAGGTAATCCTGAATCTCAGAAAGCGGGATGTCCTTTTTACTGTGGCGATTCTTTGCGTCCATGCGCGTTTTGATCCGCAACTCGCTGCGAATCTCGTCTGGCGTCTCATTGAAATCTGGGCGCGGCATCACCTCGGCTTGGATCGTCGGAACGGGCGAGGATTTTGATCCGGGATCGCCCCGAAACTCGCGCACATGAAAAAATGTCCACACGCCGTTGCTGTGAACCGCCGCGTTCGCGTAAAGCCAGAGTTGCGAACCATCTTTCTCCCTCGAGATCACCAACGGCTGCGTCATCTCCATCGTTTCTGTGTTGAACACCTTGATCGTCCAGTTGCGTCCGTCACGCGCGTTGACGAAACCAAGATTCTGCACGAGGCGCGGATCAGTTTTGAGTCCAGCTTTCTGGGCATGTCGTGCTTTGATGAATTCCCCGCGCACATCCGCGTCCGGCGCCCAGACTTCATTGATGACAAACAGTGCGCCGCTTGAAAAAAATCCTACCACCAGATACGGCAACGCCAGTCGCCACAATCCGATGCCCGCCGCGCGCATGGCGGTAATCTCGTTGTGCCGCGCGTGTTGCGTCAATGCGTAGAGCAATGCGAGCAGCAGCGCAACCGGCAGCACGATGGAGATCAATTCCGGCGAAGTGACAAAATAGTATTCCGCGATGTCCGCCAGATTCATCTGCGCTTTCTGAAAGTCGCCCATCTTGCTGAACAGATCGGAAGAGATCCAGAACATGAGAAAGCCGCCGAGGCAGTACGCAAACGGCGTGAGCAATTCCCGCAGGAGATATCGGTCCAACAGACGCATCGTTGTCAGGCTAATCCGCCAACACCCACGCCAGCAAGCTTGTGAAAATGAAAAGACCCGCCCCGAGTAGAACCCGAACCAACGCCCGTATTCACCGGGATAGACAATCCAGTCGGTTCGATATTAAATGCATTGGTGTCACGGAGGGGAAAGTTTTGGATGCTTAGAATTGGTGATTGGCGTGGCCGTGGATGCGGTGGCGAGGTCGTGATGTTGGAGGTTCGGGGATGACTCTTTGCGACAGAAGAGGGTGTGGCGTGGTGATAGTTGGCGAATAAGCTTGATCTGGTGAGGGTGTCCAAAAAATTATTTTAATGGCCATCACCCCATCCTCTTTACCGGGCATTTCTTCCGAAGTGCGTCACCAATTTCTTGAACCCTTGAGAGCCGCCTATGACCAGGCGACCACCCTGCGGAAGTGTCCGGCGGAATCCGATTGGGACTGGCTCACCAAGGGCGTGGATCGTGTGTTGTCCACGGCGCGCAGTGGGCGGGATTTTCTACAAACCTTCCAATGGTTCTGGCCGCGCGAAGTTCAAGTCGGAGCTTACTTTGAAAAACTCGCCAGTGACCGGCGTCTGGGCATGGTGGCCGAATGTTCGGCGTTGTTGCGCCAGCGCGTGGACGCGCTCCGGCTCTCGCCACTCTCGCAGTTTGAATCCCTTGCTGAGTTTGATCTCCATGCCGGGGACGGTCATTATCTGGAAGCTGCCACGCACGATCCGATGCAGGGGGAAACCCACTGGCCGACGGGGCACTTCTTCGCGCTCAACTTGAAAAGTCAGAGTCTCTTTCCCCTGGTGCTGGCCGATCAGGTCGAACGCAAGAAGGAACACGACCTGCGTGCGCTCAAGCGCCAGAGCGTGGCGATGCTGCGTCAGGGCGCGGGCAAAGGCCGCAAGGTACTCTGGGTTTGGGACAAGGCCGGAGTGGACTTCGCCTTCTGGCGGGAGCGCAAGGCGTCGGGGATTTATTTCCTGTCCCTGCGCAAAGACGGGATGTGTCTGGAAGTGGAGACCGAGCGGATCATTGACGGGACGCAGCCAATCAATCAAGGCGTCCGTGCGGATCGCGTGCTCACCGACCGGCGCGGTATTCGCGTGCGGGAAATCACGTTCTGCGATCCACGCGATGGCGCGGTGTATGTGTATCTGACTAGCGAGATGACGCTCGAACCGGGACTGCTGGCGTTGCTCTACAAAACGCGGTGGGAGATCGAGAAAGTGTTCGACGAGACCAAGACCAAGCTGGCGGAGAAGAAATCCTGGGCGACCACGACGACGGCCAAGGAGATGCAGGCGCACTTTGTGGCCATCGTCCACAACCTGCTGCTGCTCATGCAGGACTGGCATCAGCAACAAGGCGTGGAAAACACGGCGGAAATCCAGCGTCGGGAAAAACGCCAGGCCGTGCAGGAAACGGAACTCCAGAAGACGGGGCAGACGTTGCCGTTGATCTACACGGTGCTTCAGCGCTTCACGCAGGCGACGTTCAAACTCATCCGCTGGCTGCGCGTCCACTGGCATCGCCCCACCTCTCTACACCAAGCCCTGCTCCAGCTACGCTCTCTCTATGCCAATCTTTAACCCCAATGACTGAACACCAATGTT
>CAMCWI010000124.1 GCA_945882065.1 Akkermansia muciniphila
CCTGTGGGAGAAGATTTTGAGCCCGATTCCCAACTGCAATGCAGTAGAAAACCATCCCGCTTTCACCACCCAATCCGCATGAAAATCCAATTCCTACTGCATGGATTCGGTTTAGGTGCTTCGTTCACGACATTCATCATTACTTTCAAACATTTTCACCCTGCATCATTACGTGCTGCTCAACTTCATGCTAGGGGCATCGCTGTTACCTATTATTTATTTCATCTATCGCGCGCAAGAGAGTTCCTCTTCGGTTGGCGCAGTTGTTCTTCAGTTCTTAGCGGAGTCCAAAGGGAGTGCGAGACGAGGGTCGCGCGCCCTCCGGGATGTTGTCACGCCGCCGATCCCCCGAACCCAGCAGAGAAGAAGCATCCTTCATTTTCGGACTGCGGAGAAACATCGCGTGCGTCGCAGTCTTTTACGCGAACATGCGCCGTCGCAATCGCCCCCGCAAAAAAATCATCATTTGTTAAGTCAATAGTTCCACTCGGCATTCTTGCTGTTTCCCGCAGGCGTCGGGGCTTAGTAGCTTTTACCTTGTTTTGTTCGACACTGTCATCTTATCGTGAGGATGTAATTTTCCCTGAGCAAGTCGCCTATTCCGAATCACTTAAGAATTTAAGATGGTCGGCATTGGAAGTTCCTCGCATCTGAAGATAATTGGACGGTCAAACGCGGGGCTTGATCAAGAAGCGGAAAATCAAAAAAACTAGGTGACTCACCATTCAATGAATCCCGTCATCAAACCATGGCTCGTCGCTGGTCTTACCATCGCGCTGACTTGCAGCATCCTGCTTTCCGGCATCCTCATTGTGAAGCTCAGTCGTTTCGACGATACGAAGCGGCAGGCAGAAGAAGCCGAGAGCCTTGCAGCCAGGAAACGAACCGAGCTATCTGCGCTGCAGGTTGAAATTGAATCGCTGACAAAACAAAAGGACACGCTTGCGCCGACCGTCGCGGACTGGGAAAAACGATTATCTGAGAAGGCGGCAGCAGAGGCGGCTTTGGCAACGGTGGAAGCCAAGCAAAAGCAGTCCGAGTCGGACATTGTCCGCGCGGGCAAGCGACTGGACGAAACGACCCGCGCCCTGCTTGATGCTGAAAAGCAAAAGACTGAAGTAAGTTCCACGATTGAAAAGCTTAAGTCTGAGCTTCTGTTGATAA
Organism: Akkermansia muciniphila; assembly: GCA_945882065.1. Taxonomy (GTDB): domain Bacteria; phylum Verrucomicrobiota; class Verrucomicrobiia; order Limisphaerales; family JADLHS01; genus JADLHS01. The sequence continues at coordinate 1,165 of CAMCWI010000124.1, forward strand.
CCAAATCCAACACTGATGCTAAAGTTTTTTTGGCCCTGGCGGTGGATGCTGAGAACCGCCTCAACAAGGCCACAAATTCTTTCGCAAATGCCGATTCTCGCCGCAGGCAGTTGGAGGTTGATGTCGAGGCTGCTCAGAGCCAGTTCGCCCAAATCCAAAAGGAGTCGGACGCTTTGCGCCTGACCCGCGAGACGCTCACCAGTGACGCCGCGGCGCTTCGCCAGCAAATTCAAACACTCAAAGATCAGCTTGCTTCCTCGGACAAGCAGGCTGCTGAGTTCAAGGCGCGTCAGAGCGCGACCCAGGAAGAAGAGCAAAAACTTGCCAAGGCGCAGCAACGGCTTGCGACCGCCGAGGCGCGCGCGACCGAGTTGGAGACTCAGCAACGGCAATCCACGGCGGCACTCACCCAGCTAACCAACCGGCTTGAACAGGCGCGCAATGTGGTTGCTGAATGGGAAGCAAAACGTGATGCGACCCAGCAGACGGCAACCAAGGCGGGCCAGGACTTGTCTGCCGCGCAGGCACTTCTGGTTCAAACTACGGCTTTGCAAGATCAACGCGCCCGCGAGCAGGCCACCCTCGTTGCTCAAATCGCCGCTACAAAAAAAGAATTGGAGCAGGCACGTAAGGACGCGGCCGATGCTGAGGCCCGTCTCGACATTGCCAAGGCCACGTTGCAGAAGGCTGATGCCGACCTCGCCGGAGTTCGGAAATCTTCCCAGGAACTTTCCACCAAACAAGGAGAGCTGACGCGCGAGGTTTCTCGGCTGGAAGCCAGCCTTGAGCGGCTAAAGAGAGAGAAGGAAGCCCTCGAAAAGGAAGTTGGCCGGCAGGAAGCCCAGCCGTTGAAAACCTCGCCCTCTGGCCAGTAATAATAATCCGGATTTGAAAGGAATACACGATGCCGAGCGCACAAATTGTTCAATGGTCACTGTGGGGGTTGCTGGTCCTGGCTGGGGTCGGGGCGATTCTTGCCCTGTTCAAATTACGCTACGCTGAGCGGTTTTTGCCGCAGTGGAGCGAATTGAAGGAACTGGACGCAATCCTGCCGGTGCGCCGCGAAGAGCTGCGCCAGTCCAGCGAAGGCATCGACAAATGTCGCGCGGAGATTGGGCAACTCGAAGCCACCGTTGGCGGGTTACGGATTCTGAAAGAATGGCAGGACGCAAACCCGGAAGCCCCGGCGCGTATTCAACAGATGATGATTGATTTGGAGCGGTGCAAGTCCGAATTAGCCGCTGTCCAGACAAAGCTCGCCCAGGAGGAACAGTTCCTCAAAGCCGTAATTCAAGAAACCGATAAGCTCAAGGAGGATAAGGTTCGTCTGACCCAGGAGACCGGCACGCTCGGGGCCAAGCTGGATGAACAGCAGAAGCAAAAGGCGGAAATCGAAAAGATTATTCGCGATCTCCAGGACAAATGCAGTCAGGTGACCTTGGAACACACTCACGGCCAAAAGCGTTTGCTTGAACTACAATCCGACTTAACCACCCTGCGCCAGAAAGTTGACCAGGCTGAGAAGGAAAAAACTCAAATCATCCGTGAACGTAAAGAGGCTGAGGCCGCTCGCGACGCCGCGAAAGCTGAACTCATCGGCTTGCAAAAATCCTTGGAGACTTACAAGGCGCTTGTCGAAAATCTAAACACCCAGTTGAAGCAGGCTTCTGTTGGACATACCGACCTCGCCAAAGCCCTTGAGGATTTAGCACAACCAGCCCTCAAATTCGCGTTCCGCCACGGCGCCCAACTGGATGAGGGTGCCGCCCTGCATCGCTTGGCGGATCATTTGCGCAATAAAGGACTTCATTTCCCCGATCGGGTTCAACTCGCATTTCACACCAGCCTTAAGGCGGCTCACATCAATCCGCTTGTTGTGTTGGCGGGAGTCAGCGGTACTGGCAAGAGCGCTCTTCCGATGGCTTACGCCGAGGCCACTGGGATGAATTTTATCAGCCTTGCCGTGCAGCCCGGTTGGTCCGGTCCCCAAGACTTGCTTGGGTTCTACAATTATCTGGAGCGAAAATATAAAGCGACCGAGCTCGCTCGAGCCCTCGCACAAATGTCGCGGTTCTCCAAACAAGACTTGCCCGGCCTCCCAATTCAATCCCGCAAAGAACAAATGTTGCTCTTGTTGCTCGACGAAATGAACCTCGCGCGCATCGAGTATTACTTCTCAGACTTCTTAAGCCGATTGGAACAGCGTCGGGGCCGCAATGTCGAAGACGAGCAGCGCCGTCGTGAAGTTTCGCTGTTGGTCGATGCCGGAAGTCTGCCTACGACGGAGATGGCGCGGTTCATTTTTCCGGATTTTAACGTCTTGTTCGTCGGCACTATGAACGAGGATGAATCAACCCAATCCTTGTCTGACAAAGTGATTGATCGTGCCAATGTCCTTCGGTTTGGCGCCCCCAAAGAGCTCCGGGCGTCCCCAGCTCCAAACATCGTCCCCACTCCGGACTACCTGCCGCACGCGACTTGGGAACATTGGGTGAAGCCCTTCGATGGAAATGGATTCGAGCATGAGCGCACCATCCTGACCCAGCTCAATCAAACCCTCGAAACTGTCAATCGCCCCTTCGGCCATCGTGTGTTTCGCGCCGTCCTTGATTATCTTGCCAATTATCCCGGCGCCATGAACGACGGCGGTCGTCGTCGGAATGCACTAGCGGACCAAATGGAGCAGAAAATCATCCCCAAACTCCGCGGCCTCGATACCCATGATGACACGACCGCCCGGTGTCTTGATCAATTGGGGCAAGTGATTTCCGGCTTGCAGGACATGGAACTTGTCGAGGCATTCGCTCGTGCTCGTAACCAACCCCTGTTTGAATGGTTCGGCGTGAAACGATCCTGACTTCCCTCCGCAGCATGGCGCGCGTACTACCATATCCTTGGTCGCTGTTTGCCTCTCGGAGTGACCTTGGCGCATCGCTGGGCTTGGAGGATTGCGAAACGTCCGAACCTCTGAATCCTGAGACGCTGACATTTTTTACGCGGGTTGACGACGAGCAACTTCCCGCATTTGCTGGCAATCGGCATCCTGCGGCCCCGTTGGCGCACCAAGTTCTGCCAAATCCGAGTACGGCGGCCGGACGCCGACCTGGACTCCTGTCCACGCCAGCATTTCCATTCGAGAAAGCGGACCTTTGGCCTGTGCGCTTTGGTTCTGATGAATGCGCCATCCCCATTCAAGGGGCGCTCCGCCGCGCTAGTGCGTGGGAGGATCCAGCAGAAACCAATGCTGCCGAGGTTGCCTTGCGAGATACGGTTGATCTCCTTTGCGGCTATTTTAACGAAGCCATCTCCCTGACATACGAAAAGGAGTTTCCGGAGTTCCACGCTTTCGCTGGCCAACCCGTCGCGCGACTGGATTGGCGCGCGGTCTGGAGTCGTTGGAAGAAAGTGAGCACCGGGGAAGAACCGCGCACGGCACGGATTGTTGAAATCGCGCGGGCTCACCTTGCTGCCATCCGCGATGTTTGCGAGCGTCCCCGCCGCATGCTCGTTCGTCAGCGCGAAGCCGTCGCAGTGGGTCGCGTCCAGGAACTTGATGTCATTTGCCTGCGTGACTTGATTCGCCGGCCCGGCCGTACTGTCTTGGAGAAGGCTGGCGCTCGTCAGGAGATCATGGCGATCACCCGGCGTGAATCAGTGGACACGGCAGAAAATCGTGTCATGCGGGATTTTATCCGGCTCTCGCAACATCGGGCGCGTGCTTATGAGCGCGAAAACGGGCGCGCTCGCGAGCACCTCAAGGTCCGCACTGTGATCGACCTGCGCCGGAACTGTGAGCGTCTTGATGCTTGGTCGCCCCTGTCAACGGTTGGGAAATTGGTTGGCGTCGCCCGCCCCAATTACGTGCTTCAAAAAGACCGCCGGTATCACCCTCTTTGGATTCAATACGAGAAACTTAGGCGTGAAGAAGAAGCCGTGGATAATATCTGGGCTTGGGGACGCCGGTTGTGGGCGGAATTCGTTCGAGGCGTGGTCACTTCTTTCCTTTTGAGCGATGAGGCCCGCAGCGTTTGTGCTTGGCGTGCCGATGGTGAAGTGAAGAGTTACCTCCGCGCGGAGCATGTTGCTGGCGGTTTCATTCCTGCCCCGTCTGTCTCTAGTCGCTGGGTGCATCGTGACGGCGGAGCCAGGATGTTTTTGGTTCACCCAATGCATGCGCATCTCTGTCCGGGATTGGAGGAGCTTTTGCCTCGTCTCGGGGCGGAACTCGCTCTGGTCGTTTATCCGGCAGACGGATCGTTGCGTCCCATGGCGTTACTCTGCATTTATTCGGTTCTGAGCCTTCAGACCAACGCCTCGCGACGCGAAGCCATGCCTGCCAGTCTCCAATCCACATTTGAGCAAGTGGCCCAGCAGAATCCCGGACTTAACCTTCGCGGACTTTTGCTGCGCGGTGAATGGCAGTGCGAGCACAAACCTGAGATTTCCCACTTTGGCCGTGTGGACTATCTTGCGGCGAGTGCGGGGGAAAAGTTTTGGTTCAACGAATTTCCTCACCATCTCGGACACTTGCTGGAGGAACTGGCAAAATGAAGTTCGTCGGGCTAGACCTCGGTGGCGTCAACTCCCTGGTGTGCGCGCGAGACGATGCGGGTGCCGAGACGTTCCGAGGCAGTGCCCATCCAGAACGTCCTTCCTGCGTTCTTCTTCCCCTTGTCCGAAAGGAAAAAATCCTCGCCGGAGATGAAGCTTTGCGAAACGAACGCGGCTTGGGCCTGGCTTGGCCTCCCATCACAATGGCGGCTCGTGCCGGCTGGAGCAGTGCCAATCCACCAACCCCCGGCGGTCGTTTGTTGCTCGCGACGGTTTGGCAGCGGCTCGTGACGGGCGGCAATTGGCAGGAGCCGCAATGGCATCCACCCGACGGGCTTCCGGCGCTGACCAAACCTACGCCCACCGAATGTCTGACCGCAGAGGCACTGTCCGTATTGAAGCAGGCCGTCGGCGCCGGCAATTCTCCCCAGATCGTGCTGGCCATTCCCAATCAATTGCCCGAGGAATCTCAGGAATCACTGCTGAACCGACTGCCTCCAGGAGCGCGGTTGGTGTGGCGCTCCGTGGCAGCAGCGATGTCGTGGGCCGAGGTAAACGGCGACCGCGTTACGACAACCAAACGCTTGGCCGTGTTGGATGCCGGACTTCACGGGATTGAAATCTCCATCTTTGAATTTCGCCGCGAAGAGATGGCTGGGATAAATTTTCACGTGCCCGTCCGCCGGCTGAGTCACTTGCATCACGTCAACACTGAAACCCTGTTCGCTGATAGTCCCGCCCCATTCGCCCGACTGCATCCAGCATTGAATCGGCTTGAGCGATACTTAAACGAAATCTCCGCCGCCATCGGTGGCCCTGCCGAATTACTTGTGTGTGGGCCGATGGCTGACTCGCTCCTTGTTTTGCTGCGACAGCGGTTTCCTCAGATCGCGTGGCCTTACCCAGACCCAAACGCTGTCGCGCGCGGATCGTGCCTATTCGCTTGGCGCTTGGCGCGTGACTGGCCCACTTATTTGGACGTCTTGCCGTCGCTGGAACTGTTCACGCTTACTGAAGAACACGAGCCAAACTGGCTACCCCTCATTCCTGCGGATTGCGAGGTGTCTGGTGGGCGCAACTTTCAACAATTGCTTCCCCGGAGAATGTTCATCGAGAAAGGCACACCGCGTTTGGCGAGTTGGTTGCAACGCTCAGGAGAAAACGAATTTCGCAAACTTTCTACGGACTTGCCCGTGCAGGCCGCCGAAGACGCCTGGGTGGACTTGAATGTCAGTGCGCGTTCTGCCGGCGGATTCGCTCGGGTTCGCATCACCCCCTCGTCCAAGCAATTTGATGTGTTTGGCCCCCAGCAAAGCCTAATGCTGAACTGGCATAGTATGGAACTGGTAACTCGTGGACCGAACCAGCGTTGGCCCATTGAGATTCGTTACGGCTGGCCAGGTTGTGGAAAGCTATATGCCTGGCAAGATTTCTTCAGGGATTTCCTGTCCAGTGCAATAGACCTTGAGCGCAGCTTTGAATGGCACTCGTTACCTCAACGACTAAATGTGTTAGGAACATTGAAAGAACGTATCCGCCAAACTATTTCGCCTCATATGGCGGGAGTTGGCGGTGCGATTGGCGACGCCGCACCAGTTAATTTACTTGTCTGTTTCAGCACAGAGTTGCCATGTGAATTTTTGTCTGGCGGAGGCCGCCAGATAGGCAAGCCGTTGCCGAGCAAGCATGATGAAGCTGTAGGCGTCGCTAAAACCCTCTGGCGAAGATTGCAGGCATTGCAAAAAAACGCGAATGCCGCCCCGGCAGAAATCGCCTCCTTAATTTACATCTTGGGCCGTATGGCCGGATATGCACCAACTGCTTTTCAAAACCAATTGGCGCGCGATATTCATCCCGTAACGAATCCGGTCCGTTTGTTCGCCGCCGGGCGGGTGTTGGCAAAACCCGATCACGGGTGTCTTCTGTTCTCAACCCTTGGGGAAAAGTATGCTTATTCTCAATTGCTGAACAACAACTGGCTTAGAACGCTGGTTTACATCCTCTATCAACGCGAAGACATTTTGTGTGAGGTGCCCCGCTCTGATCTGGTTGCAGCCGCCTCACTCTGTCTCGACCAGTTCGAGTACCAAGTGCAACAACGGAATACTCGCATTATTTTCGTGAATAGTCTTCGCGCTATTGCGCTGCTGTTACGGGCCAGACGCCACGGCCAGAATCGCGATTTTCTTTGCCGAGGTAAATGCCCTCAAATGGAGGAAATCGTCAGTCAGCGTCTGCGGCGGACCCTTGCCACCGCCAGCACTTTGAAATTGCCGCTGGCATCACGCACTCTGGTCGCGCGCGTGGCTGAGTGGCTCGAGTTCGAGGCCTCTACCGACGAAATGCCACCGATCGCCCCGCCTGATGAGGAAGAAGACGCAAACGATGACTGACCAAATTATACGCGCCCTCGCTCTCGCTCCCGGCCCGCAGACCGCTACAGACCTATGCGACGGCTTGCGGCGTGCCGGCCTTAAGGTAGAAGACTTTCAGGTCACCCAAGAACTCCGCCGACTCCAAAACAACGGCATCGTGCGAATCGCCGGGACGCGCTGGCAGTTGTTAAAACTGCCCGCTGGTATTTCCGTTGCGTCAGCGGCTCACGGCAATAATCTCACCCGCTCACAAACCAACACGTCCGGAATTAGTACCGCCGTCGCCAATACCGTGAGCCCATCTATCTCTCCTCCACCTCCACCGGTTGGGCGTTGGGGGCTTTTCCGGCGACTGTGTCGGTACTACATGGATTGCCTATTGCAAGAGGAAGCTCCACAGTTGCGCAGCTACTTGGATAATGAAAACGACACTTGGGTCGTCGCCCCTCAAGTGCCGTGGGGGCGGTTAAGCGCGGATGGTGGGTTTGGAATTTCGCTCGCCCGGGAACAGGCCGCCTTTCAACGAAACCGCGTAAAGCGTGGCGAAGATGAGTGTGTTTATCTCTGTTATCCGTTGTCGTTGATCAAGACCCGTGACGGACTCCGATTCATTGTACCGCTCTTTGCCCAGCCGATGCAGGCCGAATGGCGCGCTGGCGTGCTGCACCTAGAACCCGACGGACCGATTGCGGTAAATGGCGCGTGGCTAGAATACGCCTTTAAGCAGCGTGGCGAACGTGAGGCATTTCTTCGCGCCATGGGATTCTTGAATAATGTTGCCAGCGATGAGGATGAAGCAACCGACTCCGGCGCCATCGGCCCTAAAGATTTTGCTCGTCTCGCTCAGGAGGCCGCACATTACGTTCATGTCGCCGACCGGTTTGCTGAACACATCCAACCCATGCAGCTCGGCCCGGCGCCGGACTGGGGCAAGGCGGAGCCCGGCCTCTACAACACTGCGATCCTCACGCTGGGCCCACGCTTGCGTTACACCCGCAGCCTCTTGCGGGACTTGCGCGACATTTCGGAGAAACTCTCTGATGAAGACTTGGATCAGACCGCGCTCGCCGGGCTATTCCCTCACACTGCCCCGCCACCGCCAGAAGCACCGACTTCCGAACCGGTAGAAACTCCGCCGCCGCCGTCACCATTGTTTTCGCCAAACCATCTGGTTCAAACCCGCCTTTTACACCCCAGCCAGCGCGCGGCCGTCACTAATTCTCTAGGCAAAAAAGTGTCCGTCGTCACTGGCCCGCCCGGCACAGGCAAATCTGAAGTCGTCGCTTCGATGTTGGTGAATCATCTGCTCCGTGGCCAACCGGCGCTCTTTGCCAGCAAGAACCATCAGGCGCTCGATGCGGTGCTGCCACGGCTCAACGACGCTGTGATCGGCGGCGACTTGATCATTCAGACCTCCAGCCGCGAACTCGCCCAACGCCAGAACTATCTCGGTAAACTGCAAAGCCTGCTGGCCAAACCGCCGCGATCGGATGCCTCTCGGGGCGATGAGTTTCGCCAACAGTTCGCTGGTCTTTTTCGTGAACAGCGTACCGGCTTGGAAGACATCGCCACGATCCAGCAAGCGCGCTCCGAATACGAATTGGTGAACCATCAGCTCGCGGAATTGCGCAAGTTGCTGCCTCTCGCTGCTCAATCCGATGAAGCCCTCGCGCGCTGGCCGCAGGCAACCACGCGTGAGTCGCTTGATGTTCTCCACGCCGAACTACGGCAGGCCATCGCGCCGCCTTCGGGTTTCATTCAGAAAATCTGGCACTCCCTGCGGCGCGATAAGATCGAAGGCCGCCGCCACGCCGCGCGCCAGCCCTTGCTCGCTTTCCCTTCCCCGTTCGCCGAGCGCGCGCTGCCGGATGCTGCCGCATCTGCCGAGGCCTGGAATGATTTCTTTGCAGCGTGGAAAAACTGGGCTGAAGCCGCGCGCGTCCTCGCACTTGAGCGAAGCTGTGAGCAACGTATCGCCAAACTGCCGACCGCCGACGATTGCAATCGGCGGCTCGCCAACGCGCAACAAGGGATTGAGGAACGCACTCGCGAATGGATGACTTGGGCCGCCGGAGGCTTGCCCAATTCCCTTTCGCCGTCCGACCGGCAATCACTCGCCAATCTGCGCGCAGGGATTCAGAATTGGGGAGCCGACCGATTTGGCAAGGAGCTCAAGAAACACTTTCCCCTCATCCTGCGCGCCTTCCCGCTTTGGTCCGTATCTAATCCGAATCCATGCAGTAGGAATTGGATTTTCATGCGGATTGGGTGGTGAAAGCGGGATGGTTTTCTACTGCATTGCAGTTGGGAATCGGGCTCAAAATCTTCTCCCACAGGCGGCGCCACCAATCGCGTTCGCGTTCTGGCACGGCCAGTTTGATCGTGGTCTTGCCCGCCGGATGACTCAGCACTCCCGCCGTCACGAACAGCCAGAACCGCAAGTTGCGCAAGCTCACTTTGTGCTGCCAGCCCAGATGGCGCTCGAACAAC
>CAMCWI010000125.1 GCA_945882065.1 Akkermansia muciniphila
GTTCCAAAAAAAGTTGTTCCGCCGCGTCGCACTTCAAACTCACTTCATCTTCTTTCTTCATCCTCACTTTAATGAAGCAACTGTCTATATTTGTACACCTAATTCGCAGAATTTCTTTCCCCACCCTCACCCGTCTTTAATCACACCCAACGAAACACTCGCGCCAACTTGGAACTTGGAACTCCGCGCGCAAAGCCCTATAACACCGCCATGCCGAACTTACTGGCCAACGGCGGCCCGATGCTCTGGGTCATTTTTTTTGCGGGTGCGGCAGGAATCGTGATCTTCATTGAACGCGCCCTGCATTGTCACCGCGCGCAGATCAATTCCACCGAGTTCCTCAACGGCGTGCGCACCGTGATCAAGCGCGACAACGTGGTGGAAGCCATTTCCATCTGCGACGCCACACCCGGCCCCGTGGCGCGGCTCGTCAAGGTCGCCATCCTCAATCGCGATCATGGGCGTGACCGCGTCCGCGAAGCGTTGGAGGAAGCCGGCCTCAGCGAAGTGCCGCGTCTGGAGCAACGCCTCGATCTGCTCACCACCATCGCGCAGCTCGCGCCTCTCATGGGATTGCTCGGCACAGTGCTGGGTTTCATCAAGTCCTTCACCATCCTCCAAGGCCAGGCACTTTACGCCAACAGCAACACGATGACTGAGGGCGTCGGGCAAGCTCTCATCTGTTGCGCCGCCGGACTCGCCGTCGCGATTCCGATTCATGCGGGCTACAACTATCTCGTCAGCCGCGTCAACACCATCGTCACCGACATGGAACGCGCCGCGAATGAGATCGTGAACATCGTCACCGAAAACGGTCGATCCAAGTCCTCATGAAATTTCCGCGTCGCGCCAAACTGCTTCGCAATCCGCTCGATGCCACGGCCTACGCGGGAGTTTTTTTTCTGCTGGTGCTGTTCGTCGCGTTCGGCTCGCGCCTCTACACGCCCGGTGTGAAGATCGTTTTGCCCACGGCGGACAACCTTCCCGGCACGGACAAACCCACCGTCACCGTGGCGATGGATCAAAGCGGGCGATTTTATTTCCAGAACCAGATCGTTGAGGAAAGCGCGTTGAAGATTCAACTCCTCAACATCGTTGTCCACGCCACTGAACCGTTGGTGCTCGTAATCCAGGCGGATAAGAATGTCCGCCACGCCGATCTGCTCAAGCTCGCGCTGCTCGCACGAGACGCGGGGATCACCGAATCGCTGCTCGCCACACTGCCGCGTGCTGTTGCCGCGCCCGCCCGGCCATGAACATTACGTGCGACCAGAGGTGGCAGTCATGAACACCGCGCCATCGCCATCCGACACGTTGACCTGTCAGGACGAGCCGTGGTCACCAATACGTTGGATCATTGCCATCGCGCTCGTGTTCGGGTTGCACATCGGCTTGATCTACGCGCTCGGCAGCAGAAAACCCATCGAGATGCGCGCTGTAAAAAATGCTCCTGCGGTGCAGTTGACCACGAGCCTCAATGAATTTCAGCAGCTCGACGATCCTACGCTTTTCGCGCTGCCGCATCCGCGTGGATTCGCAGCGGCCACATGGCTGCGACTTCCTCAGATCGCGTTCACGCCGTTCCGTTGGACTGAGCCGCCGCGCCTGCTCGCATTGCCCGTGCAACAACTCGGCGAGACATTCCTCCGCTTTGCGAACACAAACGCTTACCCACGGCTTGAGATTCAATCACTGGCCTCGGTGCAATTCACCAAGGTTGAACCCCTGGAAACTTTTGACACGTTCCCGCGTGAATCCCGCTTGCTCGTCAACGGCAGCCTCACAGAACGACGCTTCTTGAACGTGCCAGCCAATCTTCCCGCATGGTCGCCTGCCGCTGAACCACTCACCAACACACTCGTGCGCGTGTTCGTGGATGCGCGCGGAAATGTTTTCTCGCCCGTGCTGCAACGTCCGGGCAGTGGATCAAGGGAAGCGGATCAATTCGCGCTCAAGCTCGCGCGTGATGCGAAGTTTTCCGCAGGGCAAAAAGGCGGCGATACGCTCACCAAGGGATTGTTGATCTTCGAGTGGCAGACGCTTCCCAAAACCAACGCGCCCGCTGCGACTCCATAACCCGGAAAAGATTTTGGAACCACGAAACACAAAAAATGACACGAAAAGCTGGGAAGCGAATGCGCGTTCCAGATTCAACCCGAACACCGGAGTTGGTTTTCTGAACAAACGGAGGGTGGCCGTCCCCGGCCACAGCAACGGGGCAAAGGGAGTGATTGAAAATATACTGCGGCTGGGTTGGCTGGCGTTGCTGCGCCCGAGGACGGGCGCACTCCGCCAAGCGCATTGCCGTCACCTCACAGCTTCTACCTCGGCGTTCGGGTTCAAGTCGCTGCTGTGCGCCAACGAAACCTCCCACCTTAATTTCCGTGCTGGCCTTTCGTGTATTTCGTGGTTGAAAGTAGTATAACCATGTCCACCTCCACGCTCATTTTCAGTTACGTGACGCTGCTGCTCGGCGGGCTGGTGGCGTTGACGATCTATTCTGAGATGCGGCGGCGGCGTTTCCGTCCCAGCGCGAGTGAAGACCGGATTTTCCGCTGCGAGAAATGCGGTTTTGTTTATACCGACGATCCCGACGTGGATCGTTCCCGCTGTTCCCAATGCGGCAAGTCCAACGAAGCGATTGAGTTTTAGTCAAAGCCAAGATGTCAGGATGCCTGTTCGGGTGTCATTCCCGGATGGCGACGCGAGAAGAAACAACAAATCCCTATAGTCATGCGATATTTTATCAAGGTTCACCGAGTCTCGTGGCTCGTTTCCATTGCGATGATGAAGCTCGCAGTCGCGCCGGGGCAGTCTGCTGGAACTAATTCGACCACGGCGGCACCGCACTACGAAATCCGCGCGGAGCATGATCTAAACGGGATCGGCAAATTTTACATGGGACGAGAGATCGCGCATGTCATGGGACACGAAGCGGCGGACTGGTTGGAGCGTCCCGAGCGTGAGCAGGAGGAGCGCACGGATTTGCTTGTGCCCGCGCTCAAGCTCAAGCCCGGTGATGCGGTGGCGGACATTGGCTGCGGCAGCGGTTACTACACGCGGCGACTGGCGAAGGTGGTTGGTAGGGTGGGCAGTCCTCTGCCAGCCGCGCACACGAATGCCAACGACGGCGCGCACGGAGTGACGCGCCCTACTGACGGCATCGTCTATGCGGTGGAGATTCAGCAGGAGATGCTCGACATTCTCACCCACAAACTCACGAGCGAAAAGATTTTTAACGTCAAACCCGTTCTCGGCACAATCACCAACCCGAAACTGCCGCGCGCGTCCGTGGATTTGATCCTGATGGTGGACGTGTATCACGAGTTCGATCACCCGTTTGAGATGGTGGAGGCGATGTGCCAGTCATTGAAACCGGGCGGGCGCATCGTGTTCATAGAGTTTCGCGGTGAAGACCCGGACGTGCCGATCAAGCGGGTTCACAAAATGACTGAGGCGCAGGTGCGCAAGGAGATGAGCCTTCACCCGCTCGACTGGGTGGAAACCATCCGCACGCTGCCGCAGCAGCACATCATCGTATTTCGCAAACAACCGTGATTGAAACGCGGGTCTTGAGTTTGATCTCACTCCACGAAGGCCGTCTCAAGAATAGCGTTGAAACAATTCCTTCCCAGCGGATTAGTCAAACCCGGCGGATACCACGCCTCGGATTTTCCCCTTGCGTCAACGCCGCCGCTGCGGACAATCCGCGCTGTATGTTTTCACACGTTGTCATCTTCTGGACGGATCCGGCGCAATCCAATGCGGCGGATGAATTGATCGCTGGCGCAAACCAATATCTCAAACCCATCCCCGGCGTGTTGAGCTTCCACGTTGGTAAAATGGTCGGCAGCCATCGCCCCGTGGTGGATCAAACTTATCAGGTCGCGCTCAATCTCGTGTTCCCGACGCAAAAAGCACAGGACGATTACCAGGTGCATCCTCTGCATGTGGAGTTCATCGAGAAGTGTTTCAAGCGCGTCTGCAAGAAGGTGCTTGTTTACGATTTCGAGTGAACCGGGCAAAATCGAAACAGAGGATAGTTGGATAATTGGATGGGTGGATTTCTGCGCGGCGCAAATCCATGTATCCAGTCATCCATTTATCCACATATTCATATTACAACCATGCGCGTCGTCCGCTCCATCTCCGCCATGCAACGCCTCGCCCGTCAATGGCAGCGGGGCGGCGCCCGCATTGGCTTTGTGCCCACGATGGGTTACTTGCACGAGGGGCATCTCAGTCTGGTGCGCGAAGCCCGGACACGTGTCAGCCACTCCGGCAAGGTTGTCGTCAGCATTTACGTCAACCCGATGCAGTTCGCGCCCACGGAGGATTTGTCCCGCTACCCGCGTGATTTGAAACGCGATCTCGCCAACTGCCGCAAGCTCGGTGTGAATGCGGTGTTCGTGCCGTCGGACACCGCCATGTATCCGGGCCGAGCGGAGGGAAATTACAGCACATACGTCGTGGAGGAAACGCTCGCGGGTCGAATGGAAGGAGCATCGCGCCCCACGCACTTTCGCGGCGTCACAACGGTAGTGGCCAAGTTGTTCAACATCGTGTTGCCGGACATCGCCGTGTTTGGAGCGAAGGACTGGCAGCAGGCGGCCATCATCAAACGCATGGTAAGCGACTTGAACTTCCCCGTGAAGATCATCGTCGCGCCGACCGTGCGCGAGACCGACGGCGTGGCAATGAGTTCGCGGAACAAATATCTCGTGGGCAATCTGCGTCCGCAGGCGGTGGTTTTGTCACACTCAATCAAACTCGCGCGTGAACTTGTGAAGGCTTCGGCAAAACCTGTTTCTGCCGTGCGTCTCAACACTACGGTTGCCAAGATTGTGAGTGCTGCGCCCGACGCACGACTGGACTACGTGGAGTTCTTCGATCCTGAAACGCTGTTGCCGCAAAAGCAGGTGACGCGCGGATCGCACATGGCACTGGCGGTCTTCGTCGGCAAAACGCGGTTGATAGACAACGGGCGGCTTTGACGGAGCGCGGGTGGTCCTTCGCCCGCCGCGAGCGCGTGACCGATCGCGCTCCGAGAAGTATTTCAAAATCCTTGCCGCCGTTTGCCCACGGCAACATTCTTTCAGTCATGAAGCGCATCTCGATTCTCCTAAGCCTGCTGACTTTCGCCACGACAACTCCCGCCGCCGAACCATCCCGCGCCGACACACAGCTTAAAAATTATTTTGCCAACGAAACTGCAGCCTTGTCCGAACGCTGTCTCGCCGACATCAAAACGCTCGATGATTGGAAATCACATCGCGCGGAATACCGTCGCCAGTATCAGGAAATGCTCGGTCTGCTGCCAATGCCGGAGCGGACGGATTTGAAACCCGTCATCACGGGCAAGCTCGATCACGAAGAGTTCACCGTGGAGAAACTTCAGTTTCAAGCGTGACCGGGACTTTATTGCACGGCGAGTTTTTTTCTGCCGAAGAATAGTCAGAAGCCCGCGCCGACGATTCTGTATCAGAGCGGGCATTATCGTTTTATGACGAACGGCATCAGCTACGCCAACAAGGCGGGGTATCAAGAAGATGGCGCGTGGTTCGCGCGCAACGGCTATGTGTGTCTTGTGCTGGACACGTTGCTTGCTGGCGAGATTCAAGGCATCCACACCGGCACACGGGATCGCGGCATGTGGTGGTGGAACTCGCGCGGTTACACGCCTGCCGGAGTGGAAGCGTGGTTCGGCATCCGCGCTCTCGACTATCTCTGCACCCGATCTGAAGTGGACACGAATCGTTTCGGCATCACCGGACATTCAGGTGGCGGCGCATATAGCTGGGCGGTGACTGCGCTGGATGATCGCATCAAAGCCGCTGCGCCACTCGCGGGCATGGCGGACGCGCACAGTCATATCGTTGAGGGCGCGATGGACGGCCATTGCGACTGTAGCTTCCCGATCAACTATCATCGCTGGGATTTTCCGCAGGTTGCCGCGCTCGCCGCGCCGCGTCCGTTGCTCATCGGCGGCACGGATAACGACGGCTTGTTCAACTTGGAGAATACGATTCGCATTCACGACAAAGTTCGCCGCATCTATAAACTCCATGATGCTTCAAACAAGCTCGGCCTCGTGCTTGCACCCGGCCCGCATAATGAAGTGCCTGAGTTGCAACTTGCCGTGCTGCGCTGGTTCAACCGCCATCTCAAGGGCGAGGAGAAGCCGCCGGTGGAGATGGTGGTGAAAAAGTTTTTCACTCCAGAGGAATTGCGCGTCTTTAACGAGCTGCCCGTTGACGCGATCAACACCAACATCGCCGAGACGTTTATTCCGCTGGCGAAACTGGAGAAGCGCTCCGCCACCGAACTTGCCGCCGTGTTGCGTGAAAAAGTTTTCGGGGGATGGCCTGCGGAGGATTTGCCGCTTGAACCAAAACAGATTCTCGCTGTTGAACGTGACGGCTTGCGGCTTACAGCGTGGGATTTCATGAGCCAGCAGGGTGTTCCGCTGCGGCTATATTTGGTCGAGGATGCAGCAAACAAAACGGAACGCCCGGTGCGGCTTCAACTCCTGGACGAAAAAACCGGCTCGATGTGGTTGCACCACCTTCGTTCCGGCTTCGGCGTGCCGTTGGCAGATGAACCTGCGATCACGAGCCACATTGCGAACATCGTTTCACCGCTCATCGGTTTGAAGGCGGTTGTGAAATCGTCCAACGCCACACCCGCGTGGTTCGCCCCGCGAGGTGTCGGCCTGACCGCGTGGTCGGGTGATGAGAAGGCGCGCACGAAAATCCGCCGTCGCTTCATGTTGCTTGGCCAGACGCTCGACGGGATGCGCGTGTGGGATATTCGTCGTGCGGTGCAGATGATCCATTTCGTCCGCGATGCGGATGTGGCGAAGGTGGAGTTGCAAGCGACGGGGCAAATGGGAGTGAACGCGCTCTACGCCGCGCTGTTTGAGCCAAGCGTCCGGCGGTTGGAGTTGAGCAACCTTCCCAAGTCTCATGGCGAAGGCCCGGACTATCTCGGAGTCCTGCGCGTCACGGACGTGCCGGAAGTGATTGAATCACTCGGCAGCAAAGTCAGCGTGCGCTGAACCTGTGCCGGAAATGGATTGCCACACAAAGACACAAGAGGCGCAAACGGGTTGAGGAGAAACCGCTTTTCTTGGTGATGAATCCATTCACCCAGCAGGTGCAGCCTTGGCTGAAACATTCCGTCACAACTTCCCTCCGTTTTGTGTTTCTTGTGCCTCTTCGTGGCAATTCAACTGCCGGATTTTGGATAAGCCGAGCGCAGACCGGCACTCCTACCGCGCTCCGGGGAAATCACTCTTGCCCCCACTTTAATCGCACCCGGCAGCAAAACCTTCCCTCACCGCCGCCACCAGCTTGTCTTGCTCTTGGGCTTGGGTGAATCGGATTGGTTGTATTGCTGGATGAGCAGCATAGTGCGCGATGCCTCAAGCGCCATCTTGAATTCATCGTAGCTCAGGAAGCGGTCGCCCGGATTTTTGGAGAGGACTTTCACGAGCGCATCGCTTGTGTTTTGCGACACTTCAGGCAATACAAGATTCGGCGGCACCAAGGGGATGTTGACGTGGGCAGCGACCAATTCCTCCACCGTGGGCGCATCGAAGGGCGGATGTCCGGTGAGCGCCTGATACAATGTGCAGCCGAGGCTGTACATGTCCGAGAGGAAAGTCTCCTTCTCGCGCTTGATCTTTTCCGGCGCGACGTAATACGGCGTGCCGTCCGTCACGGAACCGTTTTCTTGTTCCGCATCCACACTGCGCGCAAGGCCGAAGTCCACGAGCTTGGGTTCGTTGTCGCTGTCGAAAAGAATGTTTCCCGGTTTGATGTCGCGATGCAGGAGATTGTGTTTGAGCGCGAGATCGAGTGCAGAGGCGATCTTGATGCCGATGTCCAAGACGTGAAGCTCGGACACGCGGGTTTGTTTCTCGATGCGACCATCCAGGCTGCCGTGATCGGCGAGTTCCATGACGAGGTAGGCCTGGCCTTCGTATTGATCGAAGGAATAAATGTGGATGATGTTCGTGTGGTTCATCCGGGCGCAGGCACGAGCTTCGCGATAGAAACTTTCCATCTGCTCGGGGTCATCCATCTTTTCCTTCTTCACCAACTTCACGGCCACCAGACGTTCGAGAACCGTATCAAACGCGCGATACACGATGCCGTAACCGCCGGACGCGATGATGCTGCGCAGCTCAAATTGCCGGAGCATCATCGGCATCATGATGGGATGGCCGCATTTGCTGCACGGCACGGTGCCGAGCGGGGCGAGATCGCCCGGAATGAAAACTTTGGTCTCGCACCACCCGCAGGTGACCATCCTTAACGGTTTGTCGCTCGCACTCATGGTATTAAAAAGTTGCCACCACTCCCCTCCGCCACGAGTCGCCGCAATCGCAGCCTCGTTCCCGCGCGGATTTCTGTGCTGCTTGTAACCCTTTCACAAGGGCGCGTCAAAGTTGAAAACCATTTCGCCCGGTAAAAAATCTTTCCGGCTAAAGCTTGGACTCCCACTCGCCTTTGCTAACTTTTGCTCATGGCTTTCGATTCCTTCCGTGATTTCATCAACGCCCTCGACAAGGCGGGCGAACTCAAACGCATTTCCCAGCCCGTCGCCACCGAACTCGAAATCACCGAGATCGCCGACCGCGAAATGAAATCGCCCGGCGGCGGCAAGGCGTTGCTATTCGAGAAACCCACCGTCAACGGTGTCGTCTCACCCTTCCCCGTGGCCATCAACACGCTCGGCTCGCACAAGCGCATGGCCATGAGCATGGGCGCGGAGTCCGTGGATGAAGTCGCCAACGAACTCGGCGCATTGATGAAAGCCAAGCCGCCGACTTCAATGCGCGAAGCAATGAAACTACTCTCGCTGGCCCTCGATCTGCGTCACGCGAAGCCGAAGACGGTGAAGAGCGGTTCGTGCAAGGATGTGATTCACTTGGTTGAAAGTTCCAAGTTGAAAGTTGAAAGTTGGCCGAAAGCGCCCGACGTGAATCAACCTGCAACTTTCAACCTGCAACCTGCAACTCTCCTCAACCTCCCCATCCTCCGCTGCTGGCCGCTCGACGGTGGACGGTTCATCACGCTGCCGTGCGTCGTCACGCGCGATCCGGACACGGGCGAGCGCAATCTCGGCATGTATCGCATCCAGATTTACGACGACAAAACCACCGGCATGCATTGGCAGTTGCAGAAAGTCGCCGCGCGCCACGGCCGTCGTTATTACGAAAAGGGCGAGCGGATGCCCGTGGCCATCTTCATCGGCGGCGATCCGATGTTTCCCTTCGCGGCGACCGCGCCGATGCCGGATGGACTGGATGAATTTCTCCTCGCCGGTTATCTCCGCAAAAAATCCGTCGAACTCGTCAAGTGCGAGACGAACGATCTGGAAGTTCCCGCCAACGCCGACTTCGTCATCGAAGGCTACGTTGACCCGACCGAGCCGTTGCGCGACGAAGGCCCATTCGGCGATCACACCGGCTATTACACGTTGCCCGAGCCATATCCCGTGTTTCACGTCACTGCCATCACGCACCGCAAAGACGCCGTCTATCCCGCCACCATCGTCGGCATTCCGCCGATGGAAGATTTTTACATCGGCGGCGCGTCCGTGAAACTCTTCCTGCCCATCTTCAAGATGAATTTTCCCGAGATCGTGGACATCGCGCTGCCGGCGGAAGGCGTGTTCCACAACCTCGTGTTCGTCAGCATCAAGAAGACCTACCCGATGCAGGCTTACAAGATCATGCACGGCCTCTGGGGCATGGGGCAGATGATGTTCACCAAATACATCGTGGTGGTGGACGCCGACGTGAACGTGCACAACACGAGCGAAGTGCTGTTCCATCTCACGGCCAACACCGACCCTCAGCGCGACAGCCTCTTCACCAAAGGTCCGTCCGACGTGCTCGACCACGCGACGAGCGAAATCGCCAGCGGCAGCAAAATGGGTTTTGACGCGACGAAGAAAATTCCCGGCGAAGGCTTCAAGCGCCCCTGGCCGCCGCTCATCAAGATGGATGCCGCAGTGAAGGCGAAAGTGGAGAAGCTTTTCAATCCGCAGCAACCAAAATGAAATGAACGACACACTTGAAAGTCTTGTTGCCTATTGCCGTGAGAAAAATCGCGTTTGTCCGCAGCCAGGATTGTGGCATGAGATGTGGGAAATGCTGCCAAACCGTCGGCAGGTCGGGGCTGGTTGGCAACCACCGCTGCCATTGATTCTCGCTGCTTGGGACGAAACGCCTGCGCTACTCAAGATGCTTCGCGTTGCGGAACACATTGAATGGGCAGCGAAGCATAACGCACTCGTGCCGATTTCCACCTTCCTTCGAAATTTGCGTGAGGAGGACTGGCATCACGTTGGTGAATGATTCCACTGTTACATATTCTGAGAATCCCAAAGGGATTGGCAAACGACACCACGCTCCCCACCCTTGCGTCATGCCACAATCCCTTTCCGCCGTTTACATTCATCTCGTTTTCTCCACCAAAGACCACCGCCCGCTCCTGCGCGACAAACCCACGCGCGACGCACTCCACTCGT
>CAMCWI010000126.1 GCA_945882065.1 Akkermansia muciniphila
ACGCCGTGAGCGTTCGGGTCGCTCGACCAACATTCGGGTGTTTTTGTGTTCATGTTTTTGTGTGGTTTTTAGGTGACGACGACGCGCCAGTTTCAGCCGACAAAATGTGTCGGCAGCGCGTTGTCCAAATCGGAGAAGATGGCCGTGCAAGCGATCCCAAAGGCGGACGCCACGGCGAGGGACAAAACCGGCCGCCAACTCAATCGCCAACGGCCTGTGCCCGGAGCGCGTCACATTCTCGCGCAATTGCTCTTTGTCCGGCGTGAAGATGCGAATGCCACGACGCCCGCGCGAAATGGTCACATACCATTGCTGCGCGTTGGTCGCGGCCTTCACGGTTGAATCGGAGAACAGGACACAATCCACCGTTTTGCCCTGTGACCCGTAGGACGTGACGGCGTAGCCGGGAAGAAACTCGCGGAAGCTTTTGTCCAAGACGCGGCCATCGGTGAGTTCAACCCCGCCATCGGGACGAACCGACTTCGCGGTGACAAGTTCGCCATTCGTGACACGACCGCCTGACGCAAGCTTGCGATTTGCTTTGAGATGAAGACGGTCGCCTTGTGCAACCAAGATTTCGCGCGGGAGATAAACCGTAACGTGCCCGAGCATTTTGTTTGAAACGGTGATGAACCTGCCACCGACTTCGACAAGCACACTCGATTTCAAAATGCCCGCCAGCTTTCCTTTCGCGCCAGGTTCGGCTTCACGCACTTTTTGATTGAAGACGACGATGGCATCAGGCGGGTAAAATCGCTCATCCCGTTTCTGCGCGTTCGTCAGGTCGAGCTTGTCCAGCACTTGAACCGTCGTGTCGGTTGCGCCGAGCAGCCCTTTGGACTTGAGTGCATCCCGGACATGCGAATTAACCCGATGCACTTCTCCCCAGGTCTGCGAGACGACGACCGCCGAAGTCTCTTGCTCCGCGAGCCGGAGATATTCTTCCGCCAGCTTTTCGGCTTGATCGCCCAGGCCGCACGCCACCACAGCGCCCATCTTGTCGAGGCGTTCAAACGATTCGCTCAACTTGCCAGCCGCCGCTGATTCGACTGCATTCCGATACTGCTTGATGCGTGTGCGCTCATCGGCGTCTTTGCCAAGAGCCGGGTCTTGCCGACGAATCTTGTGCAACTCGACTGGCCTGACGCCAGAGTGCCGCTCAATTGCCAGCAACGCATCCGAGGCTTCAACCGCTCCGTGCTGCCGTGTGTCGCCCGAAAGAATCAGTCGGGCATTCCGCTCGCGGACCAACCGCATCAATTCGAGCATTTGCCGTCCACCGATTTGCCCCGCCTCGTCCACGACGACGACCGCACGTTCAGCCAGTTCGCGCTTGAGTATGAAATTGGCAACCGTCGAGGGCGACGGGAATCCCGCCTTTTCCATTTCCACGACTTGCTGACGCTGCGGCGCTAGAACGACGACTCGCCGGCCAGACTCCCGAAGTTGTTCGACCAGCTCGTTCAGGACAAAACTTTTGCCAGTGCCAGCGCCGCCACGAAACACGGACACGGTGTTAATGGAGGAGAGCAAGGCATCAAGCGCCCCGCGTTGTTCATCGTCCAGCCTTGGATTTGCAGGACGCGGATTCGCAACCAGCGGCCAAGAATCGCCCACGCCTTCTTTTGCGGTCTGAACGATTTCCCATTCGCGCAGCAACACGTCACGCAATGTCACTTCGCCCGGACGTTCGGCGTCGCGGATGTAGCCACGCCGTTCCGTAAATTCTTTGAGTTGTGAAACCGAAAAGCTTTCACCCCGCGCTCGACCCAACGCTTCCTGCCACAACTGACATTCGAGCACGACGGAGTTGCGGTCGAACAAATGCTCCTCTGCCCATTGAACGGCCTCGCTGACCGTGACGGACGTTTTCTCTTTTACATCATTGCCGGGAAGTTTGGAAAGCTGGCGAAGCGACGTGCGTTCGGCTTCGCTCAACTGCGCTTCCCAAAGCGTCAGCAATTCCGAACGGCTCAAATCCTTTTGCTTCCGGCTTCGTTCTGCCGTGGCGAGTTGAGCGCGCAAGGCTTGGAAATTTGCGCCAGCGAGTTCAGGTTTTTCCGCGAGCAGTTTGGCGAGGGCTTCGTCAATCTGCGTGTGTCGTTTGGAAAACCGTTCACACAGTTGTTCGGAGACGCCTTCAACTTCAAAGTCGCCTCGCACCCGATTGCGAATCCGATAGCCGAAGCCCCGCAATTCGCGAGTGAGTTCGTGGTAATAGGCGTTCTCGGCAAACTTTCTGGCGCGCAATAGCTCGTGGTTCTGAAGCGCCTTCCAACGATTCTCCACCGCGTCAAACGTCGCGTTGAAAACAATGCAGTGCGTGTGCAAGTGCGGATCGAGCGTGCGCGACGTGTCATGCGTGAACAGAGCGGCGGCAAAATTGCCGGTTAAACGGTCGCTCCGCGCTCCACTGACTCGCACGCGTGTTGCCGTGAACGCTTCAAACTCTCGCAGTGCCAATCGCACGGCTCGATTGTGCGCTTCAAGAATTCGGTCGTCTTTGCCGAGGAATCCCGCAATTGAAACCGACTTCGGCGGGGAGAAAGTGAAGTCGAAGAATATCCGCCGATTGGCCGCGCTCTCACTGCCGTCTGTCCGCGTTGTGTTCAACCGTTGCGTCAACGTCTCGCCGGAAGACGGATGCTGATTCTCGCACAGCCGCAGAAAATCTTCGGCGCGGACTTTCCCGACCAATCCAAGCCGTTGCGCGCCGAGGCCAGACCATTCACCCGCTACCCTCTGTCCTTCGTCGTAGTAGTCCCCGACCGCCAGGTGTTCCTCGAAGTATTCTTCTGCGTTCTTGAGGTTGTATTGCGTCTTGGCTGTGACCACGCATCGAACAATACATGGGCTGTTCGCGCGGTTTGTGTATCAGCTACATCTTCGGGTAAACCTACCGAATTCGCCGCACGACATTGCCCTGCTCATTGATAACGAACTGCTCCCCAGCCGCCGACTTGACCCATGCCTGTCCGTTGTAAAAACAATCCACGGCTTCAAAACGTGCGCGATAAGCCGACTTGCCTGCGCGGTTGACGTGATGCCAACCGGCGGCATCACGGGCGCGAGCGTAGCCTTTGTGGAAAACGTCGAGTTCAAGAAACCAATGTCCATGCAACGCGCGACCATTCGCATCAATGTGCGTTGCCGTTCCGTCATCGCGTTGCACTACGGCTGCGCCTTCACGGAAATCCCCCGCGTAGATGTAGCGCTCGTCGTAGGCTGGCTCACCGTCACGTTGAATATGGAAGTAGTGACCGTTGGAAGTCCTAACCGCGCATCGGGCCTGTTGCCAATTCCCGACCCAATCAAAGCGCGCGCAGTAGGCGGCTTTGCCGTCTGACTCGATGTGCAGCCAGCCGTCCGCTGCTTGTGCTGCGGCCAATCCCTCATAAAATCCGAACGTCATCAGAAACCTTTCTGCGTAAGCCGGGATGCCGCGAGGCGTGATGTGAAACGCGCCGGTCCTGTCTCTCGCCACTGCCAGTCCGGGAGCACGAAACGCTTCGACGCCAACATAGCGATTCGCATAGGCGGATGTTCCATCGAGAAGATGATGCGAGGAATCTGCTGCCACGCCCATCACCGCCCAATTCAAACAGGCTGTCGCATCGTGCATTGTTGGCATAGTGGGCGGCTGTGATAAGTCTGCATGAGATGACGATACTCCGGGCTGTCCCAAATCTCGCCGAGGCTGCGCTCGTTCAGGTTTCCAAAATCCCCGAGGGTGCGTCTCTGTGCATCCGGCGCACAGCACGGGTTGAATCTGCCCTCGGCGCTCACCCACGCCTCTCGTCCCAAGAACTGACAACGACTCAATCGCGGACTGGTTTCCTTGCAAGAATCTTCGAGCAGATGAAAGTTCGCCAACAACACAGGCTGGCCATTCGGTAAACGACTTTCTGCCGCTGCCGCGCGAGCTGCGAGAACAGTTTCATTCCAGCGGCGGATGGAGTCAGCATTTCTCCGCAAGTTCAGCGGTTGCAGTTCACTGAAGTGCGCCCACACATGATGCCCTTTGACGCGATCCACGCCCATACTTGCGGCCAGTCTGATAATCGCTGGCAGTTCGGCGAGATTGTTCTCCAGAAACGTCAGTTGGAATGTCACGCGGCAGCGATTGCTTCCACTAGCAGCGTGCTGATCCCGCACGGCAACGAATTCGCGAACATTCTCGACGACTCGTTGCCACTTCGAGCCGAACATGATTGCGTCGTGAGTTTGTTCCGTCGCTCCGTTCCATGAAATCTTCGTATCAGACGTGACCGGCACGATGAGTTCAGCCCAGCGTCGCGCACCCAGGCGCGGGAATGTTCCGTTGGTTGTCAAATTCAGCCGGACGTTGTGCTCACGGCAAATGGCGATGATTTCCTCGAAATGTTCGTAGAGCAACGGTTCGCCCATCGTGGATGGAATAATCTCCCGTAGCCCTCGCTTCGCAGCGTCGGCGACAACACTGCGAATCAATTCGACGGACATCCGGCGCGGTGGGCGACCTTCAGCGCGTCGCTGCGTTTGCAGCGAACTGAACGGCGAATGTTCCTCGCACATGATGCAGTGCATGTTGCAGTCGTCGGGATTGGTGTCGAACGTCACCCGCCACGGGCCTGGCAATGGCGCAACCGCTGCCGCTTTCTTCCGCTCCACAACTTCGCTGTAAAGGTTTGCCACCGCTTGAACGTGAGATTTCAAGTCAGGCACATCGCCGTTGGTGTTGGCGAGATAACCGATTGCGCCCAGGCGACGCGCTTCGTCCGCGTGCTCGACCAGCCAGCGCATCCGTTGGGCAAGAGAGTTGGCGTCGCGGAATTTGAACGTCGCTCCGTTCACGCCATCCCGCACCAATTCCGCCATGCCGCCAGTGTCCGCCGTAATAACCGGCACGCGAGCTTGCATGGCCTCGTGAATGACGAGCGGAGAGTTTTCGACCCAAACGGATGGAACTACGATGGCGTCCACACGATTGAATACTTCTGGCACAATGTTTTCGTTTGCGTATTCGGGCAGCCACTCAATCCGTTCTTGAATCTCCCCAGGCAAACGCAACGTCGCCTGTTTCAGAGACGCTGTTTCGGGCGAGCGAGAGCGCCCCCAAATCCGCAGGCGGGCAGGCGCGGGAACGTGAGCAAACGCTTCCAACAGCAAATGAATGCCCTTCGCGGGAATGTGTGTGCCGATGTAGCCGAAGGTGAATGGTTCTCCGGCAACTCGCTGGCGTCCAGAGAGCCGTTTCAAATCGAAACCGTAAGGCAGGTAGCGCAACTTGGCGCGGGGCAAAGCGAAGTCGCCCGCGAATCGTTCCAGCAGATATTTTGACGGACAGATGAAAGCATCCACCAATTCAGCAATCGAGCGGATGTGTTTCATGCGCCGCGCAACCCAATCCGTCCAATGCCGAACGTCCGTTTCCCATTCTTCCTGACCGCCGCCAAACAGCTTCGCGTAGCAGCGTTCCGCACACTTGCGATCTTCCTGTCCATCGCACGCCGGCCACAATTCCTGCGGGTTCAGCGGATGGGTCTGCATGAACTGACCGCGCGGGCACATCAGCCAGAAATCATGCAGCGTGAAAACCACGGGGCACTTCCGAGCCGCTTCCGTTACGAGCGAAGTCGAAAGATGGTTCAAGTGACCGACGTGGACCACATCGGGCTGCAACCGTGTCAGCAACTCGGCAAACCGCTGATCCACTTCGGCGTGACGGTAACGGTCTCTCGTGCGCGGGAGGTTGATGAGATGCAAAGTCACTCTCGAATCGCTGGCGTCAGGTTCTGAACGAACGCAGTAATCCGGCGAAAACGAATCTTCTTCGCGGGTGAAGACGTGAACTTCATGCTCCGCCGCCAAAGCTTGACTCAACGCGCTGGTATAAATCTCCGATCCAGCGTTGAATCGCATCGGGTAGCCGTGGATGACTTGAAGGATTCGCACCCCCCAAAGCTAATTTCTTTTGCAAGGTTGGGAAAGTCCTTTGCGTCTTCTACGCGACCACACACCGGACACTGCACGGACTGTCCGCGCATTTTGTGTAGCAGATACATCTTCGCACAGACGGTTTCTGGTGAACTGCCAGACATGAGCACAACCGTGACTCCGAAGCCGGGCAGTCAACTCTGGGGCATCTACCACACCGACCGGGAACACGCCCGCGAGTTGGGTGATCCACTTCGCACGGTTGTCGAAGCCCCCAACAAACTCATCGCCGAGGAAACCGCCGCGCAACTTGGCTTTGGTGATCCGTGGGCGCATCCCGTCACTTCGCAGCAAGTGAGACACGCACAGTGGCTTCACAAACGGCGGCCAGGACACCGGCAGCAACTCGCACACAAACCATCGCGCGGCATTCGTATCTGATTATGCAAACACCCACGACCGCTCAATTACGCACCGCCATCGAAGTGCTGAACAAACTTGGCGAGCGTCTCAATATCCACGCCGAACATTCCGTGATGCAACTGGCGGAATCACCACTCGGTGCTCACTACGCCGGACGCATCGAAGTGGGGACGATTGAACAAACCACCCGCATCGAGTCCGTCGCCACGCAACTAAAGAACTGGCGCGACGAATTGTTGGAGCAAAGGAGGCAGTGTGTTTCTCATCATGTTTAATACAGGGCACGCTTTACCCCTTGCTGGCGCAAGGCTTCTGCGTCCGCGAGGCAGTCGCGGTGAACACGCGGAAAATCCGCGCGAAGTGAGCGGCTCATGGCCGCGAGCGCGGAAAATCCGCGACCTTGATTCAGCCGGGAACAAGACACGGACACAAACTGTCCGTGTCCGCGAACAATCCATGTCCGCGTTCAGTCCACGCAAACAGGCGCGTCCGCGAACAGGCCGCGTTCACGGCAACGCAGCGGACTTGGCAGTCCGAGAATCGGCAGAGGCCACGGACTCAAATTGTCCGCAGACAGTCCGCAGCCGTGAACTGTCCACGTCCCCGAACTGGTCGCGGGCGCAATCTGTCCGCAAGCATGGCCCGGCAACGAATTGTCCGCGTCGTTGCATCGCCGTGTCCATCCTGCCACCGATCATTTTCCCGGTTCACATCCGCATCACTCCCGCCTATGACCTCGTTTGACCCAGCCACAGTCCGCCAAGCGGTCGCGGAATTTACGCCGCTCCGTCCACAGAAGTTCCAGGACTTGCTCCCGGCGAAGGATGTCATCGCTGAATTGAGACAAAGGCGGGCGTCGTATCGCGCCATTGCCGAACTGCTCACGCAACATTGCCTGCCGACGAGCAAGACGGCCATCGCGGCGTTCTGCCATCAAGTGCTCACTGAAATTGTTCGCCCGCGCAGACGGCCAGCACGAAAACGCCCGGCCTCTTTTGCAGAGCCAAATGGACGAGCGGCTTCCCCGGCGCAATCAGAGCAGGCGAATGACCACCCGTCGCAAGAACCGCAGGCGGATTCCAATGCCAGCGAAACTCCGCAAACTCGCAGCCGTGGCCCGCGCATCGCCCAAGTGCGGATGCTCAAACCTGAAAGCACATGAAACGTCTCGACCTCATCCTCAATGGCAAAGGCGGCGTCGGCAAAAGTTTCTTCGCCGTCAACTTCGTGCAGTTCCTCAAGGACCGGGGCATCGCTCACGTCGCGATTGATAGCGACAACGAGAACTCGACGTTGAAGCGGTTTCATCCCGACACCCGGTTTCTCGATTTGAATAACCGGCGTGAACTCGACGGGATTTTCAGCGCACTAGAAAAAGCGAGCCTGGTTGTCATGGATTGCCGCGCCGCGTCCACCGACCTGTTCATTGATTACTTCACGGAAATTGATCTGCCAGCCGTGTTGTCAGCAATGGGCGCGACACTCACGCTCGTCATGCCCGTGAACCACGAATCGGACAGCGTGGATCAAATCCAACGCCTTGCCGACCAGTTTGGAAAGAAGTGCAACTACGTTGTGGTTCGCAACGCAGCGCACAGCGAGAGCTTCGCGTTGTTCGAGTCGTCCGAAGTGCGGGCGCAGATCAAAGACAAACTTGGCGGACGGGAAATCACCATGACCCGGTTGCAAGATTGGCTGGTTGAGTCGCTCAACGCCGAAAACTTGACCATCACAGCAGCAACCAAGCATCCCGCCTTCACCCTGCTTGATCGGCAACGGCTTCAAACATGGCAACGGAAACTTTACACCGAGATTGAATCCGTCACCGACTTGCTCTTGCCCGCGAAGTAATCCCCATGCCGAACAACGAACAACCCGACTTTGACGAGGAGTTCGCCAAGGCCGTTGCCGAGTGGCGCGATAAGCATCGGCTACGAGAAGACGACGCGGCGCTACTCCTTGTCGAGTTGTTCCGAATCCACCAACGGCATTGGGATGAACTTCGCCGTCGCGAAATCCCTTCCTTCGAGCAGTTCCGCGCCGACATCGGGAAACTCGTCGGCGCGGCGCAGACATTTCAACAACAGTCAGCCGCGTTGTTGGAACTACTGCGAAACCAGCCACCGGCTCACCGTGCCCTGAGAATCACACGCGCAGCCGCGATCTTTGCCGCACTCGCCGCATTGCTGGCCGGCTATCTCATTGGAAAGGTCTTGCCGTGAAACTCGACCTCATTCCGTTCGGCCCGATAATGCCGCCGCCAGACCTCATCCTCGCGTTGAGGCATCCGCAATACGTCTTGGCGGCTGGCGGAATTCTTCTGGCGCTCATCGCGGCTTGGCTCTTGTTGAGTTCACCAGCCAAAAACCATGTGGCGAAGCTCGGCGGCTTGAGGTGGAAGCGGAATCAATTCTGTCGCGGCTGGCTCATTACCGGCGACACCGGCTCTGGCAAAACCAGTTCCGGCATCAATCAACTCGTTCATCAAGTTTTTCAAAACGAGCCGACGTGGGGCGGCCTGTGCATTGACGAAAAGGGCGTCTATTGGGAAACCCTCTCGGCAATGGCGCGGCACTACGGACGCGAGCACGACCTGATTCACCTGCAAATTCGCGCCGATGACACCGACGCGCAATGGACGCCGCCCAATCGCTACAACATGACCGGCGACCGGACCATCCCATTCACGACCTACGCCAAGTTCATCGTGGACACCGCCACGAGTCTCGGCCAGGGCGGAGACAAGGGATTTTTCAAGAGCCAGGCACAGACGCATATCGCTCACGCCCTTGAAATGTTGTTTGAGTTGAATCGCCCCGTCACGCTGATTGGTGCTTACGAGTTACTCTCCGACCGTGAACTTCTCGAAGAAGAAATGGAAAATCTTGAGAGCCTGCTCGAAACGCCGCGCCGCGCCGCCGTGTATGCGCACTTCGGAAACCGCTTCCTCACGCAGCCTGACGAGCAACTCGGCGGCGTGCGCGAAACCATCAGCAACTACCTGCAATACTTCCTGACGCCCGAAGTCGCCGAGGTGTTTTGCACCGGCGAAAGCACGTTCGATTTCGCCGCGATTGACCAAGGCAAAATCATTCTCACGACGATGCCGCAGAAGTTCCAGACCGAGCGGCGTTATGTGAACACGCTGCTCAAGCTGCTATACTACAATCACGCCCTACGCCGTTTCGACAAAGCCAAGGCCGACCGTGCCAAAAACAATCTGCTCATTCTGTGGGCCGACGAAGCGCAGCGGTTCATGACAGCCAGCGAAGACGGCACGAGCGATTACAATTGCGTGGACGTGATCCGCGAGGCCGGCGCAACCGTTGTCGCCGCCGCACAATCCACGACTTCGCTTGTGCCACCCTTGGGCAACGACAAAGCAAAAGTGCTGACCTTGAATCTCCGCAACCGCCTCATTTTCCGCGCCGCCGATGAAGCCGATGCCGTCCAAGCCGCCGACTTCATCGGCAAGAAGCGCGTCGTAAAACGTTCGTGGGGATTCAGCGCGGGCAGACGCAATGTGAACTATTCCGAAACCGAGGAACACAAAATCAAACCGCACAAGCTCCGCAATCTCCGCGACCACGAGTGCGTATTGGTTCATTGCGAACGCGGCTTTCACCGCGTCACTCTGCCGCCGATTGAACCGGATGGAAAAGTCGCGAAGTGGTTTCGACGCTATATTTCGTTAGCAATACTTTTCAGATAATCAAAGTTCACTTGGGGATTTTAATTCATCATATCTAGAGCTTGTCCGAGCGAGCGTCTGATCAACAGGGGTGCGGATGCGGTTTGGTCCGGTCCGATCGTTTCAAATCCTTTTGGTGTCCGTTTGCCGACTCCAGATTTACGCAGTTGGGGTTCGATTGGTCGCGCCTTTGCAACCACTTCTTCCCTTCGTCCGTGGTCTGGTAACGCTGCAACCGACTTTGGGGTTTGTTGGGAGTCGTTCATCCGAGTCAGCCCTTGCCGATAAGCGCGTTGAAGTAATTTTTGCGGAATGTCTGGCGTTGTTTGACACCCACGAGTGCCTGGATTTCGCCAGCCTTACGCGGTTGCTCATAGAACTGGAGAATCTGCGCCGCGACTTGGCCGGTGATTTGGCCGGTCGTTAGACGTTTCCGTTCCTTG
>CAMCWI010000127.1 GCA_945882065.1 Akkermansia muciniphila
GATTTCATCTCTTTGATTGGAGGTAGCGAAGATGACGCCTCAATCCTTCCAACACAGATAAGGTGGTCTCCCAAGAATTCAAAATCCTTCTTTGCAGTTCACGCCATAAACCGCCATGAGGACACCCATGATGAACTCCGTGCGATTGGGTTACTTGATTCCACCAATGCAACTCGCGTCGCCAGCCAAACCTACTGCATATCCACGTTCAAAAATTACGGCGAAGGGTTCTTGCAAATCCGGGAGTCACTTTCTGAAAGTTACGCGCATCAATTTAACCGGATCAAAAGCAAACAATCCGGCAAAGACTTTTATACATTTTTCTTACAATCGACGACCTTCACCCAGCCCCGACTTGCAGTAGGGGAATTGAATAGCGGTGACATTATACCTTTTCTGGCAACACCAGAAATTCCTGACTCAAATGCCTACAGCAGAAACTATCTAGTCGGTCACTTTCGTGACGTTGGTTTCTGGGATTTAATCTTTTATAGCTCCAATGGACGACTGATAAGGGCCTGTCCGATAAATGAGGTAGCCGGGAAATTTCAAGTCGGCGAAATCAAAACGTTTAATTTTACACAGCCGGTCACCCAACTTCTAGCAGTGGACGGTCATAAATGCAGCGGATTGCTTGCGCTGTTTGGCGAGACGCTTCCGATTCAATTATTTAGCTTTGATACAACCAACGCACCGGTCGCCATGCAATCTTTGGAGACCCCAAAAAACGTTTTCCCCAAATTTGCTGTATCCCTGTCTAATTCATTTGTGGTGTTCTCCACGGAGACCCCCTCGTCGAAATATTATATTTCCAGGGAACGCGCTGCCGAACCGTTATTATACCAGACTTTTCAATTAGGCAGCGACGGTCACTACGCTGCTACAACGAGTGGACGTGTTCCCGGTTACAATATCGACGATGCGGCCATACCCAAAATTCACGACCGTGTCGTGGGGAGTCAGAAGGAAAAAACTGAAGAAGACATGCAGTCCTATACAAATACGATTCCAGGTACTGAATTGAGTTATCAGATGTCAGCCATTCCCGGCGGGGAATTTGTCATGGGCAGCCCTCCAACAGAGAATAAACGAGCTGACGACGAAGGCCCGCAACATCGCGTAAAAATCTCTCCATTTTGGATGGGGCAGCACGAAGTAACCTGGAAGGAATTTCAAATGTTTGTCTACCAATATGACGAACAGAAAATGCGCGCCAAATATCCCACCTCAGATGAGGTGAATCAAGTTTCAGACGCCGTGACTCGTCCGTCAAAGCCATATGGAGACATGAGTAATGGCATGGGTATGAAAAAAGGGCAGCCAGCCATTGCGATGACACAACATGCCGCCAACAAGTATTGCCAATGGCTCTCCGCAAAGACCGGACATTTTTACCGCCTGCCAACTGAAGCTGAGTGGGAATACGCCGCTCGTGCAGGGACGACGAAGGCCTATTTCTTCGGCAACGACCTTACAGATTTGTCAAAATACGCGTGGTGCTATGGCCTTCAGGATACTGATTCGGCTTATCACAAAATCGGGCAAAAACTACCCAATCCGTGGGGGCTCTATGACATCTCTGGAAACGTGGCGGAATGGGTGCTCGACCAATATGATGAAAGTTTTTACAAAATGTGTGCGGACGGTGGAGTTGTAACTGATCCGTGGAACAAGGCGGTTCGTCCATATCCGCACTCGGTTCGCGGCGGTTCTTTCGACGATAATCCTGACAAATTGCGCAGTGCTGCACGATTTAAATCCACACCCATGTGGAAAGAAACCTACCCAGATTTGCCAAAAACAATCTGGTGGCTGACCGATAATAAAACAGTCGGCTTCCGGATTGTGCGCCCACTCAAAATCCCGTCAGCCGAAGAAATGGCAAGCTATTGGAATAACGGCGTAGAAAAGGATTGAGCCAGCATAGTGACAAGGTAAACCATTCCCACCCAATTTACTCAATCACGCGCGGGCTATGATGTCGAATAATTCAACCACGGCCCAAGCCAACGTTCCATGTCAGAGAGTGACTTACCTTTGCGCTTGGACAAATCCTCAACTTGATCTTGGCCCAGCTTGCCGACAGCGAAATACTTCGAGTCGGGATGCGCGAAATAAAGTCCGCTCACGCTACTGCCGGGCCACATAGCGAAACTTTCGGTGAGCTTGATGCCGGTGTGTTGTTCCACGTCGAGCAAGTCCCAGAGAATTCCCTTCTCCGTATGGTCAGGGCTGGCGGGATAGCCTGCCGCCGGGCGGATGCCGCGATACTTTTCTTCGATCAAGTCGTTGGTCGTCAGCTTTTCCAATTTGCCAAAGCCCCATTCTTCACGAGCACGCTTGTGCAAATACTCGGCGAACGCTTCCGCGAGTCGGTCAGCAATAGCTTCAGCCATAATGGCGTTGTAGTCATCGTGTTCAACTTTGAACTTCTCGACAATCTCTTTCAACCCATGACCGCTCGTGACGGCAAAGCCGCCGATGTAATCCGGCGCACCCTTCGGCGCGATGAAATCCGCGAGACAATAGTTGGGCGTGCCATCCCCCTTCTCGATTTGCTGGCGCAGGAAATGTAGCTTTGTCCGCAGATGTTGGCGCGAGCCGTTGGTGTAAACCTCGATATCGTCGCCGACGCGGTTCGCGGGGAACAAGCCATAGACCGCGCGGAGTTCCAGAGATTTGTTCGCCACGAATTCGCCCAGCAGCTTCTGCGCGTCGGCAAACAGCTTGGTGGCTTCTTCGCCGTGTTTCTCGTGCTGAAGAATCTTCGGATAAACCCCGCGCAACTCCCAAGTATGGAAAAACGGCGTCCAGTCAATGAACGGCACGAGGTCTTCTAGGGAAACGCTGAACGCACCAGCATGACCGTGCGCCGAACCGCAATCGCACTTGCCGGGATTGAACTTGCCCGATGTCAACGTGCGGAAGCCGGTGAACTCCGGCTTCGGCAGATCGTCATACGTCAGCTTGGGCGCGTTGGCGCGGGCGGCTTCAAGCGATAAAAGTTTCGCCACCGAGCCAGCGTGTTGCGAGCGCAACTTCTCATAATCCTCGCGCAGTTGTTTCACGAACGGCGCTTTGCCGTCCTTGCTCAACAGACTCGTCATCACCGGCACAGCGCGGCTGGCATCTAGCACATGGACGACCGGTTCGCTGTAATGTTGGGCAACTTTCACAGCCGTATGCGCCCGGCTCGTGGTCGCGCCGCCGATGAGCAGCGGGACTTTGAAACCGGTCCGCTCCATTTCGCGCGCGACGTGAACCATCTCGTCCAGTGATGGCGTGATCAATCCGCTCAAACCGATGATGTCGGCGTTCTCCTGTTTGGCACGTTCCAGGATTTTCTCACACTGGACCATCACGCCCATGTCAATCACCTCGTAGTTGTTGCAGGCCAGCACGACGCCTACGATGTTCTTGCCGATGTCATGCACATCGCCCCTGACGGTAGCGAGGACGATCTTGCCCTGCGCCTTGACGACTTCGCCCCGCGCCGCCATCGCAGCCTTCTCGGCTTCCATGAACGGCGTGAGATACGCGACGGATTTTTTCATCACGCGCGCCGACTTCACCACCTGCGGCAAAAACATTTTGCCCGCGCCAAACAAATCGCCGACCACGCTCATCCCCGCCATCAACGGGCCTTCGATGACCGTCAGCGGCTTGCCATATTTCGCGAGCGCTTCGGCGGTGTCCGTGTCCACGTAGGCGTCAATGCCCCGGACGAGCGAGTGCGAGAGGCGTTCTTCAACCGTGCCTTTGCGCCATTCTTCTTCAACTTTTTTGTCGGTGGCTGTCGTGCCTGCACTGGCGGCTTTGAGCTTTTCACCATGCACAACGAGTCGCTCGGTCGCGTCCGGACGACGGTTGAGCAACACGTCTTCGACGAGTTCCTTTAGTTCTGGCTCGATCTCTTCATACACTTCCAACATGCCGGCGTTGACGATGCCCATGTCCATGCCTGCCTTGATCGCGTGATAAAGAAACGCGCTGTGCATGGCCTCGCGCACGGGGTTGTTGCCGCGAAAACCGAACGACACGTTCGACACGCCACCGCTGACTTTCGCGTGCGGGAGGTTCGCCTTGATCCAGCGTGTGGCTTCGATGAAGTCCACGGCGTAGTTGTTGTGTTCTTCGATGCCCGTGCCGACGGTGAGTATGTTCGGATCGAAAATAATATCATCGGGCGGGAAGCCGACTTCGTCCACGAGGATGCGGTAGGCGCGTTCGCAGATGCGAATTTTGTCCGCCAGCGTCGCGGCTTGGCCTTGTTCATCGAACGCCATCACGACTACGGCTGCGCCGTATTTCAAAACCTTGCCTGCGTGTTCGCGGAACTTCGCTTCGCCTTCCTTCATCGAGATGGAGTTCACGATGCCTTTGCCCTGAACGCATTTCAGGCCGGCTTCGATGACTTCCCACTTCGACGAGTCCACCATGAACGGAACTTTCGCGACTTCCGGTTCGCTCCCGAGCAGATGCAGATAACGGCTCATCGCGGCGACGCCATCAATCATCCCTTCGTCCATGCAGATATCTATGATGTTTGCGCCGTTCTCGACCTGCTGCCGTGCGATGGCGACAGCCTCCTCGTATTTATTTTCTTTGATGAGCTTGGCGAACTTCGGCGACCCCGCGACGTTCGTGCGCTCGCCGATCATGATGAACGAACCAATCTGCTGCGTGAACGGCTGCGAGCCGCTTAGGCGCAACGGAATCGCCGCACCGGTCGAGAATTTCGTTTTAGCTTTAGGATCGCGCGGTGGTTTATTTTCCAAGGCCTT
Organism: Akkermansia muciniphila; assembly: GCA_945882065.1. Taxonomy (GTDB): domain Bacteria; phylum Verrucomicrobiota; class Verrucomicrobiia; order Limisphaerales; family JADLHS01; genus JADLHS01. The sequence continues at coordinate 4,785 of CAMCWI010000127.1, forward strand.
CGCGATGGCCGCGATGTGCTCGGGCGTGTTGCCGCAGCAACCGCCGGCGATATTGATCAAATTGCTCTGAGCAAACTCGCCGAGATAATCGGCCATGTCCTCCGGCTTCAAATCAAAGCCCGTCGGCGACAGCGGATTTGGCAAGCCCGCATTGGGGTAGCAGGAAATTGCCGTGTTGGATTTGGTGGCGAGTTCTTCTAGGAACGGCCTCATCAAATCCGGCCCGAGCGAGCAGTTCAACCCGATAGCAATCGGGTTCACATGCTTCATCGCGTTCCAATACGCTTCGATGGTCTGCGCGGAAATCATCGTCTCGCCCCCGCGCCCGACGGCGGCGGAAATCATGATGGGCAGAATCTTGCCGTCCTGCTCGAACACTTCCTGGATCGCCACCAACGCGGCCTTGGCGTTGAGCGAATCGAAGATTGTTTCCACGAGCAAGAGATCCGAGCCGCCTGCGATGAGTCCCCGAATCTGATGGGTGTAAGCCGTCTTCACCTGATCGAACGTGCAGACGCGAAAGCCCGCGTCATCCGCATCCGGCGAGTTAGACAGCGAAACCGTCAGCGGCCCGACCGCGCCCGCGACGAAACGTGGACGACCAGTTTTGTTCGCAATGCGGTCGCACCACTCGCGACATTGCTTTGCGGACTGCTCGTTGATCTCCCACGCGAGGTCGTTGAGGAATTTGCTCTCAATGACGCCCTGGTAAAACGCCGGATCTTTGCGGCCACCGTGTTCGCGCGGATCGTCCACGAAAAATTCGCTCTGGCCGATGCTCGTGGCGGAAAAAGTGTTTGTCTCAACGATATCCGCACCAGCTTCGAGGAAGCGCCGGTGGATGTCGCAGATCGTTGCCGCCTGCGTCAGCGAGTAGAGATCGCCGTTGTTCTTGAGGTCCTTCTTGGAATCCTTGAACCGCTCGCCGCGGATCTCCGCCTCGCCCAACCCATAAGTGCGGATCGTCGTGCCCATCGCGCCGTCAATGATGACGATGCGTTCGCGGAGGGCTTTGAGCAGCAGTTGCGCGTGCGGACTAAAAGATTCGGCCTTGTTCACGCGCGCAAACTAGCCCAGGCCGCAAGGCTTGCCAAATTAAAAATCAACGCATCTGGATACGAAGATATGAATTGCTTAACCCTAATCGTTCCTCAGAAAGAATGGCAATGACCGACCACCAAACATCTTTGTCGTTTCGTTGGCGCGCTGTTCTCACTAGCCTGTTTCGAATGACGATTGAACAACAGACGAGCGCGGTGACGGTCGGACAAACGCTCACCGTGACCATCAACGACATCGCGTTCGGGGGCGAAGGCGTGGCGCGCGTGAACGACTTCGTGCTGTTCATCCCCTACGTCATTCCCGGAGAAACCGCTGAAGTTGAAGTCGTCGAAGTAAAGAAAACTTTCGGGCGCGCGAAACTTCTTCGCGTCGTCACGCCGTCCGCAGATCGCGCCACTCCCGCCTGCCAGCATTTCGGTGCGTGCGGCGGCTGTCAGTATCAACACATCGCCTACCCAGCCCAACTCGCCATGAAGCGCAAGCAGGTGGCCGACATCTTCCAACGCATCGGCGGCATCGCAGAGGATATCGTTGCGCCGGTCGTCCCCTGCCCTCAGCCCTACGGCTATCGCAATCGTATCATGATCCGTAGCCAGTGGAACAAACCTGAGCAACGATTGAACATCGGCTTCGTGCGAGCAGACTGCGGCCTCGTGGAAGACATCTTCGAGTGCAAGATCGCTGAACCTGCGTTGAACCAGCAGATCACTCACGTCCGAAATAATCCTCCACCCAAAGGCGGCATCAAAGTTGTGTTGCGCATCCCGCCTGAAGATTGGGAAGTGCCGCGCGATTCATTCTTCCAAAATAATTTCTTCCTGCTGCCGGGACTCGTAGAAACTGTACGCTCGGCTTTGGCTGCGGCTGGCACAAGACATCTCGTGGACTTGTATTGTGGCGTCGGATTCTTCGGCATCGCGCTGGCGAGTGCGGTAGAATCGTTTGTGGGCGTGGAATGTGATCGGTTGGCCATCACCGCCGCGCGGAAGAATGCTGTGACAAAGAACGCGACCAACGGCGAATTTATTTCCGCCAATGTGGAAGACGCGCTGCCGAATCTCGTTCACAAGTTTTCCGCGTCAGCCACGAGCGTTCTCATTGATCCGCCCCGCAAAGGTTGTCTGCCACAGACGCTCCAACTCCTGCGCGACCAACGCCCCGCGCAGATCATCTATGTCTCCTGTCATCCGGCAACGATGGCGCGGGACTTGAACATCTTGTGCGCCGACGGTGTCTTTACACTGGCAAAGGTGACGCCGCTGGACATGTTCCCGCAGACGCAGCATGTCGAGTGCGTCGCTGATCTGCGGGCAGTGGTTGCATAAGTCACCCAAACGAAACTTGCCAAGCGCAAACGCATCAATTCAACTGATTCATCCATGACAAACGGATCCAAGACGAAAAACAAATTACAATTCACACAGGCTTGGCTGCCGTGGTTGCTGGGCATCGCCGCGCTCGTCGTGCTGCTCGGTACGCTCAACCATTCCATCTCGTTCCTGCCCGACTGGATGACGCCCTTCGGCCAGCCGCCAGCCGCCGCCCGTGTCGCAGGTTGGACATGGCAACCGGAATTTATCGCGCCCGTCTTTTATCTCGTCACTTATCCCCTTCGCTTGATGCCGGAGAAAATGATTCCGCTCGCCTTGAACGTCTTCTCTGCCATCTGTGGCGCACTGGCACTCGTCCAACTCGCACGCTCCGTCGCCATCCTCCCGCACGACCGCACACGCGATCAACGCGAACGATCATCAAACTCGGATTTTCTCCTGAGCATCCCCACCGCGTGGTTGCCGCCGCTGTTCGCCGTGATCGTCTGCGGCCTGCAACTCACCTTCTGGGAACACGGCACCAACGGGACTGTGGAAATGTTCGATTTGCTCCTGTTCTCGTACGTCCTGCGCAGCCTGCTGGAATTCCGCCTTGATGAAAAGGATGCCAGACTTTATCGCGCGGCCTTCGTTTTCGGCGCAGGCATGTCGAACAACCTCGCGATGATTGGGTTCTTTCCGCTGTTTATCATCGCACTGGTGTGGACGCGCAAGGTCGCTTTCTTCAAACTGAAATTTCTTGGGCGCATGGCGCTTTGCGGCTCGGCGGGACTGGCGTTTTATCTATTGCTTCCCACCATCGCGACCGCCTCGGCAGACAGATCGTTCACCTTCTGGGATGTTTTGAAGTCCAACATTCAATCTCAAAAATTGTTACTCTTCATCTTCCCGCGCACCACCATCTTGGCACCGTTGCTTTTCGCTATTGCTCCCGTCTTTTTGTTCTCAATTCGTTGGCCATCCCAGTTTGGCGATCCCAGCCGCATCGGAGTCATGGTTACCACGTTCCTCTTTCACCTCTCGCACGTTGTTATTCTTGTGGCGTTGTTGTTGTTGTCGCTTGATCCGGATTTTAGCGCACGCAAGAAAGCATTAGGCGTGTTCGCATGTCTCCCGCTCTATTACTTAGGCGCGTTAAGCATCGGCTATTTCAGCGGCTATCTGCTGCTGGTTTCGCGCGCCATGGATTCGCGTAACGCCAAAGCCAGCGCGCTCGAACGATTCCTCCAGCACGCCACTCTGATTTTCATCGCCGCATTGCTCGTCGGCGTCAGCACCGTTCTTATCCATCGCAACCTCCCCCAAATCCGCCTGACCAACGGCCAGATTCAAAAACATTTTGCCACCGACCTCGCCGAAGGTTTGCCGAAAAATGGCATCATCGTCAGCGACGATCCGCGCCGCCTCTGGACGCTTCAAGATTTGCTCACGCAAGAAGGTCGCGCCAAGGATTACACATTCCTCTGCTCGCAATGGCTGTCCGCGCCGCCGTATCACGATTACCTCAAACACCATCACCCCAACTGGGTCAACCCGAAATCTCCCGATGCCGACAAGAAAGTCGGCGTCCAAGACTTTGAACTTATGGAGATGATGAAGTCCCTCGCCAAAACCAATGCCATCACCTATCTGCATCCGAGCTTCGGCTATTATTTCGAATCGTTCATCACCCAACCCGCCGGACTCGCGCAACGCCTCATCCTTCAACCCGACAGCGCGCTCGTCGCGCCTCCACAATCTGCCGAGACCATCGCGCTCAATGAAAAATTCTGGAACACCGCATCCGAAGGCCCGCTCAAAAACCTGCTCCCCTTCACATCGCCTCCAGAAGAAACCAGCAGGTATCCGTTCCCGGAAAACATTTATCGCAAGCTCGGCCTCAAACCACATTTGAACGCAGACGCCATCGCCATCGGAGCCATTTACTCGCGCAGCCTCGTCCACTGGTCGGTCGAACTTCAGAAATCGGGCGACTACGAAAAACCCGTCAAACACTTTGAACTCGCGTTTGAGTTGAACCGCGAAAACATCGTCGCCGAGGACAATCTGGAGTTCAACAAGAGGTATCGCGCAGGCAAAGCCTCCAGCGTCGAGATTTCCAAATCCATTGAAGATCGCTTCGGAAAAGACCGCTCGTGGGAAGCCGTCCTGACAAAGAACGGGCCGTTTGACGATCCCGCGCTGGCTTACAACCAAGGCTACGTTTTTCTGCAAGGCGGCTTGATCCGCCAGGCGGCACAGGCATTTGATCGCGTCCGCGCGCAATCCACCAACGACATCGGCAGCCGCCTCTGGCTCGGTCAGATCAATCTCAATCGCAAGTTCCCAGATCGCACGCTGGAACTCATCCGCGAGATCCGCGACATCGCCGACCGCACACCCGGACTCAGCACCAACCTCACCGATCTGTTCACGCTCGAAGCCACCGCTTACTTCGCCAAGAACGATCCCGACACCGCCACGCAAATCATCGAGACAAACCTCGTCAATTTTGCCGACAACTTCACCATCCTCGCCGCCGCGTGCAAAACCTATGCAGACAACGGACGCTACACCAACGCGCTTGCCATCACCGACCGCCTGCTCAAACTCGCGCCCGATGAAACCTCCTGCCTGATCAACAAAGGATGCTTCCTCGTCGAGGTCTCCGGATTTGACCAAGCCATCAAAGCCTTCACCCAAGTCCTCAGCGTTGAAACGAACACCACCAGCGAGACTCACGTCCGCGCCGTCCTCTATCGCGCCATCGCCAACTTCCGCTCGGACAAGCTTGATGAGGCTCAACAGGATTACGAATTCGTCCAGCGCCAGTTTCCCAAACTCCCGCAGATCAGCTACGGCCTTGGCGAGATTGCCTACCGCCGCAAGGACACCAACACCGCCATCCGCAATTACGAATCCTACCTCACCAACGCGCCGCCCAAGACCGCTGAATCCAAATATGTCGGCGAACGGCTCGCAGAACTCAAAGGTGTGAAACCAGAGAAGTCGGCGGAGAAGTCCGAAAAATCCAAGTGACGCCATGCGCGTCACCCACATCATCACGAGGCTCGTCGTCGGTGGCGCACAGGAAAACACCATCGCCACCGTTCTCGGCTTGCGCCAGAAACCCGACGTCACCGTCCAACTCATTTCCGGCCCGACAACCGGCCCCGAAGGCTCGCTCGAACACAGAGTAAATGACTTAGAACTCCTGACAATTGTTCCCACCCTCGTCCGCCCTGTTCATCCGCTGAAAGATTTCCTTGCGCTCCAGCACCTGACGCGACTGCTCAAAG
>CAMCWI010000128.1 GCA_945882065.1 Akkermansia muciniphila
GAAAGAATGCCCGTCGGCGAAAAAATCTGGCCAACTTGAGCAATCAAGTCTGTACCACAAGGTTGACCATCAATTGCGGCGATCATTGTTCTACGTCTTGCGACGGGTTGTTGTACCCGGAAAAACAATCTTCGGCTGACGGTTGGTCTTTTCCTGTTGTCGGGAATCGCTTAATCCACACCGCCAAAAGCCCGATGTCTGCCGGCGAGACCCCAGATATTCTCGACGCTTGTCCTAGAGTGAGCGGGCGAATGGTCGACAACTTTTGTTTTGCTTCGCGACTGAGTCCAGTCACGGACAAATAATCAAATTTGTCAGGAACAGTCTTAGAGTTAGTCTTGCCAGACCGTTCGACATCAATAGATTGCCTTTTAATATACCCTTCATATTTAACCTCTATCTCCACCGATTCTCTCACTGACGTGGGCAGTGGAGATTTGTTTTGGTCGGGAAGCTGATCGTAGGTGACTTCAGGTCGTCGGAGCATCTGTGCGAGCGTATCGCGACCAACGCGGGTTGTTCTGAGCCTTCCTAGCTCTTCGTCTATCTGATTTCTCTTGGTCGTGAACAGCGCGAAATACCGACTCGGCAAAAGACCAATTTCATGGCCAATCGCCGACAATCTGGTATCGGCGTTATCGTGACGGAGTAACAATCGAAATTCGGATCGCGACGTGAACATTCGATAAGGCTCGTTTGTGCCGAGGTTCACCAGGTCATCAATCAGCACTCCGATGTAAGCTTGGTCTCGACCCAGAACTATTGGGCCTTCGCCTTGGCATTTTCGTGCAGCGTTAATTCCAGCCATCAAACCTTGCGCTGCCGCTTCTTCATAGCCTGAAGTTCCGTTGATTTGACCGGCTAAGAACAAACCCACACACGCCTTGGTTTCCAAGGTCGGTAAAATTTGAGTCGGCGGCGAATAGTCATACTCGACGGCGTATGCCGGGCGGATTATTTCAGCACGCTCGCAACCCACAACAGAACGCACTAATTGTATCTGCACCTCAAACGGAAGACACGTTGAGAGGCCGTTAATGTAGATTTCGTCTGTGCCGATTCCCTCTGGCTCAAGGAACACTTGATGAGTTTCTTTCTCGGCGAACTTGACCATCTTATCTTCAATGGACGGACAATAACGAGGCCCAACGCCTTCGATTTCGCCTGAATACATGGGCGATAAGTGCAGATTGTCTCGAACAATATCTTTAGTGCGCGCGGTGGTCTTCGTGAGATAACAATTAAGCTGTCCGCCGATTTGTTCCAGAACCGAACCGCGCGGGAATGGGGTTTTTGAGTCGCTAGGGTTGAATTGCGTTTCGTGATTCCCCGTTTGTTCCACGTGGAACTCTTCAAGTGGCCATTGGCTGAAATACGGAATCGGGGTATCACCTCCCTGAGCTTCCAGTCGCGAAAAGTCTATTGAGCGCTTTAGTAGGCGCGGTGGCGTACCGGTCTTAAGTCGACGAAGTTCGATTCCCAGAGACTTGAGCGATTCAGATATTCCAACGGACGGGGCCTCGCCGGATCGTCCACCGTGTTGCTTGTCTTTTCCGATATGCATCAGCCCGTGAAGAAATGTTCCGGTGGTGATGATCACGGTTTTGCCAACGTATCTAACGCCCGTCGCCGTGGTGACGGCCTTTATAACTCGGTTCTCTGCTTCGATGGATACGGTTTGTCCCTGTTTGACGTCTAGGTTCGCTTCTCGTTCACAAACCCATTTAAGGCGGAATTGATAGGCCTTCTTGTCGCACTGAACTCGTGTGGCGCGAATCGCTGGGCCTTTGCTGCGATTAAGAACCCGGAATTGCAGGCCTGTCAGGTCGGTGTTCCTCCCCATCTCTCCACCGAGCGCATCAATTTCCCTAACCAAATGTCCTTTCGCTGATCCGCCGATTGCGGGATTGCACGACATCTGGCCAATCGTATCAACATTGGTTGTGAGGAGCAGTGTCTGGCAACCTATCCGTGCGGCTGCCAAAGCCGCCTCCACTCCGGCGTGACCTGCGCCGACGACTATCACGTCGTATTCTTTGGGGTAAGTGAACATCGAAACAACTTCTAAACGGAGTACGTCGCCGCGAACGCATTCTTGCCAGAAGTCTTCTTTACCTGGTTTCTGCGATTAATGGCAAGTCTCTCGAGAATCTTGAAAACGTGTTCTTGTTCGTCCTTGTTCTCGATGGTGGCGGCAATTTGCTCCACTGTCTGAGGTTTTCCGGGGTTGGATTTCAGTGCGGCGATGGTCTGCTTTTGAATCATCAAAATGCGCGTTGCCGCCTTTTTGCCAGATTCGACACCAGGTTGATGATAGGCGTTAATCCCGATTAACGATGCATAGAAGCCAGCGGCTCGCTCGTAGAGCGCGACCAACACCCCGATACTTGCCGGTGTCACCTCGCGAATTGTTATCGTCAAAGTCGGTCTTCCATTCTCCAACATTGCCTGCCGTGTTCCGTAGAGGAAACCGCTCAGATAATCACCAGAAGTAAAATCGTCTTCGACAACGAGCGCTTTGCCATTTTGATCCTTCTGAACCTCGATGAACGTCAAAAAGAAATCATTTAGTCCATCTCTAAGTTGTTGTATGTAAGAGTGCTGGTCTGTTGAACCTTTATTCCCAAAGACCGTGATCCCTTGGTTGACGACTTTTCCGGCCAAGTTCTTTTCTTTGCCCAAAGACTCCATTAGCAATTGTTGAAGGTATTTGGAAAAGATTTCGAGCCGATCCTTGTAAGGGATGACAACCATGTTCTTTGTGCCCATCCCATTTCCTCCAGCGCAATACCAACTTAATGCCAGCAGAGCGGCCGGATTCTTCTCGATTTGAGCAACCCGCGTCAAATCGTCGCAAGCCTTCGCCCCCGCCAACATCGCATCCACATCAAAGCCCTGTAACGCCGCTGGCAATATCCCAACCGCCGAAAGCTCACTCGTCCGACCCCCAACCCAGTCCCACATCGGAAACCGTGCGATCCATTTGTTCTTCACGGCGTATTTGTCCAAGTCACTACCGTTACCGGTCACGGCAATTGCGTGTTTTGCAAAAGATAACCCCGCTTTTGCATACGCCGCCTTGGCTTCCAACATCCCATTACGAGTTTCCTTGGTCCCGCCGGATTTGGAGACCACCAAGCAAAGTGTCTGATTCAAGCTCTCTCCGATGGACGCCAACACCCGTTGGATGCCGTCGGGGTCAGTGTTATCGAGGAAATAAGCTTGAACCTTGTCTATGCCGGGATTGCCAAGTGCGTGATTCACAAACTGCGGACCCAGTGCCGAACCGCCGATGCCGATGACCAACATTTTTGTGAACTTCCCGCCCTGACCCCGGATCTTGCCGCCATGCACACTCCGCGCAAAGGCCTTGATGCTCTTGAGCGCCGACTCGATCTCGCTTCGGATCGCTGCCGTTGGCGACAACGCCGGATTTCTCAGCCAATAATGTCCTACCATCCGACCCTCATCTGGATTCGCGATCGCGCCGCCTTCCAAAGCCTTCATGGATGCGAAAGCCTTTTGCATTGGCTTAGCCATCTTCTTGAAGAAAGCATCACTCACCCCGATGCGACTCAAGTCCATGCTCAGTTCAATAGTCGGAAACTCTTTGTAAAACTTTTTGAAGTGTTCCCAGGAATTATTTGGCGAAGATTTCATTTGGAGTCGGATTTGGATTTTTAGTGGGCAAAAAACTTACATGCCTCAACGATTCACCCTACACCCCAGACTTTTCTGCGGCACAAGATTGTGAATTGCGAGCGTAGGTTTAATAGAATCCAACCCCCTTGTCCATGAAACACTGAACCGCAATGTTTAATGCTCGACTGTGCCGTTGTGGTTAATGGCGGAAGAGAGTGCCGCGGTGGTCGGAGCAACAATATCCAGATATCTGGCATAAAACTCAACGTGTAAGCACGCCATTAACCACTTGTAACACGCTGTCATGGATGTCATGGATGTCATGGATGTCATGGCGCGGGCTATCACCACAATCAATGTTATTTTGATCAGGACTCAAAGAATGCTCCCCCAGTTTCTCCAATTACAAATGAACCGACTTGAAAACAGTGGTTCACTCTCGCTGGTCGCCACAGCGCAATCTTCCCAGTCGCAAAAAGGAAACAACCAAAAGCAACATGAACACCCATACAGGAATGGGCGCACGCGCGTCCTGTGCCCGAACTTTCACAGCACCATTCAAATCATGGCGAAGATGAAAAATGCTTGTGGGGCGAGGGTTTTGGGAGCGACGCTGAAAACTACACGCCAGAGGCGTATGTTCTGCGTGCTGTATTATGACGAACAAATTCAACTTCGGAGATTGTGTTAAATCGTCTTGGAATGTCTCCGCTCGCCAGCAGGCGCGAGAGTGTTGTCGAAACACATCGCAATGTTGCGGATGAACAGGCGGCCAGAGTCGGTGACTTCGAGACCGGTCGCCGTGCGACGTATCAAACCATCTGTTTCGTAAGGCGCAAGTGACGTGAGTTCGCTGGCAAAATGTTGCTCGAAGTTGATGCCGAGCTTTTGCGACATGGCCACGAAGTCGAGCGAGAGATCGCACATCGTCCGCATGATGGTTTCGCGGCGAATTTTGTCTTCGTCGGAAAGGAAATATGCCCGTTGCAATGGCACTTGGTCGGCGTCCACGGCGGTTTGATACTTCGGAAGCTCCTTCTCGTTCTGCCAGTAGGCGTCGGGGATTTGCGAGACGGCGGACATGCCGAACGCGTAGATGTCCGAGCCGGCGCGGGTGCTGTAGCCTTGGAAATTCCGCTGCAATTGCTTGCTGCGTTGCGCGACGGTGAGTTCGTCCGTCGGCTTGGCAAAGTGATCCATGCCAATATAGACGTATTGGTCGTCAGCCGTGAGCCGCTCGATGACGAGCTTGAGCACTTCGAGTTTGGATTCCGGAGTCGGGAGGATTTTATCTTCGAGAATCTTTTGCGCTGGCTTGATCCACGGGACGTGCGCGTAGCTGAACACGGCGAGCCGGTCGGGTTTCATCTCCAGCACGGTGTCGAGCGTTTCGTTGAAAGTCGCAGGCGTTTGAAACGGTAGACCGTAGATCAAATCCAGATTGATCGAGCCGTAGCCGAGGTCACGCATCCAATCAATGGCCTGCTGCGTCATCTCGCGCGGCTGGATGCGGTGAATGGCCTCCTGCACTTTCGGATTAAAATCCTGCACGCCCATCGAGGCGCGATTGAAGCCGATTTCGCGCAACGCGACCAAATGTTCGCGCGTGAGCCGGCGCGGGTCCACCTCCACACTCGCTTCGATGTCCGGCGAAAAAGTAAAGTGCTTGTGGATGATGTCGCCGAGGCGGCGGATTTCATCGGGACGCAGAAACGTGGGCGAGCCACCACCGAAGTGGAGTTGGACGGCTTTGCGATCTTTGTTGAGCTTCGGTGCGAGCTTTGCAACTTCCCGTCCGAGATACGCGATATAGTCGTTACCTTTGTCGTGATTGGTGGTGATGACGGTGGTGCAGCCGCAGAACCAGCAGAGCGATTCGCAGAACGGAATGTGAAAGTAAACCGAGAGATCGCGCGGCGATTGGTTGTTGGCCTCGATCTTTTCTGAGAGTTGCTCCCAAGGAATCGTGTCAACGAACTTGGTCGCGGGCGGATAGCTGGTGTAGCGGGGACCGGCCACGTTGTATTTGCGGACCAGATCGAGATCAACGTTCAGCGTTTTCATTTGAATGCCTTCACAGTATCCACCAATGCCTGAATGTTCTCTAGTTTGGCCCCCGGCGTCAAACCATGGCCGAGGTTGAAGATGTGGCCTGGCCGACCGCGCATGATTTCGAGAATCTTCTTCGTTTCGCTCGCAACAACCTCTGGCGTTCCTTCGACAATGAGTGTCGGTGAGAGGTTGCCTTGCATCCCGATGTGCGGCGGAATGAGTTGGCGCGCTTCGGCCAGTGAGGTTTGCCAGTCAATGCCGAGAACATTCGCGCCGTTGGCGATCAGGTCGGGCCAGTTACCATGCGTGCCAAGGGAAAACTGGATGACAGGAACTTTGCCACCGAGATTGGAAATGATTTGCTTCATCCAGCGACCCGAGCCGTCCTGAAATTCGGTAGCAGCCAGATGTCCACCGTGGCTGTCGAAGATTTGCACCGCATCCACTCCGGTGGCGATCTGCATCTTTAGATACGCGGTCACGGCAGCGGTGAGTTTTTCGGCGAGGGCGAAATAGGTTTTTGGGTCTTCGCGGAACAATGCGAGCGCCCGGCTGAATTTGGGAACGCTCGCGCCTTCCATCATGAACGTCGCCAGTGTCCACGGCGAGCCGGTGAAGCCGATGAGGGCAGTTTCATTGCCGAGTTCCTTGCGCAAAATCCGGAGCGCTTTGTCCACGTAGCTTAACTTGTCGCACACCTGCGCAATGGAAAGTTTTTCGATATCAGCCTTGCTCGTGATGGCAAAGTCCATTTGTACGCCGCCGGTTTCCTTGAAGTGATATTCCTGCCCCATCGCCTCCGGAATCACCAGGATGTCGCTGAACAGGATCGCGGCATCGAATCCGAACCGCCGGATCGGTTGCAAGGTGACCTCAACCGCCAATTCGGGCGTCTGGCAAAGTTGGACGAAGGTGTAAGTCTCCTTGAGTTTGCGATACTCCGGCAACGCGCGGCCAGCTTGGCGCATCAGCCACATGGGCGGGCGCTCGTTGGGGCGGCAATGACAGGCATTGATGAAGCGCTGACGGTTGGTGAGGGCGACACTCACGATTTTTTTACGAAGTTGTTCGCCATGTTTTCCAACGCTTTGATCCAGAGCGGATGCTCGTTCATGCACGGGATGCGGGTGAATTCCTTGCCGCTCGCCGCGAGAAAATCTTCGCAGCCGCGCATACCGATTTCCTCGATGGTTTCCAAGCAATCCGACACGAACGCCGGACAGATGACCATAATGCGTTTCTTGCCTTCTTGCGCGAGCCGGACGAGTTCGTAGTCGGTGTAAGGCTTGAGCCATGGATCTTTGCCAAGGCGCGACTGAAACGATACGGAATACTTTTCCGGCGGAATGCCCGCTAGTTTGACGAACTCCCTTGTCGTGGCGAAACATTGCGCGCGATAACACGTCGCATGCGCCGGGCTGGCGACCTCGCAGCAGTTCTCAATCTTGAGACAATGGCAGCCGGTCGTGTCTGACTTCCGCAAGTGCCGCTCCGGGATGCCGTGGTAGCTGAACAGCAGGTGATCGAAATCTTGCTTGAGCAATTCCGCGGCGCTCGCAACCAAGGCCGCGATGAAATCCGGCGAGTTGTAGTACGGCGGTTGCACCGTGATCTTCATTCCCGGCGCGAGTTTGGCTGCGACTTCCTGCACGCGGACCACGGCGGTTTCGTAGCTCGACATCGCGTAGTGCGGGAACAGCGGGATCAGCAGGGTTTCGGTCACGCCCTTTGCTGCGAGCTTTTTCACGGCAGATTCGATGGACGGGTTCTGGTAACGCATCCCGAGTTCCACCGGTACGCTCAGGCGTTGTTGCAGCGCAGCCTGAGTGTGTTTGCTGGTGACGACAAGGGGCGAGCCCTCTTTCGTCCAGATTTTGTCGTAGGCTTCGCCTGATTCATGAGGACGCTTGATGAGAATCAAGCCAACCAACAACCGCCGCAGCGGCCACGCGACATCAATGACGCGCCCGTCCATCAGGAATTGATTCAAGTAACGCCGCACGTCCGGTACATCCGGAGAATCGGGCGAACCGAGGTTGACCAGCAAAACACCTTTGCTCATGTGCGAGAATTAAACCACAAATCCATACCTCTGGGCACGGAGAAAATCCATCCGCCTCGCTGTTTCAAACACTCTGCGCTTGCTTGGGACTAAGTCTGTGCCAAAACTTTGTGAACGGCGCGCGATTCACGGGTGCGTTACCAATGCAGAACGAACCAGTCCAGCAAACGAACTATTCTTGGGTGCGAACCATAACCATCGGTCGCAATCCCAAAGTTACTCTCATCCGCGTGGCTGTTCTCGTCGTCACCTGCACCATCCTGTTCAAATACGTGTTGCTCCCCATTCGTGTGGACGGCCCAAGCATGTCGCCGACGTATCGCGAGCGGTCTGTCAACTTCATCAACCGCCTCGCCTACCGCAATAAGGAACCCAAGCGTGGCGATGTTGTCGCCGTGCGTTACACGGGCCCGAACATGATGCTGATGAAGCGCGTCGTGGCGTTGCCGGGTGAAACCATCGAGTTCGTGGGCGGGCGTATCCTTATCAACGGTCGTTTTCTCGACGAACCCTACTTGAATAACGAGTGTGACTGGAATGTGAAACCGGAACACAGCACAATGCGCGATGATGAATATTACGTCGTGGGAGACAATCGTTCGATGCCGTTTGAACTTCACTATCAAGGCGGCGCGCGGCGCGAACGCATCCTCGGCAAGATCGTGCTATGAAGATCGCAATCCGGATTGTTCTCCTCGCTATCGCCATCGGCCTTTGCACATGGCTTTGGATTTATCTACATCCCACGCCGCAGGAGGCCATTCGCCGCCAACTCGCGGCTTTGGCCAAGTCAGCAACGCTGGAAAAGACTGAGGGCAACATCACAGCAGCGTTGCGTGCCAATGAGTTTTCCGAGTTCTTTGGACGGGAAGTCATGCTCAATATGGAGCCGCGTGTGTTATTTCCCGACTCTGTTGAGCGTTCGGAGATCGCAAGGATCATGCTCCGGCTGCGGACTGAATCGCGCTCGTTGGATGTGAAGATTCTTGATCCGATCATCACGGTTGGCGGGGATGAAAAAAGTGCCATCGTCGAACTCACCGTCAATGTTGACGCTGAAGGCGACCGACATTTGCTCGTTCAAGAAATGAAATTCATGATGAAGGAAGTGGACGGCAACTGGCAGATCATCCGTGTCGAGACCGTCCGCACTCTCAATCGCGCGCCTCGTCTCGCTCCGCCTGAAACATTGCCTGCTGCGTGAAGAATCCGGCCGTCGAACATCTGTTGCGCGCCGACAAAAAACTCGCGCGAGTCATCAAACAAGCCGGGCCTTGCTTGCTCAAGCCGAGTCGCGGAACGCAGCCTTGGCAGGCACTCGTCCGCTCAGTCGCCTTCCAGCAACTCAATGGCAACGCCGCGCAAACGATCTTCAACCGCTTCCTCGCATTGTTCCTTGGAACAAAATTCCCCACGCCGCAACAGATCGTTCGGGCAAGCGACGAGAAACTTCGTTGCGCGGGTCTGTCCCGCGCAAAGGCCACCGCCATCAAAGATATTGCGGCGAAAACCATCTCTGGTGTTGTTCCGGATCGTCATGCCATCGCGAAACTATCAGATGCCGAGATAATCGAACGCCTTACCACCATTCGCGGGGTCGGGCCGTGGACGGTGGAGATGCTGCTCATGTTCACGTTAGGCAGGCCAGATGTTTTGCCCGTGACCGACTATGGTGTGCGCAGTGGCTTTGCTGTTGTTCATGGATTGAAGGAATTGCCACTGCCAAAAGAGTTGCTCGCGTACGGCGAGCGTTGGCGTCCACACCGGAGCGCGGCGGCTTGGTATCTGTGGCGCGCGGCTGATCTTGCGAAGGAAACAGCGAAATGATCGCCGCACTCGCCGCCAGCGTTCTCTTCGCCGTGTCCATCACCTGCGGACATCGCGCCACAAAATTGATCGGCGGTGCGAGCGCGAATTTCTGGCGGCTTGTTATCGCCACGATTCTTCTCGGCATCTGGTCGTTTGGCTTTGGTATCGGCTTTGGCGGTGCGGGCTTCACGTTCTTTTTTGTGAGCGGACTGCTTGGCTTTGGAGTTGGCGATGTCGCGTTGTATCAGGCATTGCCACGGCTCGGCTCGCGCTTGGCGATGCTGTTCACTCAATGTCTCGCCGCGCCCTTCGCCGTTGTCATTGAGCGCGTCTGGCTGGGCACGCAACTCTCATGGCTGCAAATCCCCTGCATCAGCGTGATCCTCGGCGGAGTCGCGCTTGCGCTTGCGCCGCATGAATCCGTGAAGCGCGACCCGCGTGAATGGCGGCTTGGCGCGCTGTTTGGCGTATTGTCCGGTCTTGGCGGCGCACTGGGTGCCGTCTTTAGCCGCCGCGCGTTCGCCGCTACTGCGACGGCAAACGAAACGATTGATGGAGCGAATGCGGCATTTCAGCGCATCATCGGTGGATTACTCGTGGCTGGAATTTTTCTCGCCATCGTTCGCTGGAAAAAATCACGCGCACTCGCGAGCGCTGTTGGAGAAGATGAGTGCAGCGGTGATGGCCGCGAAAAGAAACACTTGTGGCTTTGGGTCACAGGCAACGCGCTCGCAGGCCCGACACTGGGGGTGAGTTGTATGCAATGGGCTCTGCGCAACAACGCCACGGGCGTAGTGTTGGCAATCGTCGCCATGACACCGCTCGCAGTAATTCCGCTGGC
>CAMCWI010000129.1 GCA_945882065.1 Akkermansia muciniphila
CTCGCGCTCGAAGCCGAGAAAGGCGCGAATGCGGGCGGCGGCAAAGCAATCGTCTTCAACACCATCACCGTTTCCGATGGCATCTCGAACGGCAACGAAGCCATGAAGTATTCGCTAGTCTCGCGCGAAGTCATCGCGGACTCCATCGAAACGGTCGTCGGCTGCGGCGGCATGGACGGGTATGTGGCCATCGGTGGTTGCGACAAGAACATGCCCGGCGCGATGATCTGCATCGCCCGCATGAATCGCCCCGCCGTGTTCGTTTATGGCGGAACGATTCTCCCCGGTTGCCTCACGGCTGCCACTGCGCCCGCCAACTCGCCGAACGTGGGCAAAGACCTCGACGTCGTCTCCGTGTTCGAAGCCATCGGCCAGCACGCCGCTGGCAAGATCAGCGACGAAGAATTGCACGCCGTCGAATCCTGCGCGATTCCCGGACCGGGCTCCTGCGGCGGCATGTATACCGCCAACACCATGGCCAGCGCGATTGAAGCGCTCGGCATGAGTCTGCCCAATAGCTCCGCGCAAAACGCCATTTCGCCCGCGAAGATGGACGACTGCCGCCGCGCCGGTGCAGCTGTCGTGGAAATGTTGCGCCAAGGAATCAAGCCCCTCGATATCCTCTCGAAGAAGGCGTTTGAGAACGCCATCACCGTCGTCATCGCGCTCGGGGGTTCGACCAATGCCGTGTTGCACCTGCTCGCCATCGCGCACGCCGCGAAGGTGAAGCTCACCATCGACGACTTCACGCGCGTCGGCAAACGCGTGCCCGTGCTCGCCGACCTCAAGCCCAGCGGCAAATACAGCATGAGCGCGCTCGTCGCCATCGGCGGCATCCGCCCGCTCATGAAGACGCTGCTCGATGCCGGATTGCTGCACGGCGATTGCCTCACCGTCACCGGCCAGACCATGGCCGAGACGCTCGCCGACGTGAAACCGTATCCGAACGGCCAGCAAATCATCCGTCCGCTCGACAATCCCATCAAGAAAGACAGCCACCTCGTCATTTTCTACGGCAACCTCGCCCCCACCGGCGCGGTCGGCAAAATCACCGGCAAAGAAGGCACGAGCTTCACGGGCAAAGCCATCGTGTTCGAAGGCGAAGAGAAGGCGCTCAAAGCCATTCTCGATGGCACGGTCAAGAAAGGCCACGTCATCGTCATCCGCAGTGAAGGACCGAAGGGCGGACCGGGCATGCGCGAAATGCTTGCGCCCACCAGCGCCATCATGGGCAAAGGTCTCGGCAAAGACGTCGCTCTCATCACCGACGGACGTTTCAGCGGCGGCAGCCACGGCTTCGTTGTGGGCCACGTCACGCCAGAATCCTACGTCGGAGGCCCGATCGCGCTTGTGAAGAACGGCGACAAGATCATCTTCGACGCCGTGAAACGCACGCTCACCCTCGACGTGCCCGCGAAGGAACTGGCGAAACGCAAGAAGGCGTGGAAGAAACCCGCCCCGCGTTACCCGCGCGGTGTGCTCGCCAAATACGCAGCCCACGTCACCAGCGCCAGCGAGGGCGCAGTGACGGATAAGGATTTGAAGTTGTAAACTGTGCAAAACGAACTCGACATCGTCCGCGATGTTTCCGTGAAGCTCGATTCAGCCAGCATCGGTTACATGCTCACCGGTTCGATGGCGATGAACTACTATGCCCAGCCGCGCATGACGCGTGACATTGATGTCGTCGTTGCGTTGCGTCCGAGACGGATGCCTCGAGAGTCGTTCAGTTGTTCAGCCCCGAATATTATGTTTCGCGCGAAGTGGTGGATAGTTCCATCGCGCACCAATCAATGTTCAACCTGATCCACAACGAAAGCGTTATCCAAGTGGATTGCATCGTGCGCAAGCAGAGTCAATACCGCCTGACCGAGTTCCAGCGCCGCCAACGCATCAAGATTGAAGACTTCGAGACGTGGATTGTGAGCAAGGAAGACTTGATTCTGTCAAAATTATATTGGGCCAAAGATTCGCGGTCTGAAACGCAGCTTGGCGATGTCAAAAACCTCATCTCTACCGGTTGCGACGGAGACTATGTTGAACGGTGGACGCGACAACTCGATGTCGCTAACTTGTGTTTGGAAGTTGCAACATGAATGACACGTCGCCAGAAATCGCCGAACTCGTCCGGCAAAAACTGATGGCCCGCTCCGGGTCGGAACGTTTTGTCATGGGTACGCGGATGTTTGATGCGGCACGAACCGTCGTCGTGGCTGCGCTTCCAGCGGGACTTACGCCAGACGAACTGAAGCGCCAACTTTTCCAACGGGTTTATGGGCTGGTCGCACCATTTTAAGAGACGCTGCGTGCGGCGTGTTGGCCAAATTCGCTGCCCACGTCACCAGCGCCAGTGAAGGTGCGGTGACGGATAAGGATTTGGAGTAGTGAGGACTCGACGACGACTGCCATGAGTCTTGGCTTACATAAGGATTGCCTCAAGCGTCTCAGCGAGCAAATCGCCAAGGATCTTCATTGGCTAAATGTGAAGAACAGAATGTTCTTGGAGAATTGGTCGATAAGTTTTCTCCGCCACATTGATTCAACTCTTCCTAAACAAAAACCGGGCAAAGACAAGATCGAGCAATACGTCAGCGATATGCCACGGACTTGAGCGACAACGAATGGCAACGGTTTCAACACTTCTTTGCTAAACGGGGCAAGAGGGGGACGCCCGCGCGAACACAGCTACGGAGAACTGCTCGACGCGATGGTCTATCTGGTGCGTACCTCCTGCCAATGGCATAACCTGCCCAAGGACGTTGTGCCGTGGGGCACGGTCTATCATTACTTCCGCAAATGGAAAAAGAGCGGGCTGTGGGAAACGATTCACGCGCGCCTGCGCCAGCAAGTGCAGCGAAGAGCGCTGCCTTGATAGAAACATTCCGCTCTGTCACCCGCTGATTCATTCTCGCGGTTGACCCGCAGCGGGACTACTGACCACAATCCCGCATGGCAAATCCAGAATTGCAGATTGAGAAACTTGTCACCGGCAACGGCTCAGCTCCCAAGAAGGGCGACACCGTGTCCGTGCATTACACCGGATGCTTCATAGACGGCAAAAATTCGACAGCTCCGTGGATAGTGATGAACCGTTCGCCTTCGTGCTGGGCGCGGGGCAAGTCATCGCCGGCTGGGACATTGGCGTCGCGCAAATGAAGATCGGCGACAAGGTGAAGCTCACCATTCCACCGGAGTTGGCGTATGGCCGACTCCGGCAGCTTCAAGATTTGAGCCACTCGACTTAAATCTTTCTGACTTGGCAGAGCCCGGCCGCCTACCCAGCGGCCGAGTTGTTTTCGTGGAATCTGGGTAGCCAGAGCCAGTTGTTTCTGTGTAAGACGAGTTTCCTTTCGGCGGACTACGAGCAGTTCACCAAACGTTCTAGGGGTGGCGGAATCGGTCCTAAACGTATTGGAAAAACTTACTTTTGAAGTCAAAGCTGCGTGAATTGAACGCTGTGTAAATGTCAAATGAGCCAAAGCCACGCTGATAGGGATGTAATGGATGTTTGCTTGAAAACTATTTCGATGAGCGCAGATTAGCGGTTTGTTTCGGGGAGCTTACGCGCCGCCCGCCCATTTCGGCTGCTGCTTCAAGTGGTAAAGCATCTCTCCCGCCTTCGGCACGAACAGAATCCCCTCGTCCTCGCGGTTCGTAAAATCTTCCTCGCGGATCGTCTTCGGATCGCGATAGCCCATGTTGATCTTCTTGCAGATGTGTTCCGGGATGCCGGTGGCGAGCGTGACTTTGATGCGGCATTGCTCGACGCCGTTTTCCATCTTGCCGATGCCTCGCACATGCGTGCTGTGCGCGAGGATGCCCCACGGCTTGTCTTTGAACTTTTCCCACTGCGTCAGGAAATAATCGCGGCAATGGTAGCCGATCTCCTCAATGATTTTGCCGTGCGTGACGGAAATCTCCGTGACGTGCGGCGCGTAGATGATGAGTTCGCCGCCATCCGCCACGACCGGTTCAAGCTTATACATGCCCTTGCCGGCAACCCAGAGATCGTCATACATCGGCGGCATCTTAGAGAGAACGGTCTTGAACGGCTTCTCTTTGTAAATGATGTGAGTCTGGCGCGAGAGTTCGCTTGCGGTGTCCCATGCGCATTCGGGTGAACCGAAGGTAAGACCGACGAGCGATTTATCCGGCGCGACGACCATGCAGAAGCACGCCTTGCTGATTTTCACCAGCGCGCCTGCACGATCCACGACCTTTCGCACAGGCGTCCATTTGTTGCCAATGATCATCGGGTTGGTTACGACCGCGCCGAGCCAGTGGAAGAAATTGAGAATCTTCGGCCCGCCGACGCCGGGGAAAAGATACTTGTTGCCGCCGGAGAACCCGACGACTTCGTGCGGGAATACTGGCCCGACGATGATGACCTGATCGTAATTGAACACGAGCTTGTTGATCTCGACCGGCACGCTCATCGAAAACAGGCCGTCGGTAAGTTCCTTCACGTCTGTCTCGGTGAGTGAGCCGATCTCTTGCAGCGCGGCAGGATTGTCCCACTCGTGATTGAAGAAGCGGACTTTCTTGAACTCGTTGCGATGTTGCTCGACCGAAATCTCCAACCGCGCGCAGATCGCCTCTTCGCTCATGGCCGGATGCGTGCCCAGCGCGATGAGAACATCCAGTTCCTTCGTGACTGCACCGATCTGTGCGCAGATGGTTTTGAACAACAACCCCACCGGCGCAGTGCGCGTGTGATCAGGGACGATGAGCAAGATCTTTTTGCCTTGGTAATCAGCAGCGGGCAAAGCCTGCGCCACAAGTTGCGCGACTTGTGTGTCGTTGACGTTGCTGCCGACCGAACCGATTTGGAGAGTGGTGTTCTGCACTCGGAGAAAATAAATGCCAGCGACGGCGAAATCCATCCCGGAAAGCTGCAAAGAGGATTGAATCGGTTGTCTTGGTGACAGGCCACGTTGAGAGGGACTTTTCAACAGTCTCTCAGTACCGGCAACAGCAACCACTGGTTCGCCATCCGGGATCAACCGTTACGAATCAACTCTTCATCCCGATCAATCCGGCGAACGGCAGGGTTTTCTTGCGCCTCGTGTATCCGTAAAGATGCCGGCAGTTCAGGCTTTGCCCGGTTGAGAGATTGCAACGAAACCGTTGTTGTGGCTGCGGACTCACGGAGATGCGGCAAACTCTGTGCATCATTCATTCACAGATCACGAGATTTTTTTCTGTGCGACGTAACGCCCGAGTTTTCTCCTTGGTGAAAATTGTTCTCCTGGCAATCGTTGCGCTTGTAGGGCAGGCGCAAACAATCGCCGCCGCCATCTCTGCCGAACCTCCTGGCCAGTCGTCGCGCAAGACGCCGTTCATCTTCAGCGAGATCATGTATAATCCGGCAAGGCTCACCGTCGGTTCAAACACTCTGAGCACGGAGTTCGTCGAGTTGTACAATTCCAATCCCTTTTACGAAGACCTCTCCGGTTACAAGATCAGCGGCGATATTGATTTCATGTTTCCGAAAGGCGTCGGGCTGGCCGGATTGTCGAGGCTCTTGCTGGCGAAGAGTACGAACGACTTTCAGCTTCACTACAATCTGTAGCGGCGTGACGAACAACGTGACCAACATTGTCAACTCGTTGAGTCGCGAGGGAACGATTCGATTAAAGAACAACGTGGGCGGCGTGGTGTTGGAGGTGAGTTACAGCAACGATCATCCGTCGCCCGTCGGCGCGGATGGCACGGGACATTCGCTGGTGCTGGCGCGTCCGTCGTATGGCGAGAACGATCCGGCAGCATGGAGCATCAGCGATCATGCGGGCGGCTCGCCGGGGTTGAACGAGGCTTACACGAATGATCCATTGCGAAACATCTTCATCAACGAAATCCTCGCGTACACCGATCTGCCGCTGCTGGACAGCATCGAACTCTACAATCACAGCAACACGACGAACAATCTCTCCGGCTGCATTCTCACGGACGACGCGACGACGAACAAGTTTGTGATCCCGAATGGCACGACGATTCCGCCGCGCGGGTTTGTGATGTTTGATCAGAATCAACTTGGCTTCGCGCTGAGTTCGGGCGGGGAGACGGTTTATCTGTGGAACTCGAATCGCACGCGGTTGCTGGACGTGGTGCAGTTTGGCGCGCAGGAGCATGGGGTGAGCAAGGGGCGACAGCGATGAGACGGGGAAAGCGCCGTGGACGACGATTGATGTGACGGGTGTGTTGTCACTCGGCGCTGGCAGTGCAAATGCCATCGAGGGCGGCTTGCAAGGCGATGGCGAATGTCTGCGCGACGATGTGGAGGTGATTTTCAGTGCAGCAAACCTAGTGACGAACTCGACGTTTGCGACCGGGGCGAGCGGATGGTTTCAGCGTGCATCCGCAACGCGCTCGGTTGCCGCATGGTTTCAGGCGGGAAAAAGCAGCGACTGAAATCCTCGTTCTGGACGAAGAAGGGTTTGCCGCCGATGTCCAGCTTCAGGAAAAAATCGGGATTGTAACCGTAGCCGGCGACGCGCAGCACGAGTTCCACTGCGACAAAGAAAACCACCGGCACACCAGCAGCATCGTTGAGCGCCGAAAGAGCCAGAGGCGACGGCGGCTCAGTGTGTTGGGCGTTATCCCTGTGCCGCTTTGCAGCGGAACATCTCTTGATCTGCCGATCTGTATTTCTGATTTCTTGCTGGAGTGTTTCATCTGTTGCTGCCGCGTGGTTCAGGTTGGTTGTTTTGGTGGCAGTTTGGCGGAAGACATTTCGGTTCTACCAGAACACTTTCATGCGGTTGCTGGGATCGAACCACACAAAGATGCGGTGTTACCGGGCGGGTGATGGTGATAGGTTGCTCACATCAGCCGAGCCAAACAAAGCAACCAAACGACCCACGACATGAAAAAAATGCCGACACAAATCACCAAACAGAACGGAACAAAGTCTGCCGGCGGTTTTACTTTGATCGAGTTGCTCGTTGTCATCGCCATCATCGCGATTTTGGCCGCCATGCTTCTGCCTGCGCTGGCCAAGGCCAAGTCCAAGGCGCAAGCCATCCAATGTATAAACAACCTCCGGCAACTTCAGTTGGGTTGGTTTCTTTATTCCGGTGACAACGACGACAAGATCGTCGCCACAGGAGGCACAGCAGTGACCACGGTCACGATTCCTATCCCCGCCACACATCTGTCCGGTGGTCCAAATGCAAACTGGGTTCTTGGCAAGGCCACTGTTGCCGATCCTAGTTTTGAATTCATCAAGAATGGATTGCTCTACCCTTACACCAAAACGGCGGCAATTTACAAATGCCCCGGCGACAGGACGCAAAATCATCGCAGCATGTCCATGAATGCATGGATGAATCCAATCAGCACTGAAGGTAAATTGGATGCTGCCTACACCATATTCAAACGACAGTCCAACATCCGCAATCCGGTTGAAACTTGGGTGACGATTGACGAGAACGAAGCCAAGATCAACGACGGCTGGTTTTTGGTTCAACCCAACAAGACGGGTTCTTGGGCGGATCAGGATGTGCCAGCGGGATACCACAATAACTCCGGCGGCTTGTCTTACGCTGATGGTCATGCCCAAACAAAAAAATGGAGGGACTCCAAGATCCTCAAAAATTCCGCCCTAAATGCTCCCGATTCTTTGGACCTTGCATGGCTTGCGGAGCGCACCACTGTGCTGCGGTAACACACAGCGGGCAGAATCTGAATTTTCAAAGCCGTTGCTCTCCAGGCAACGGCTTTTTAGCATGTTGCAACTCAAACGCGTGATCTGCACGCGTTGAACCCAAATGAAAAACAAATCGCAACCCACATCACCCAGGCCTCCGCTCTCTCGCCGCAAACGCTTTCTGTTTGGTGTGGTGATGATCTTTCTGCCGTTTGTTCTGTTGCTTGCCACCGAAGGAGTGCTGCGGTTGTTCAGTTATGGCGGCAACGCGGCTATTTTCAGGAACGCAGGGACGGTGTCCGGTGGTTCGCTTTTCATCAGCGATCAGGATGGCGCGATCTCCTACTTCTTCGCCAATCGTGATCGCCCTGGGTACAACGACCAATATCAATTCACAGAACCCAAAGGCTCAAACGTTTTCCGCATCTTCACCGTAGGCGAATCTGCGATGAAAGGTTTTCCCCAGCCGCGCAATCTCGCTTCAACTTCCTTTCTGCAAGCGATGCTTCAAGACGCTTGGCCGCAGCGAAACGTCGAAGTCATCAACCTCGGCACAACCGCCGTCGCGAGCTATCCGGTTCTCGGCATGATGACTGAGGCGTTGGAGTTCGCACCTGATCTCGTCGTGATTTACACCGGGCACAACGAATTCTTCGGCACGTACGGCGTGGCTTCGATTGGTCGCGCGGGCGGCAAGCCGTGGATGCTGGGCGTGACGCGATTTGTTCACTCGCTTGCTATCGTTCAAGCGTGGACCAAACTCACCGCGTCCAAAACTCCTGAAGGCAACATCACCCTTATGGAGCGCATGGTCGGTCGCGCGTACGTCGCGCCGGATGACTGGAGTCGCGGGGCTGCGGCCAACAATCTTTATCATAATGTCCGCGAGATGCTCCGTCGCTGTCAGGCGCGCGGCGTTCCCGTGTTGGTTTGCACTCAACCCTCGAACGAACGCAATCTCGCACCCATCGGCCAGGAAAAACCGGGCGATGCTTCCGCGCGTACGCAATTTCAACTCGCGCAATCGCTCTACGCGTCCAATCAATTTCCCCAAGCACTCGCGGCTTTCCAGAAAGCGCGCGATCTGGACACGATGCCGTGGCGCGCGACTTCCGCGGCGAACGCCGCCATCCGCCGCGCCGCTCAGGAACTCAACGCGATTGTCTGCGATGTGGAAGGTGCGTTTCACACCAACAGTTCCGGCGGCAGCATCGGTTGGGAATTGATGGACGATCATGTGCATCCGACAATGCGCGGTCAGGCGTTGATCGCCGAGGCCATCGTGCAAAGTCTGTCGCACATGACGGGAGCGGTTTCAGTTTCGGCAGAAGCCTGTGCACGCATCGGCGATTGGCAAAGCTACGCGGAGCGGTTGGGCGATAACAAATATGATCGCTACGCCGTGGCTCACATGATGCGCGTGATCTTTGACGTGCCGTTCATGCGCGAAACAAATCCGGGCGCGCACGCGCACTTCAATCGCATCGCTTCCGAACTCGAACAAGCCGAGTCCAAGGAGATTCAGGAGATCATGCGCGAATACCAAACCGTCCGACCCCACGCGGGCGGCAAGCGCCCCATCACTGGAATGGTGGCGCGACAATTTATGCGCGAAAAACGCTACGAGGAGGCGTTGAAGTATTATCAGATCGCGCAGAAGTCCGTGCCGGAATACACGTCGTGGCACATGGAGTTCGTCTATTTCACGCTGGCCTGTCGGGAAAAACTTGCGGGGAAATTATCCGAGGGGGAACGCAATCTGGCGTTGAGCGAGATCGAGCAGGGGAAGTTTCTGTTGCAACGCGGCTTCTCGCAGACTGGATTCACGGAGCGTTACACGGGGCGATTGCATCAATTGCGGGGCGAGTTTGCGGAGGCGATTCCATTCCTGAACGCGAGTCGCGAGAAGCTCACCGGGTTCGAGTTGGTGGCGGCGGATCAGGCGTTGTTCACATCGTTCGTGGAGACGGGTCGCCAAGCCGATGCCAGAGTGCTTGCCGAGAACGGCATCGCCAAGAGCGGGCAATACGCAGGCTACTACAAACAGATGTTGGAAATCCTCGATCAGAAAGGGGCGGGGAAGGCAGAACAAAAATGAAACGGTGCACGCCTGCCCCCGGAGCGCGGGTCTTGTGACCCGCAGCACGTTCTCATTTGAAAGTGGTTTGGGCGACTCGATTGGTACCTGTTTTTGCCAGCCGCTGCGGGTTCCAGACCCGCGTTCGTGCGCCTGAGAAGGCGAGAGGATGGAGCGGTGGAAGTCCGCACCTGTGAGGAGGAGAGCCGTGCGGAATCGAACCGTAACTGCGTCGCAGTAATGCGGGGTGGAGAGCAAGGGAACGAGAACGACCAGACCGTAACACAGACCTGCGATGAGGCAGGTCGCGGTGAGCTCGGATTCGGTCAGTGTGGACGGGCGAGCCATCGAGCGACTGGCGAAGCCTGTCAGCAGGGGATATGTGAGACGACGGTTGAGAAGTCTGCTTCAATGGCGAATGGATGGAGTGGGCAAGGTCAAAACCCTTGTCCCTACCCCCTATCATTCACTCCGCGTTCGGATACGAGCCGAGGACTTTCACATAGCTGCATTCCTTGCCCAGCAGCGCGATGGCTTTCGCGACCTTCGCATCTTCCACATGGCCGTCGCAATCAATGAAGAAGTAATATTCCCACGCCTTCCGCTTGCTGGGGCGCGATTCGATCTTGGTGAGATTGATGCGATACCGCCGGAATGCTGCGAGCGAATG
>CAMCWI010000130.1 GCA_945882065.1 Akkermansia muciniphila
TTGCGCGTGATTTTTTCGTCGCTCGCGGCGGTCTTGATGCCTTCGGGCGACATGGGTTGATCTGAGACGAGCAGCAACGCGCCGGTGGTGATCTCGTTGTGGAATCCAGTGATGAAGATCGTGGCGGTCTCCATGTCTATGCCGATGCAACGGATCTTTCGCAGATACGCTTTGAACTCTTCATCGTGTTCCCACACGCGGCGGTTGGTGGTATAGACTGTGCCCGTCCAGTAATCGCGTTTGTGATCGCGGATGGTGGTGGAGATAGCTTTCTGGAGGCTGAACGCGGGCAGTGCGGGAACTTCCGGCGGAAAATAATCATTGGACGCACCGTCGCCACGGATGGCTGCGATGGGCAACACGAGGTCGCCGAGATTCGCGACGTGTTTGAGTCCGCCGCACTTGCCCAGAAACAAAACTGCGTGAGGCGAGACGGCGTGGAGCAAGTCCATGACGGTGGCCGCGCTTGCGCTGCCCATGCCGAAGTTGATGATGGTGATGCCGCCAGCGGTGGCGTTGGGCATGGGACGATCCGCGCCACGCACGGGGACTTTGTTCCACTTGGCGAAGAGGCGGACGTAGTGGTTGAAGTTGACCAAGAGAATGTGTTTGCCAAAATCTTGGAGTGGCGTGCCTGTGTAACGCGGCAGCCAGTTGGCAACGATCTCGTCTTTGGTTTTCATTGCGCTGAGGGTTTCCCACAGAAACCGCCGACACGCAAGCCGGAAGAAAATTTGGATTGGCGGGGCCTAACCTGCCGGTAGGCCCCTCGCGCGGCAGCGCGTCCCCACCAATCCCAAGTCCGAACACAAGTCATCACGCGTGGAGCTGATGCTGGTGGAAATTTGATGTCATGCGCGCGCAGCACCTGCTGCGGATGCGTCACTTGAGCTTGGCATCCCGGCGCAATCTGAACTTCGCGTGTTCCGAGTCATCCTCGATGAGTTGCGGCACATTGCACGCCTTGCGCCAGTCATTGCGGTTTTCGCCAAGACCGATCTGAAGCAGATAATTGTTGTCGAAGACTTCAGGCAGTGCGGCTGTGCCAGTGCCGCAACCGAGTTCATAGGCGAACACATTCCCCGCGTGAACAGCGGTGAGCAGCGTGAATCCTTTGTCCGGGGAGCGCGTGGGATGATGATGCCAAGCGACGGCTTCCAACACGGGCAGCGGCAACGCCCATGTGCCGAGCAGACACGCGGCGAGTTCGGCGTGCGTGGTGCCGAGCACTTGCATCTCCGCTTCGCGTTGGGTCAATTGTTTGGATTTGTGCAATTGCTCGATGGCGTTGCACATCGCAGGGACATTTGCTGCAAGGATGAGTTTGCCCATGTCGTGGATGAGTCCTGCGGTGAATGCTGCCTCGGCGGTCTTGGCATTGCGGGTTTCCGCCATGGTGACGTTGCGCGCCAGTGTCCCGACTTGCAGGCTGTGATTCCAAATCTGTTCAGGCGTAAATCCCGGACAGGCGACTCCCTCAAATTGTGTGAACACTCCTGCGAGCAGGATCAGCGAGCGCGTGCGTTCTGCGCCGAGAAACATCACGGCCTCGGACGGTTCGCTGACCTGGCGACCGAGCGCGAAGAACGCGGAGTTGACGACTTGCAAAAGCTTTGCCGTCATCACCGGGTCTTGAGCGATCAACTGCGCGACGACATCAATCGAGCCGTTCGGCGAGGACAGTTCATTGGACACCTGCGAGTAGAGTTTTGGCATCGCCGGAAGTTTGCGGCACAACGCGAGCAGTTTTTTGATGCCTGTATCGGTCATCCAATCTTGGACGCGTGCCGTTCTGCTGATGCTGGCGGCGAGATTTGCGGCATCTGTGGTTTGTGAAATCGGATTTGCGCCACTCGCGCTCCACCGGGCGACTTCGGTGCGGTCGCTCGTGTTGAACAAGACCACGCGCACGGTTTTGGTGGAAATTGTTTTCAAACGTTCGGCAATCGCAGCGTCGGCGGCGAAGAAGTCCTGGGCGATGATTGCGTAAAATTCCTCGTGAAGCGCGGTGACAGCCTGGGCGGCATCCGGCACGAACTGGAAGCCCCAAGTTGGTTGCAACCGATGCAGGTCACGATCAATCACCTGACTCCAATTCGGCGGTGTGCCGACGAAGAGGAGTTTGTGCGTGATGGCGTTGGGATCGCGGCTGGCGACGGTGACCACACCGCTGCTATGGTCCGTGTTGGGATTGCGTGAAGCGGTGGGAGTGTTGGATTTCTGAGTTGCCGTGCTTGCCTGATCCTTGGCACTGACGGCTTTCTTGAATGTATCAAATAGACCCATGATTCGTGTTCGGCGGGGAGGCCGCGTTGCTTCGTTGGTGCTGGCAGAGTCCGTTCTGCCGCGTCACAGAATTTATCGGCGGGAAGAGCAGGGGACTGAAGGGGAAATTTTAGGAGCATTCAACGCTCAACGTCCAACTCCCAACATCCAATTGAACGTGATTCGGTGACTGCTTGAGTGTTCGATGTTGAATGTTTCGACAAGAGAAACTCAGGCCAACGGCGCGAGTGGGTGGCGTTTATAGGTTTTCCACTCCTGCTGATGCTTCAAAAACTCTGCGCGTTCGGCATCACCGATCTCTGGCTGGCTCAGGCGGTGCATGAGCGCGGCCATCTGTTGATCCACGAATTGATTCCGCAACCGCAGTGTGATGTCCGCGAGTTGCTGGTCGGGATTGGGGAGCGCGTGCTTGTCCGAAATACATTCGGTGATGAGTGAGCGCGTCTGGCTGCTCTCATAGTCGGCCAAGAACGCGCCGATGTTGCGCCATGTGCCGTCGCGGTGCGCTTTCATCCGTCGCGCGGTGATGTCTTTGACAAGCGGGTGTTGAATCCAATCCGCGTCCAGATGCGCGACGAGCCAGCCCAATCCGTCATCGTGGCGCAACACCAGTTTTAGCAGTTGCAACTCTGGCGCGTTCGGGCGCGGGATGGCTTCCTCGGTTTCGGCTGCAGCGGAATCAAAATACTCATCGTCCGGGGCCGCCGCGATGGGGTCAGTCTTGGCCTTGCTGAATTCCTTGCGCGTGGCTTCGGGCGTGACACCGAGTCGCAGCGCGGTTTTCTGCGCGTATTTATCAATGAGCACGGGATTGCCGGTTTTGCGGACGGCCTCGGACATTTCTTTCACCACGACGAGGCGGCCTTTGTCCGTGGTGATGTCGTTCGTAGTGCAAAGTCGTTTAAGGTAGTAATCAAAAAAACCGTCCGCGTTTTTGATCAACTCGCGGAACGCATCGCCGCCGTGCGATTTGATGAAACTATCCGGGTCATCTTTCGGCGGCATGACGGCGACGCGCACAGCGAGGCCTGACGCGAGCAAGTTGTCGAGTGCGCGCACAGCGGCGTTTTGTCCGGCGTTGTCGGAGTCGAAGCACAGAACGACTTCATCCGCGTAACGCTTGATGATGCGCGCGTGTTGATCGGTGAACGCTGTGCCTTGTGGCGCGACGATGTTTTGCACGCCGCCCATGAAACACGCGATGGAATCCAACTGCCCTTCGCACACGATGGCGAAGCCAGCATCAAGGATGGCGCGCTTGGATTTATCGAGCGCGAAGAAGACTTTGCTCTTCGTGAAGATGGGCGTCTCCGGCGAGTTGACGTATTTGGCGGTTTTTTCGTCGCCAGTCAATACACGTCCGCTGAATCCGATGACACGGCCTTGCTCGTCGCAGATGGGAAACATGAGCCGCCCACGGAAGCGGTCGTAGTAGCGCCCCGTTTCCTCTTTCTTGATGATGAGTCCGGCCTTCTCGACGGTGGCGAGATCAAAGCCTTTGCTCGTGGCCCAATTCACGGTGTCGTCCCACGCATCAGGCGCAGCACCGATGCGGAATAGTTTGATCCCTTCCTCCGACACGCCGCGCTTGGCGAGATAATCTCGCGCCAGTTGTCCGGCGGCTTCATTGGCGAGGCAACTTTGCCAGCGCGTCGTGAGTTGATCATGAATCTGGAGGAGCTGATCCTTGATGTGCCGCGATTCCTGCGCGCCGGGATTCTGATCCATCTCCAGAGGAATCTTCGCGCGATCGGCGAGCCGTCGCACGGCATCCACAAAGCCGATGTTCTCGTATTCTTTGACGAAGCTGAACACGTCGCCGCCTTTGTGACAGCCGAAGCAATGGAAGATCTGCTTGTGCGGATTGACGTTGAAGCTGGGAGATTTCTCTTTGTGAAACGGGCAGAGCGCGGTGAAGTTTCCGCCAGCGCGCTTTAACGGCAAATAGCCGCCAATGACATCCACGATGTCGCTGGCGGCACGAATCTGTTCGAGAGTGTTATCGGAAAAGAAACCGGCCACGCAGCCATGTTAATGTGCCGCGCGTTCAGGGCAACGCGTAATCGCGCTGCTTGCCTGATTTGGGGGCGGGCTTGCTATCGGATGATCCCGACGCAGTGATGCTTGAGCCTGTGGCGGGCGTGGGTTTGATGAAGAGGAAGCTGATGTGTTCTTTGGCCTGTTTGCCGAGGAAAGATTCGCGGAATACGCCGTCCTGAATCGAGGACAAGGTCGGAAAGAAGTTGCTGCCGTAATTGTCGTTTTGAAATTTGGCCGCGGCTTTCACTTCCGCAGTCGAATAATATCGCGCGTTCAACAACGCGAGCAACGCCAGCAGGATGCACAGGAAGCGCAGCATCCCGGCGGGTTTGCCGAGATGGAATTCCGCCTTGCCGAACGCATCGCTGCCCTTGAGTTTTTCGCCAAGCGAACTGCTGATGAACACAAACACCAGTGCCACGACTCCGGCGATTGCGGCATACGCGATTACAAACGAGAGCAGTCTGCTGAGTTTGGCGGTGGTTGAAAGCCACGAGCCGAGCGGCTCGTAAGCGATGGCGGCCACGATGACGATGCCGATCCACTTGAGGACGGACAGGGATTCTTGAGACATGCCGCGTTTCTGGCCGCATTTATAGCCGACAAGCAGGGCGAGAAACACGACGACGTCAAACCAGTTAAAGGGCATTGGTCCGCTCAAGTTCATAATTAGTATGGATCTCCGCGGTGATGTGCGGATTTCCTTGCCCCAAACCTAGCCAGACCTATGCCAGCGGCGTTTATCCGGGGTTGGCCACCAGCCAGTAACGGATCGCTTGCGCTTGCGGATTACGCGGATCTAGCCTCAACACGTTGTCGTAATGCTTCCGGGCGCGTGGTATGTCTCGAAGCTGTTCCGCGTAGAGATTGCCCAAAGTCAGGTGTCCCCGTGCCTCATCTGGATGCAGTGCCAGCAGCTTCTCCAACTCATCCGCCGCCGCCTGAAGGCGGCCTTCCGCCTTGAGTGTCCGAGCAAGATTGTATCGCGCATCCGCAGAATCGGGGCGGATGGCGATGGCTTTTTCCCATGCGGCGGAAGCTGCTTTGAAGCTGCGCGCTTCAAACGCCGCCAACCCTAGGCAATAGTGCGCCTCGAAATAATTCTCATCCAGCGACGTCGCGCGTTTGTAGGATTGCAACGCCTCGGCCAGTTTCCCGGCGCGCTGCAATTGTTGGCCGGTCGCCAACGCCTGCTCTGCTGACTTGCGATCTGCTGACTTGGTCGCTATTAGAGAATCTCCCGCCGCTCGCGGTGATGTGGTCGTCGCCACCGGAGTTGCGTTCGGTTTCGCGTCGCGCTTGAAGGGATTCAATTTGCTCAACAAACCTTTCTGGTCGGGTTTGGCTTCCTTCGTCGCATAAGTCCCATTCACCGATGCGGTCTTGACGGGAGCATTGGTGGCAGGTGCAGAAGTCAGAACACCGCGCGAATCTTCTGGCGACGTTTTGATGACAGGTTCGGGCGCGAGTTTCACGATTTCTGGCGCGGGCGGTGGAGTGGATTGTGTTTGAGCAGGGCGAGCGGTGGGCGAAGGCACAACCACCGCTGGTTTGGTCGTGTTGGTTGGCGGAGAGGGCTTCGGCGTCACCGTGGCAACAGGTCGTGCGATGTTCGCGTTGGCCTTGGTTGCGATTGGTTGGGTAATGGGTTGAACGCGCGGTTGTGCCGGAGCCACGGTTGCAGGCTCAAGCGACTTCGCAATCGCGCTCACCGCTTCCCAATCCGCTTCGTGCGGTTGTAGTGCCAGATATTCGCGATACCGCTTCAACGCCTCCGAGCGATCACTCAACTGATGATGTTGCACCGTGGCGAGATTCAACAGAGCCGGGCGATAATCCGGCTGTTGCTTCAATGCTTTCGCGAACGACTCCGCCGCGTCGCGCGGGCGACTCAGTTGGGCGGCAACCATTCCCAGCGCATTCAACGCCTCCACGTCCGCCGCATTTATTTTCAGTGCGTCGCGAAAGCTTTTCTCTGCGCCCGCGAGATCACGCGTGCGCATCTGCGCCGTGCCAAGCTTCACGAAACCTTCGATGACATTCGGTTTCCGCATCGTGAATGCCGTGAACTCCGTCTTCGCCGCGTCGGGTTTGTTTTGATCCAGAAGGACGCAGCCGAGATTGAAGCGTGCTTCAATCAACTCGCGGTTGAACCGCAACGCCTGAGAGTAAGCCTCCACCGCGTTCGTCAACAGACCAGCCCGATGATGCGCCACACCCAGATAATTCCACGCCGCCGCGTTGGTCTGCATCAACGTTACGGCGGTCTTGAATTCCACGATGGCTTCGTCCGTCTTGCCTGCGTCCAAAAGTTTCTTGCCCTTCATCAACGCCGCCGGACCGGGCGGCGAACAGGAGGTGATGAAAACGGCGGCGGTCAGCAGGGGAAACATTATTGCTGCGATCCGATTTTTTGTGGCGACCATAGCGGCTCGTGGTACCATCCGCGCCCTGAAGTGTCAAGAAACGCACCCATCTCAGATCGGTTGAAGTCGCCTCCGCGCCCCGCCCCGGAGTGTGGCCGTCCCCGGCCACAGCAATGTTTGCCAACCCTGCGCTCGCTGTTTTTCCTTTTTGTTTTGCTGCCGCAACTCCTCGTCGCGCAAAACTCCGACTTCTCCCAACCCACGAACACCGCGCACGTCGTCATCGTTGAAGACGCAAACGCCACTGAAGCCTTTCGTCCGCTCGATGATCGCGTTCAAACCATGGTGCGGCGTGGCATCACTCGGTTGACCGGGAAAACAGATACCCGGGAGGCGTGGCTTAGTCTCGTCAGCACCCAAGATGTCATAGGGCTGAAAGTTTCATCAAAGCCCGGCGTGAACAGCGGCACGCGCCCCGCCGTGGTCGCAGCTGTGGCGCGCGGATTGATCGCCGCCGGAGTTCCCTCGCAACAGATCATCATCTGGGATCGCAACGAGGTCACGTTGCGCGATGCGGGTTTCATGCAGCTTGCCCAAGAACTCCGCGTGCGCTGCGTCGCTGCGACTCAGGCCGGCTGGGACGAAACCAACGCCTACGACACGCCGCTTATCGGTAATCCTGTCTTTGGTGACTTGGAGTTCGAGAAGAAAGGCGAAGGCGTGGGCCGCAAATCTCACGTCAGCAAACTCGTCACGAGCGAGATCACCAAAATCATCAACATCACACCGATGCTCAATCACGCTACCGCTGGAGTGTGCGGTCATCTTTATGGACTCGCGATGGACAGCGTGGACAACATCCTGCGTTTCGACGGCGACCCCGGACGACTCTCGCAAGCCGTGCCGGAAATCTGCGCGCTGCCCATACTCGGTGATCGCGTGGCGTTGAACATCACCGACGCCCTCATCTGTCAGTATGAAGGTGGCCAGAAGGGGTTGTTGCATTACTCGACCATGCTCAATCAACTCCGCTTCAGCCGCGATCCCGTTGCGCTCGACGTGCTTTCGATCAAGGAACTGGAAACTCAACGGCGCAAAGGCAAGTCGCCCAACTTCCGACCGAACGTGGAATTGTATCGCAACGCCGCGCTGCTCGAACTTGGCATTGCCGATCCCGCGCGCATCAGGGTGGAGACGCTGCGATAACGACGGAGCGTGGCTATGTGGTCCGTGACGCAGCCGCGCTGTGCGAGCAATTGTGCGCACTGCCAGATGAGTTTTTGATCTGATCCCGCGTTGAACCGCGCTTGACGGGTGCGCCTGCAATCTTCACAGTTTTGCCTTAATTAGCCGAAGTTTCGGCCATCAGAACATTTATGAGCAACGCACAAAACTCGTTCGATTCGCAAACGCTGAGACAATTTGACCTCGGCACTGGCAAGGAAGGCAGCTTCTACTCGCTGCCCGCGCTGGAGAAGGCCGGCGTCGGCCCGATCTCCAAACTGCCCGTCTCCATCCGCATCGTGCTGGAATCGGTCCTGCGTAACTGCGACGGCAAACGCGTGAGCGAGGCCGCCGTCCGCGCGCTCGCCAATTGGAAACCGGTCGAGGGGCGCACGGAGGAAATCCCGTTCGTGGTCGCGCGCATCGTGTTGCAAGACTTCACCGGCGTGCCGCTGTTGGTTGATTTGGCCGCGATGCGTTCCGCTGTCGCCAAGCTCGGCAAGAATCCCAAGATCATCGAACCGCTCGTGCCCGTGGATCTCGTCGTGGATCACTCGGTGCAAGTGGATTTCTCCGGCGGTAGCGATTCGATGGAGCGCAATCTCGATCTCGAATTCACGCGCAACCGCGAGCGTTATCAATTTCTCAAGTGGGGCATGCAGGCGTTTGAAACCTTCAAAGTTGTTCCGCCCGGCATCGGTATCGTGCATCAGGTGAACCTCGAATATCTCGCCAAGGGTGTGCTCAGCCAAGGCGGAGTTTATTATCCCGACACGCTCGTCGGCACGGACTCGCACACGACGATGATCAACGGTCTCGGCATCGTCGGCTGGGGCGTTGGCGGCATCGAAGCCGAGGCGGGCATGTTGGGGCAACCGGTCTATTTCCTCACGCCTGATGTGGTCGGCGTGCATCTCACCGGCGCGATCCGGGAAGGCGTCACCGCCACCGACGTGGCACTGACCGTCACGCAGATGCTGCGCAAGGCCAAGGTCGTCGGCAAGTTTGTGGAGTTCTTCGGTGCCGGCGCAGCGGCGTTGCCACTCGTGGATCGCGCGACCATCGCGAACATGGCGCCGGAATACGGCGCGACGATGGGATTCTTCCCGATTGACGAAGAATGCACGAACTATCTCCGTGCCACCGGCCGCACGAACGGCGATTGCAAGCTCTACGAAAATTACTATCGCGCCCAAGGTCTCTGGGGCATGCCGCAACTCGGTGAGATCGAATATTCCCAACTGATCGAACTCGATCTAGCGTCCGTAAGACCGAGCGTCGCCGGGCCAAAGCGTCCGCAGGATCGCATCGAGTTGCCGAACATGCGGCGCGAATTCGTCAGCGCGTTCCAACGCCCCGTCGCGGAAAATGGCTTCGGCAAAGCGCGCAAGGACGTGGCCAAGTCCGTCAAGCTGGAGATGACGAACAAGAAGAAGGTCAAGGTCGGCACGGGCTCGGTGCTCATCGCGGCCATCACGAGCTGCACGAACACCTCGAACCCGAGCGTGATGCTCGCCGCTGGTTTGCTCGCCAAAAAGGCGGTGGAAAAAGGTCTGACCGTAAATCCAGCGGTGAAAGCTTCGCTTGCGCCCGGCTCCCGCGTCGTCACGGATTATCTCAAGAAGACGAACCTCCAGAAGTACCTCAACAAATTGCGCTTCAATCTGGTCGGCTACGGCTGCACGACTTGCATCGGCAATTCCGGCCCGCTCGACGCGAACATCGAAGAAGCCGTCGTGAAGAATGATTTCGTCGCCGCGAGCGTGTTGTCCGGCAACCGCAATTTCGAGGCGCGCGTGCATCAGAACATCAAAGCGAATTTTCTCATGTCGCCGCCGCTCGTCGTGGCGTTCGCGCTCGCGGGCCGGGTGGACATTGATTTGAGTTGCGAATCGCTCGGCAACGACCAGGACGGCAATCCGGTTTTCCTCGCCGACCTCTGGCCGACGCTTCAGGAAGTCCGCGACGCGATGGAGTCCGCGCTCAAGCCGGAAATCTTCCGCAAGCTCTACAAGGATTTTGCCGCGCAGAATCCGAAGTGGAACGAAATTCCGTCCAGCGTCGGCAACGTGTATGAGTGGGATCGCAACTCGACCTACATTCAAGAGCCGCCGTTCTTCGAGAACTTCGCCATGACGCCCGGCAGCATCGCCCCGATCACCGGCGCGAAGCCGCTCGCGATCTTCGGCGACAGCGTGACCACCGATCACATCTCCCCTGCTGGCGCGATCAAGAAGAGTTCGCCCGCCGGAAAATACCTGCAAGCCAATGGCGTCGAGCCGGTGGACTTCAACAGCTACGGATCGCGGCGCGGCAATGATCGCAT
>CAMCWI010000131.1 GCA_945882065.1 Akkermansia muciniphila
CCGTTATCGCGCGGACTAAATCTCACCGCCACCGGCCCGCTCGTGACGAGTGCCGCCGGCGGCGCATTGACCAACACGACCGAAGACGACGGCGATGCGGTCACCGCCACGCTCATCGCGCCGCCGCTCAACGGACAGGTTTTTCTCCAGACCAACGGCGGGTTTTCCTATGTGCCAAACCCAGGCTTCCTTGGCGTGGATAGTTTTGCTTACGCCGGCATCGGCAGCACGACGGGCAACGTCGCCACGGTTTCAGTCGTCGTCGGCACGAACAACAGCACGCCATATGACCTTTGGGCGCTCGGGCAATTCGGGGCGAACTTCGCCAATCCGTTGCTCTCCGCCGCCGACGCCGACCCAGATACGGATGGTAGCGTGAATTTTGTCGAACACGCTTCCGGCTTGAATCCCCACGCCGCTGACGCCAGCGGCAAGCCGTTCGGAAAATTCGTGACCGTGAGCGGCACGAACTATTTTGCCCTCCAGTTCAACCGCGCCCTCGCCGCGACCGAGGCGAGCTTCACGGTGCTGACGTCCAGCAATCTCGCGGTGTGGGTGAATGGATCGAGTTACTCTGCCACGTCCAGCGTGCCCGTGACCGCGACAAGCGCGGAAGTCAGCCGCACCGGCAATCCGGTGGAAACCATCACTGTCCGTTCGACCTCACCAGCTTCAGAAACCAGTCAGGGCTTTCTCCGACTGCGCGTGAACCGGGAATAATCGCCCGCGTTGTAACGGACGATTCGTCTCGCGCTATTCCAGAGTGAATGAAACGAATCATCTGTTCGACGCTGACTGCCGGGCTGGCTTGGGTCGCCAGCGCGCAAACCAATCTCATCAGCAACGGCTCGTTCGAGTCTGGGACGAACGGCTGGATTCTCCCCGGCCCGGCGAAGTATTCAGTGACGAACTGGTCTTACAGCGGCGCAAACGCCCTGCTCGTGACGAACCGCGCCAATTTCGCTAACTCACCGCAGCAGGACGTGACCGCGCAACTCGCGCTCGCCACGAACGGCTCGACGTGGGTCACGCATCTCGCCGTGCAGGTGACCGGGCCCACGCAGGTGCGCGCGTGGCTCGCCGTCGTGGCGGATATTTCGGGCACGCTGGCCACGAACCGCTTCCTCCTCGCCGAGCGCGTCGTGCGCGCGACAAACCAATGGGAGCGGCTCGACGGCGTGCGCACGATGACATGGAACGGCACGTTGAGCAGCGCGCTGTTTTACACCGAGTCGGGCGCGAAGCAGGAAGCGCCCCTGCCCAACCTCAACAGCCTCGGTTATCCAAACACGGTTTTCGATGCCATCGAAGTGCTGCCCGACTACGACAGCGATGGTCTGTCCAATGAGGAGGAACTCGCGCTCGGCACGGACGCGAACAACCGCGACGGCGATGGCGACGGAATCCCCGATGGCTGGGAAATCTTCAACGGCACGAGTGTCACGACCAATGACGCCGCTGCCGATCCGGATCACGACCTCGCCTCCAACTGGCAGGAGTATTGGGCCGCGACGTCCCCGACGAATGCGCTGTCGTTTCCCGGTCGCCCGCGCACGAACAGTTTGTCCACCGACTCGCTGGCCGTGTTGACGTATCTCGCCAAGTTGCCAAGCGCATTGAGCAATCGCGTCATCGCCGGCCAGCACGTCACGGAGATTGAAAAGGATTGGTCAAACCACGTCGCCACATTGCCAGCACTGACAGGCAAATCACCGGGCATCGTTTCGTTCGCGGCGGAAGGCGGCCCGAATGCGGTGTTGCAAATGGACGTGGTGCTGCCGCGCGCGTTGGAAGTCTGGACCAACGGCGGCATCCCACTCATCAAATGGCAACCCGCGAATCCGTGGGTGGGCGCGGCGAACCCGCCCAACGGCAGCGAGAATATCCCCGAACTGCTGAATCCAACCACCGCGTTGGCCACAAACCAGTTCGCCCGCTCGAACTACCTCGCGTGGCGCGACAACGTGGCGAGCAACCTCACCACGCTGCGCGATCTCGGAGTGATCGTGTTGTTCCGTCCTTATTCCGAAATGAACGGCGTGTGGTTCTGGCATGGCAACAAACCGCGCAGCCAGTGGATTGCCCTGTGGCGCGATCTGCACGACCACTTCACCTTCACGCGTGGGTTGACGAATCTGCTGTGGGTTTATGAATCCGCCTCCCCGGTGCATATGGTGACGGGTTCAACCAGCAGCTCCGGCACGATGGTGGACTATTATTATCCCGGCGACGACCTCGCAGACATTGTGGGTCACAACTTTTACGACGGCGATTGGAAGCTCGCCTACGACACCGACGCGATCTGGCGGCGTTACGAAAAAGCCTTTGCCGTCCCGCAGGCTGGCAAGACACAAGGTGAAACCGGCAACACCAACTGGAGCAACCTGACCTACCTCGAAGGAGTGTCGAACACCGTGCCGCGTTGCTCTTTCTTTTGCGTGTGGAACAGCTTCAACTCGGTGTTCTACGCGATCAATGACAACGCACACGCCAGCGAACTCATGAACGCGCCGGAAGTCATGACGCGCGAGGAGGTGAACTGGCAATACGAATTGCCGATGAGTCTCGGACTGACGCGCATGGGAAATCTGTTGCAAGTGAACTGGCAAGGCGGCGTGTTGCAGCAAAGCACAGACTTGGCAGAGTGGAGCGATCTATCAGACACACCACGCCCTTTCAAACACACCAACGCAGCCGCGCCTCAAATGTTCTGGCGGATCAGAAAATGAGTTTAACCAAGTGTCATTCTTCGATGATGTATTCCGCAAACTCCGCGTGGTGATGCGGCGGGATGCGGGCCTTGAATTTCGCCACTTTTGCCAGATAGCGCCGCTCGATCACTTGTCCGACCTTGTGCAGTCGCGCGATGGTTGCGGCTTGCTCGTGCGGAATTCTTAGCTCCACGAACTCGCGCTCGGGGCGGATTTGCGTGCTGATCTCAGCGAGTAATTCCTCCACACCTTTGCCCGTCTTGGCGGAGATCGCCACGGAGTTCGGGTAAAGATCGTGTAATCGCGTCAACGTGCCGCCGCCATTCAACTGATCCACTTTGTTGAAGACCATCATCGTGGCCTTGTTGCCCGCGCCGATCTCGTTCAGCACCGTGTTCACCGCCGCGATCTGCTCGTCCACCTGCGGATGGCTCACATCCACCACATGCAACAGCAAATCCGCCTGCACCACTTCTTCGAGCGTGGCCTTGAACGACTCGACAAGTCCGTGCGGCAGCTTCTTGATGAACCCCACCGTGTCCGTGAGCAAAATGTTTTGGTTCGTCGGCAAATGCAGCCGCCGAGTAGTCGGATCAAGAGTGGCGAACAAAATATCCTTCGCCAGCACATCCGCGCCCGTGAGTTTGTTGAGCAAGGTGGATTTGCCTGCGTTCGTGTAACCGACGATGGATGCCAGCGGCCATTGATTGCGCTGTCGCCCCGCGCGCTGCGTCTCGCGCTGTTGACGCACCGCCACGAGATCGCGTTCGATGCGATCTATGCGCTCGCCCACCTTCCGGCGATCCGCTTCGAGCTGCGATTCACCTTCACCGCCGCGCATACCGATGCCACCGGATTGCCGCGACAAGTGACCCCAGAAGCGCGTGAGGCGCGGGAGCAGATGCTGGAGTTGCGCGAGTTCGATCTGAAGCTTGCCTTCCCGCGTGCGAGCACGTTGCGAAAAAATGTCGAGGATCAGCGCGGTGCGATCCAGGATTTTGATCTCGAAGATTTTTTCCAAGTTGCGGGTCTGCGCCGGGGAAAGTTCATCGTCAAAGATGGCCGTGTCCACGCTGTTCTCTTTGCAGAACGCGGCGAACTCGCCAGCCTTGCCCTTGCCGATGTAAGTGGCAGGATTACGCGTCTCGATTTTTTGGATTCCCTCGCCCACGACTTCACCGCCCGCGCTGCTCGTCAACTCGGCGAGTTCGTCGAGCGACTCGCGGAGATTTTTGGTGTCGTCGGATTTCAATTCCACACCGACAAGGAAGACCCGTTCGGTGCGTGTGTTTCTGGTTTGGACTAAGGCTTTCAATGCGTCAGGTAATCAGCGCGGGCAGCGTAGCAGCCTGGGAACGCAAAATCCACAGGCGAAATTTCTCCGTCACTCGTTCTCATAATTGCCGGTTGACGCCTCTCGCACTTGTCCTACCCTTTGCTCGCATGTCTGCCATTGCCCAAATCCTGAACGCTCCTTCCCATGGCGCGCCTGCTAAACCATCCTCATCCGTTGCCGAGCGCACCGGCACGGAACTGATCCTCGCCACAAAACCCTTCGCGCACGATATCACGCTCCGCAGTTGGTGGGTCATCCTCTCGACGCTGGTTCTGCTGACGGCGGCAGTGGTGGGAGCGCTCGCGAACATCCACCCGCTAGCGAAGGTTGTTTGCAGTGTGTTGGAAGGCCTTCTGATCTTACGAATATTCGTTATCTATCACGATCAACAACATCACGCGATTCTGCCGAAGTCGCGGCTGGCGGAATGGTTGATGAGCGGCGTGGGAATCCTCTCGCTCAGTCCCAGCAGCATCTGGCGCGCGTCGCACAACCATCATCACAATCACAACTCCAAGCTGCGCGGCTCGCACATCGGCTCGTTCCCGATCATGACGAAAGATAATTTCATCAAGAGTTCGCCCGGCAAACGCCGCATGTATCTTTTTGTGCGTCACCCGCTGACGATTTTGTTCGGCTACGTGTTTGTCTTCCTGTTCGGCATGGTCATCTATCCGTTTTTTAATCATCCCAAGAAACACTTTGATTGCCTGATCGCGTTCGTCGTGCATCTGGCTATCGGCACAACATTGGTTTGGTTTGGCGGCGGATGGCAGACACCTAGCGGATGGCAGGCGCTGCTACTCGCGTTGGTCGGACCGCTCTTTATCGCGTCTGCCATTGGCTCGTATTTGTTTTACGCGCAGCATAATTTCCCCGGTGTGACTTTTTACGACAATGAAGGTTGGGCTTATGAGAAGGCGGCGTTGGAATCCTCCAGTTGCATGAAGACTAGCGCGATCATGGGCTGGTTCTCAGCAAACATCGGCTATCATCACATCCATCACTTGAACTCGAAGATTCCGTTCTATCGCCTGCCGGAAGTCATCCGCTCGATCCCGGAGCTGCAATCGCCCAAGACGACTTCGTTGCTTCCTGCGGACATCTTCCGCTGCCTGAGTCTCAAAGTTTGGTGTGTGGAGACGCAGCAGATGGTTGGCGTGCGCGGGCTGTGAATGTTGGCTGAAAGCATCAGAGAACCACTCGCGCCCGAATCATCTCAGCCTGCCGAGGTAATGCTCCAGCCCCTCCGCCACACCGTTGCCGCATGTCAGTTCGCTCACGTAGCCGCCCTGCCTTCTCACTACGTCTTTCACTAGCGAGATCGCATTCGACGGCGCGACGAGACAGCGCGCGTGTTCCGTCTTCAACATCGGCAAATCATTCAGGTGATCGCCAGCGGCCAGAACTTCATCGCTCGTCACGCTTAGCATCCGGCTCAACTCGCGGAGCGCAGTGCCTTTGTTGTAGTTCACATGACTGAACCGCGCATAGACATCGTTACGCACCACAGCCAGTTCCGGGAAGGGTTTACAAAACTCGTCCAGCCTAGCGTGAATCTGATCGGCGTCAGCGTTCGTGCCCGCGATCAAACAAAACGGTGACCATACATCCTCATAAACCGTCGCTCGGAATCTGCCGTTGACCCAGTCCATTAGCTCGGCCACTTGCGGACGCACGCGCGCGTAAAGTTCTGCGTGATCGCGATTGCACGCGGCGTTCCATTCTTCAACAGGCGCGTAACGCACGCCGTCGTGTTTGTAAATCTCGCGCTCCACGAGCACCAGATAGTCAGGCAGCACGGGAACGTGCTCACGCGCCAACGCCTCCATCAAGCTCGACATGTCGCGCCCGGTGTTGATGACCCACTTCACGCCGCGCAATTGCTGCTCCGCGATCAGTGATGTGAAGCGTTCCGGTATGGCTGGGCGTTCATACTCGCCGTGGAGCGTTCCGTCGAAGTCGGTTGAAATCAGTTTCAGGGGCGAACTCATGGTGTGATGTGCATCCGGCGAAGTTCAACTTGCGACGATGCCAGCCTTATTCGTAACGCAACGCCTCGATAGGGTCGAGCTTGGAAGCTTTCCATGCCGGATAAAATCCACTGACCACGCCGACGACCGCGCTTGATGCTGACGCCACAGCCACCCACCACAACGGCGTCAACGTCGGCCAGCCCGTCGCCACCGCGATGATCTTCGATGCGCCGAAGCCAAGCCCGATGCCGATCAATCCTCCAATCGCGCTCAACGTCACCGCCTCGATCAAAAACTGCACCAGAATGTCGCGTCCGCGCGCACCCACCGCCATGCGGATGCCGATCTCACGCGTCCGCTCCGTCACGCTCACGAGCATGATGTTCATGATGCCGATGCCGCCGACGATGAGCGAGACGCTGGCGATGGCGGCCAGCAGCACCGACATGATTTTGGAAGTGGATGTGGCCATCTGGGCGAGTTCGAGTTGTGTGCGGACCGTGAAATCAATCTCCCGCCCTTTGCGGCGGTCAGTCAGAACGGTGATGATGTCCTGTTGAACCTGGGTGATGACTTTTGTGCTGGCGGCCTGGGTCAAAATGGAACTCAAATAAGTGGAACGCGCCACCCGCCGCATGTGACTCGTGTAGGGCATGACCAGGCAATCGTCCTGATCACGGCCAAACAGATTGAATCCTTTGGCTTCAAAAACGCCGATGACTTTGAAGGGGATTTCGCGCACGCGGATGGTTTGCCCCACCGGGTCCTCGCCGGGGAACAGTTGATCCACCACGGTTTTCCCGATGACGCAAACCTTGGCCACGCTGCGAACGTCCTGCTCGGTGAACATGACTCCAGATTCAATCGGCCAGACGCGTATCTGGGGGTAATCCGGCCCCTCGCCGTTGACTTCCGTCCGCCAGTTCAACCCGTTGGCCTGAACGGTCATTCGATCCCGGACCTCGGGACTGACGGCCACCACGTTCGCCACCTCCGTCCGAATCGCCGCCGCGTCCTCCAACGTCAAGGTGGGCGCGCCGCCCCAGCCGCTGCGCGAGCCGCCGCTCGTCATGCTGCCGGAGTAAACGGACACCACGTTTTGTCCCAGACCCGCCACACGGTCTTCCACCTGTTTGGTGGCGCCCGTGGTGATACTGACGGCGGTGATGACCGAGCCGACGCCGATGATGATGCCGAGCATGGTCAACACCGTGCGCAGCTTGTTGCGGCGCAGGGCGCGGAGTGCGAGACGGAGTGTGGCGAGAATTCTCATCAGTCGAGTTGCACGGCTTTTTGTTCGCTCTTCAAACGGCTCAATTCAACTTCGGCATTCAACCGTTTCGCAACGGGCGTGTCGCTCACGATCAATCCATCGCGCAAAACAACGGTGCGTTTCGTGTAGTGGGCAATGTCCAGTTCGTGCGTAACCATCATGATTGTGATGCCCTGTTCGTTCAGCTTCTGGAAAACGCCCATGATCTCGATGCTCGTCTGCGTATCGAGGTTGCCCGTGGGTTCGTCAGCCAGCAACAACGCAGGTTGATTCACCAGCGCACGGGCAATGGCCACGCGCTGCTGTTGTCCGCCCGAAAGCTGGCTGGGAAAATGTCCCGAGCGCTCCGCCAACCCGACGATCTCCAGCGACTTCAAGGCGCTGTTCCGGCGCTCGCGCGACGAGATGTTTTTTTGC
Organism: Akkermansia muciniphila; assembly: GCA_945882065.1. GTDB lineage: Bacteria > Verrucomicrobiota > Verrucomicrobiia > Limisphaerales > JADLHS01 > JADLHS01. Next base: position 7,714 of record CAMCWI010000131.1, read on the forward strand.
CGGTAAAGCATGGGCAGTTCGACATTTTCCACCGCCGCGGTGCGCGCGAGCAGGTTGAAGCCTTGAAAAATGAAACCGATCTTCTGGTTGCGAATCTCCGCCAGTTGATCGCGGTTCAACTCGGACACATCCACGCCATCGAGTTTGTAGCACCCGGCCGTGGTGCGATCCAGACACCCGATGATGTTCATCAACGTGGATTTGCCCGAACCGCTCGCGCCCATGATGGCAACAAACTCGCCAGGCTGGATCGTCAGCGAAACGCCGCGCACCGCGCGCACGTCCACCTCGCCGGTGTGATACGTCTTCTGGACTTGCTCAAGTTGAATGACAGCGTTCATCGGGATCAACGCCGTTGGAAGCCGCCGCCGAAGGGATTGTTCACAGGAGCGTTTGATGATCCCGTGCTGACCATGCTGACGACCACCATGTCGCCTTCGTTCAAACCCTCGATCACTTCCGTCACCGCACCGTCGGTGATGCCAAGCTTCACCGGGTTGGCCTTCAAGTCTGCCGCTGTCGCCAGGGGTGATTCAACGATCAGCGTGTAAAGACTTCGCGGTGGACGTCCCTCGCCTCGCGGACGATTGCCGCGCTCGCCGCCTCCTCCGCCACCGCCACCGCGCCGCCGCTCGCCGCCATCTTGACGTTCGGCGGGTGGACGCTCGGTCGTGGTTGCGATTTGAATCGCTGCGTTCGTCGCCGCCGTGTTCGTGCTCGCCTTGGGCGCGAGAGTTTGAGGCGGCTTGAAGCGCAATGCAGAATTTGCCACGGTCAACACGTTCTCCCGGAGAGCCGTGATGATGTTGACCGTCGCTGTCATGCCGGGCTTGAGTTTCAAATCATCGTTGTTCACCTCGATGATCGTGTCGTAGGTGACCACGTTCTGAACGATGATGGGAGAATTGCGAACCTGTATCACCTTGCCTTGAAATTTTCGGAACGGGAACGCGTCCACCGTGAATTCCACCGATTGTCCAACTTGCACGGTGCCGATGTCCGCCTCGGAGACGGCGGCGTTAATCTGCATCTTGGTGAGATCGTTCGCAATCTGGAACAACACCGGCGCACTCAAGCTCGCAGCCACGGTCTGTCCCACGTCCACCTTGCGATCAATGACGATGCCATCCACGGGCGCGGAAATCGTGCAACGGCCGAGATCCACCTTCGCACGCTCCAGCGAAGCGGTGCGGATCTTCACCTGCGCTTCGGCCTGATGCAAAGTAGCGACGCTCTGGTCATGCTCGGATTGGGAGATGAGTTTGTCACGGAACAATTCTGCTGCGCGACGGGCGTTGATCTGCGCGAGTTCGAGCGACGCCTGACTGTTCGCCAGTTCGCCCTCGGCGGAACTGACGTTCGCGCGATACGTGGCGGAATCCAGTTGGGCGATCACCTGATTGGACTTCACCACGGAGTTGAAATCCACGTAGAGATTCTGGATGATGCCTGATATCTGGCTGCCGACCTCGACGTTCAGCAGCGGCTTCACGTTGCCGGTGGCACTGACCGCTTGGGTAACATCGCCACGCCCGACCTTGGTGGTGATGAATTCCGTCGGGGCAGCGCTCTTGTTCTTAAAGAACCACGCGCCACCGCCAAGTGCGCCCGCGAGCACAATTACTGCGACAACCCACTTCATTCTGCCTGATTTTTCGTCGTTAGACATAGTATCGAACCTCCATTGACGCAGAAAACGACGGAATCGTCAAAAAAACTTCTCGCGCGTGAACAATTGCCTTCGGCTCAGGTCAAACCTCACAATCGCCCGCACTCAACTCCCTGAACCAAACATGAAGAACATTCGCCCGCGCACCTTGGGTTTTATCCTGATCGGAATCGGCTGCGCGCTGATCGCCGCTAGCGTCTATGAATTGGCGCAGACGGCTGATGTTTCGGTTGCATCTCAGTAATTGGGGTGTTGGATTTTCTCTCATTAACACCCGGATTCATCCGGGTGATGTGTGGGCGGAGAGGGCGAGAACGGTTTTAACCGTTTTCGGGTCGTGATGTAGTCCACGCCTCGGCCAAACCGTTGAAACGGTTTTCCCCTACCGCCATCAAACACCGGGCTGAAGCCCGGTGTAAATGAGAGTCCCCCAAAAACAAGATGCGCCCGACTTTTCCATTCCCACAAAATCCCATTGCGCCGGACGGCGCGCTTCACGACCATTCCGCGCATGTTAGCCCGTGTTTGTTCCGCCGCCGTCACTGGCATCGAAGCGTTTCCCGTCGAGGTCGAGGTCAGCGCGGGCTATGGCGACACCAAGATCATCATCGTGGGCTTGCCGGATGCAGCGGTGCGGGAATCACAGGATCGCGTTACCACGGCTCTCAATAGTTCCGGGTTCAAATTTTCCTACGGTCGCACCACCATCAATCTCGCGCCTGCCGACGTGAAGAAGGAAGGGCCGAGCTTCGATCTGCCCATCGCGCTCGGCATGTTGGCCGCGAGCGAACAGATCGAGACAGATCAACTCGATAACTTC
>CAMCWI010000132.1 GCA_945882065.1 Akkermansia muciniphila
TGCGTCTCCGGCTCGCCATCACCGGACGACCCTCCTGAACCTGAGATATGCTCAACATTCTTACAGGAATTAATTCAACCTCCTCCGCGCTCGAAGCCGAGCGCATCCGCATGGAGGTCATTTCGCAGAACATCGCCAACGCCAACACCACGCGCGGTGTGGACGGCTTGCCGTATCAACGCCAGCAGGTCGTGTTTGAAACCTTGTTGGACCAGCAGTCGGGTGGATCAATCAACGGCGCGGCGGCGTCAGGCATTCAGGTCGGGCGCATCGAGAAAGACCAACGCGCGCCGCGAATGGTGTTTGAACCAGGCCACAGGGACGCTGATGCCAACGGCATGGTCGCTTATCCCGACATCAACATTCACGAAGAGATGGCCGACCTCATCACGGCGCAACGTGCGTTTGAGGCGAATCTCTCAGTTGTTCGCAACGCACGCACGATGGCGATGCAGACGCTCGCGATTGGGAAACGCTGATTGACCCCATAAACACTGAATGAATCCGCTTTCCTCAATTCGACTCCCGGTCATGCCGGAGATGATGAGCGGCGCAGGCATGAGCCTGACGCCCGACATCGCTCCGCGCACGATTCCGCAGTACGAACTCGGAAAGATAGGTTCGCTCCAGCCCAGCACGTCAATCGCGCCCACGGGCGGAAGTTTTGAAGGCACACTTGGCCGCCTCGTTGCAGAAGTGGCCAACAAAGATGTGGCCGCCAAGGATGCGGTGGCGGGTCTCACATCGGGCGTGCCGTTGCATCAGGTCATGATCGCGAATGAAGAGGCCAGCCTCTCCTTCCAGCTCATGGTCGAGGTGCGCAACAAGCTTTTGGAATCGTATCAGGAACTGATGCGTATGCAGGTCTGACAGGGAAGTCGCAAAGGGATAACGAATGAACAATGGATTAACGCAAATCGGCAACCAGCTACAAAACATCTGGAAGCAACTCGGCGGCGGACAACGCCTCACCCTCGTCGTCACGGCCATCGCTGTGATCGTCGGCTTGAGCGCGCTGGTTCTCTGGTCTGGACGCCCGGATTTCGCACTGCTTTACGGAAAGCTTGATGATTCCGAATCGTCAAAGGTCATCTCCGCTCTCGCGGAATCAGGCGTGCAATACAAGGTCAGTCATGGTGGCGGGAGCATCTCTGTGCCGAGTGACAAAGTTCATCAGATGCGGATGCAACTCGCGTCCAAAGGCATTCCGCGTGGCGAAGGCGTGGGCTTTGAGATTTTTGACAAACCGAATTTCGGCATCTCTGACTTCGTGCAACGCGCCAATTATCTCCGCGCCGTGCAGGGCGAACTCGCCCGCACCATCGGCCAGGTGGACGCCATCGAAAGCGCCCGCGTCATGATCGTGATGCCGGAGAATCGCCTGCTCGTGGACAACACCAAGAAGCCCACCGCATCCGTGTTCGTCCGCGTACGCGGCAACGCCACGCTTCCGCCGCAAAACGTCAACGCCATCCGTTTCCTGGTGGCAAATGCCGTGGAGGGCCTCGTCGCCAACAATGTCAGTGTGGTGGACAACCTCGGCAACATGCTTTCTGAAAACACGGAGAACGATTCCGTCGCCGGACTTACTGCCACTCAACTCAACTCGCGTCAGAACATGGAGAAGTATCTCGCCAAAAAAGCCGAAGACATGCTCAACAAAGTTCTCGGTGCGGGGCAGTCCGTGGTGCGCGTCTCGGCGGACATCAACTTCGATTCCCTCTCACGCGTGGAAGAAAAGTTTGATCCAGAGGTCCAGATTCCGCGCAGCACTACGATCACGGACGATCAGCTTGATTCGATGACAACCACGCCGAACGGCGGTGCTGTGGGAGTTTCAGCCAACACTGCGAACGAAACAAACAACGCGGCAGCGACGCCAAGCAACTCGAGCAAGACCCGAAAAAAAGTTGCCACCACCTCCTTCGAGATCAATAAGACCGTCAGCAACATCATGCAGACGCCCGGCAGCGTGAAACGGATTTCTGCCGCCGTGTTCGTCGCGGCCAATGTGACGATGGATGGCACAAATCGCATCGTGAGCACACGCACGCCGGAAGAGATGTTGAAGATCAAGCGCGTTGTGCAGGGCGCCCTTGGTATTCAGGAAGGGCCGGACGCGACTCGTCCAGATCAAATCACCATCGAGGAAATTGCGTTCAACGAAGGGCCGGCGATGGAGATCACCAAGCAGCTCGATCAACAGCAGAAGAAGGATTTCTGGTGGGATCTGGCAAAGGCCGGAGTTTATCCACTGCTCGGCGTGATCGTGCTGTTCGTCTTCTGGCGCACGTTCAAGAGCACACCGATGGATAACATCGCCATCAGTGGCGGTGGCACTCGCGCATTGCGCCCCGGTGATTCCGACGCCGTCACCGTGGACGTGTTGAACCAGCTCATACGCGAGAACCCGCACAACATGACCCAGGCAATCCGTTCGTGGATGGGAACTCCCAAGGAAAAATAATTCATGGCCGCACCTGAAAAAGAAAACGCTGAAGGCACGCCAGCAGCATTAACCCGGCCTCAAAAGCTGGCGGTGCTGCTTTGCATGTTGGGCCCTGAGAGCGCGGCGGAAATCCTGAAACATTTCGATGATCGCGAGATGGAACTCGTCATCGGCGAGATGGGCAAACTTGAACTCATCAGCCAGGAGTTACAGGCGCAGGTCCTCAAAGAGTTTGGTGATGTGGCAGTCGTGGCCAGCACTTCGGTTGCGGGCGGCGAGGAGATTGTCCGGCTCACGCTTGAGAAAGCCGTTGGACAAAGTCGCGCGGCATCCATTGTCGGACGCAATGGCGGACAAAAGGGAGAGGTGGATCAGGGCGACCTGCTTCGTCCCATCCTCAATGCTGATCCGCGCGAGTTGTTTAACGCCATCAAGACGGAACATCCGCAGACCATCGCGTTGATGACGAGTTATTTTCCCCCGGAGAAAGCCTCCGCGTTCTTGAATCAATGCCCCGGCGAGCTGCGCGACAAGATCGTCGAACGCTACGCCACACTTCAACCCACGCCCATCGAGGTGATTGAAAAGATTGTCACCATCGTCGCCCGCAAACTCGGCGTCAAGGCGACACGCGGCATCAGCGAAACCGGCGGCGTGAAGTCCGCAGCCGCATTGCTCAACGCCCTCGAACGCACCATGAGCAAGACCGTCCTAACCTCCATCGAGGAACGCAATCCCGACCTCAGCAAATCCATTCGCGCCAAAATGTTCATGTTCGAAGACATCATCCGGCTCGACTCAGCCGCCTTGCAAAAAATCATGCGCGAAGTGGACACACGCGACCTCACCATCTCACTCAAAAAAGCCAGCAATCAAGTCAAAGCCGCCCTACTCGGCTCCATCTCCAAACGCGCCGCCGAAACCGTCAAAGAAGAAATGGCCTTCCTCGGCACTCTCAAAACCAAAGAAATCGAAGCCTCACAAACCCGCATCGTAGACATCATCCGCCGACTCGAAGGCGAAGGCGAAATCGACCTCAACCCCCAAGAAGAAACCGCTGATGCCACTGCGTGAAACCATCCAACTCGGCAGACCCCTCCGCGGCGCCCACACCCTGATCGCCACGTTCCCCCGAAACGCCGCCACCGACGCCACCGACGCCGCCCTCGCCGACGCCGCCCTCACCGCCGACGCCGCCTACCACCGCGGACGCCAAGACGGCGAACGCGCCCTCAGCGAACAACTCCTCCGCCAACGCGGCGAACTCATCGAACTCCAAAACGGCGTCCTCAAATCCCTCAACGCCACCATCACCACCGTCACCACCGACTGCGAAGACGCCATGATCGCCCTCGCCCTCGAAATCGCCGGCAAACTAGTCGCCGACATGCCCCTCACCACCGAAATGGTCGAAGCCGCCGTCCGCGAAGCCCTCGCCAGCGTCGAACAACACAGCAAACTCACCGTCCTACTCAACCCCATGGACTACGAACTGTTGCAAACCGCCAACGCCCCCATCCTCCTCACCGACCTCGGCGGCGAACGCACCACATTCCAACCCTCCCCCCAAGTCACACGCGGCGGCTGCATGATCCAAACCAACTTCGGCATCGTCGACGCCCGCCGCGAAACCAAACTCCAAGCCCTCAAACAAGCCCTCCAACACTGAAACACAATTAAAAATGCAACATGCAAAATTAAAAATTGAAAAAGACCTAGAGGCGGAGCTCGGGGCTGCACAATTAAAAATGCAACATGCAAAATGCAACTCCGATAAATCGCGAGCAGGAATTAAAAAAGGCCGAGAGTCGCGCGCAACAAACGCAGCGTCAGCGCACGCCCATTCCCAATTTTTAATTTTTAATTTTTAATTCATGCAAACCCTTTCCCCAACCCGCCCCGGCCAACGCCTCGCCCAAGCCTTCCAACGCACACGCGACACACACGTCCTCGAAAACCGCGGCCGCGTCGTCCAACTCATCGGCCTCGTCATCGAATCCGAAGGCCCCCTCTGCGCCGTCGGCGAACTCTGCCGCATCGAATCCGCACGGCGTCATTGTCCCTCTCCCCCCTTCACCCCCCTCACCCTGACCGAGGGTGGGGGTGAGGGGGGAAGTCTGAAGGGGGGAGAGGGAGATTGTTTTTCCGGCAGCACCCTCGCCGAAGTCGTCGGCTTCCGGAATCACCACGTCCTCCTCATGCCCCTCGGCGAAATACGCGGCATCCACCCCGGCAGCGACGTCATCGCCCTCGGCACACCCCTCAAAGTCGGCGTTGGCGCAGGCCTACTCGGCCGCGTCATCGACAGCCTCGGCCGCCCCCTCGACGGACTCGGCCCCCTCAACGCAGACCACCACTCCAGCGTCAACCTCCTCCCCCCACACCCCCTCAAACGCCAACGCATCTCGCACGTATTCCAGACCGGCGTCAAAGCCATCGACACCTTCACCCCCTGCGGCCGCGGCCAACGCCTCGGCATCTTTGCCGGCAGCGGCGTCGGCAAATCCACCCTCCTCGGCATGATCGCCAGCCGCGCCGAATCCGACGTCAACGTCATCGCCCTCATCGGCGAACGCGGACGCGAAGTCCGCGAATTCCTCGAAAAAGACCTCGACGACGCCGGCCGCGCCCGCTCCGTCATCATCGTAGCCACCTCCAACGAGCCCGCACTCGCCCGCGTCAAAGGCGCGTTTGCCGCCACCACCATCGCCGAACACTTCCGCGATCAAGGCCAGAACGTCCTCCTCATGATGGACTCCGTCACCCGCTTTGCCATGGCCCAACGCGAGATCGGCCTGGCCGTCGGCGAGCCCCCCACCACTCGCGGCTACACCCCCTCCGTCTTCTCCATGCTCCCGCAACTCCTCGAACGCGCCGGCACAGGCGAGCGCGGCAGCATCACCGGCCTCTACACCACACTCGTTGAGCAAGACGACATGAACGACCCCATCGCCGACGCCGTGCGCTCCATTCTCGACGGCCACATCGTCCTCACCCGCGACCTTGCCACGCAAAACCATTATCCCGCCATAGACGTGCTGGACAGCGTGAGCCGTTTGACCCGCGATCTTTGCTCGAGTGAACAAGTTGAACTCGCTGGCAAAGCACGCGAGGCAATGTCCCTTTACCGCCGCAATCAAGACCTCATCAACATCGGCGCGTATCCCGCAGGCAGCAACGCCGCCATTGATCACGCGATCCGCTTAAGCGAACCGTTGAAAAAGTTTTTGCGCCAGGGTGTGCGTGAAGGCTTTTCAGGAACAGAAAGCTGGCAACTGCTGGCGCAATCCATGGCGACGCAAGCCGCCGCCGCGCCCCGAACCGTAACGACAAAGTAATTTATGAAGCCATTTAAGTTCAGTCTCGAAGCCGTGGCAACGACACGGCGCCGCTTTGAACAAACGGCGCTTGAGCAATACGCAAAAGCGTTGCTGGCCAAGCAGAGCGCATTGAGCCAGTTGGAAGCGGTACAACATGAGTTGGACGACGCATGGCTGCGACTTCGCAACACGTTGGAGTCGGGTTGCTCGGCCTCGTCCGCGACACGGCTGCGACAGGAAAGTAATTATCTCGAAGAAGACCGCAAGTTGCGCGAGGAAGTTCTCTCACAGGCAGAGCGCGCTGTGAGTGTGGCGTTGCAACAGATGCTTGTGACGCGACAACAACGCGAGGCCGTGGAGAAGTTCCGTGGCAAACAACGTCTCGCGCATGACCGTGATATTCAGCGCGACACCCAGAAATTTCTCGATGAAATGGCGACCCAGCGTGCGACTTCATCGCAATCCTGGCGAACCGAATCCGAACCACACGCATGAAAATTCTCCGAAACTCTCTCGTCTCATCCATCATCGGCCTAGTCCTCTACGCCGTGGTCACGGTGCTCGTCTGGAAGGTGCCGGTCAGTATTGTCGAGGGCGAGCCTTCGCAGGAAGATATTGTGGCCAAAGCCAAGGAAGCCGTGCCGTCCTGGGAGTTTCAAAGTCAGGAGGCGGACTTACTCATCCAGGAATTGAGGATCGAGAAAGAAACTTTGGCTAAACGTGAAAAGGATTTGAACGAACTGACCGAGCGGTTGAAAACCGAGCGTCTGGAAATCAACGTGGTGACGCAGGCGGTCTATCAATTGCAGATGCAGGTGGAGGCGAGCATCGTCCGCATTAACGCCGAGGAAGCCGTCAACATCAAGAAACTTTCCAAAACCTACGCGGCGATGTCGCCTGAAGGCGCAGCACCAATCATGAAGGAGATGGAAGAGCCGACGCTGATCAAGATCATCGCGCTGATGAAGGAGGCGGAAAGCGCGCCCATCCTCGAAGCGATGTCCAAACTCAGTCCCGATGACGCAAAACGCGTGGCGAAGGTCACCGAGCGGCTTCGTTTTTATCTCTCTCAACCCACCAACGGGAAGAAACCCTCACCATGAACAACTCATTTATCTTCACACCGCCCGCCACTCAATCTGTCCCGCAAGATGCTTTGCTAAGTTTCCACTCGCCCCCAAGAACATCTGTTCCCGCGCTCCCTTTCAGCAATGTGCTTGAGCGCGCGGTTCAAACTCCGCCGCGCCCCAATGCACCGAGGCCCAAACACGATTCTTTGAACGGCGGACGCAGCGCGGAACATCGTTCTCTGCGGTCTGTGGAAGCACATGAGGAACACAAGCCCTCCGCTTCGACGCGCGGCAGCAAACGAAAAGACAAGCAGGACGAAGAATCTTCAATCCAGCCGCCAGTCTGCGCGGGAATGTCCGCGCCGGTGATGCCTGTGCCGGCTGTTCCCACTCAAGTGATGACCGACGGAAAAACGGAAGCTGCGATCACGGTCATGGGTTGCAGCGCCGCGGTAACTCCAACAAGCGAAACCGAGACTGTGTCAGCCAGCGCTGGGGCAAATACAGACCTCGCAACAAGAATAAATTCCGCCACTGATTTATCAGCGGAGACCGCACCCGCGGACATGAATCAGGTCAAGATGCCGGATAGCGACGATGGCGCTGTTGAGAAAAGTTTTGCCGACGGACTAAAACCGGTTGAGCCAGACGTGACTCAAGAAGCTTTGACTCCGGTGAAGAATCTTCCGGGACAGGTGGAACTGCTGCCAACGAACGCGAACCAAAAGCCGACGGCATCCAGCGAAGAATTTTTACCGGCAGGAGAAACGACGGTTGCGCCTCCGTCTCAATCAACGCAGATGGATCGGTCACGGATTCCAGCCTCGAACGCGCGCGAGGTAGCACTTGGGATTTCGCGCGAAGAAGCCGCTTTGGATACCGCCGAGGTCACCGTTGCTGAAGCCACCGCCGCCAACGAGATCGCTCCGGAAGAACTCCGGCGCACTGTTCGCGCGATCCGTCGTTCATGGGATGAAATACATGAAAACACCAGTGGCACAGCCGCTGCTAAAATGACCATGAGTATGAATAACGAAGCGAAACAGGAAGAAATTGCCGGGTCTGCCCAGCAACTTTTGCCGGGCGGGGCGGTTGCGCCGGTTGCCCCTAGGATAAATTTGCCTAGTGAGTTGGCGCGCCCCATGAGCGGTGAAATGATCAGCGTGGATGCCTTGAGCGCGGCAGCCCGCCTTACCAGTGGCGCGGATCGCACGGATTTTTCTGTGAACAGCGAGTTATTGGAAGTGCGTGAAGCTTCACCTACAGCCCGGCTTGGTGAAGTGATTTCCCGCGAGGTGCGGATATTCAAGCGGGGCGGCGATGATCTGGTGGAAATCGTCTTGACGCCGGACTCGAAGACCCAGATTTCTTTGAAACTACAATGGCGCGACGGTCAGGTGGAAGTGCAGGCTCGTTGCGACATGGGGGATCATCGCTCATTAAACACGCATTGGTCGGAGCTTCAGGCATCGTTCGCGGCTCACGGTGTGCGGCTCTCACACTTGAGCGAGCGTGTGCAGACAGGTTTCACGGAGTTCTTCGACAACTCTGGTTTTTCCCAGCAGCGCGACGCAGAGCGTCAGACTGCTTCACGGCACGACGCGGCAGAGGCTCTGCCTCCGTCGGCGGTTCAACCCCAAAAAACCGGCGCGGCCAAATCCGTGTTGCGCGCAAGCAACCGGCTGGAATCCTGGGCTTAAAAAATATGACAACCCCCGCTATCAACACAACGGCGAAACCGCTCGCTGAAGGTTCAGCTCGCACACCGGTGCAGACGCTTGGCCAGGACGATTTCTTGAAACTTCTGGTGGCCCAGATGTCGCAACAAGACCCGATGAATCCCATGAAGGACTCGGAGTTCATCGCGCAGATGGCCCAGTTCAGCGCGTTGGAACAATCAAAGGCGATGCAGCAGGACATGTCGTCCCTGCGCGCGGGCGCAATGCTTGGTGAAACAGTGGAGGTGGTGGATGAAGCTGAAGATGACGGCTACCGAACGGGCGTCGTCACTGCGGTGAAGATGGAGAAGGGCATTCCTCAATTGATCGTGAACGGAAATAAATATCTGTTGAGCGACGTGCGGTCCATCCAGCCGCCTGCATTGAATCCTGCGGCTGCCAACGCTTCGCAATAGTCAAAGATTTGATTTTATACTTTATGATGCACAGCAACACACAAACGGGAGCGAGTCTGCCGCGGCGGCAGTTCTCGCCAAACATCGTCAGCCTCAACATGGCCAACGCCCTCGTGGGCCGGACGGTTGATCTGTTGGTGGGCACAAAGAAAGTCACGCACGGCGTCGTCTCAGGCGTTTTAACCGAGGCAGGGAAGCCGCGTATCGTAGTGGGCAGAGCGAGTTATGACATGCGTCAGATTCTCACCATTTCTCCTGCGTAATCAACCTTAACCAAAGTAACAAATCTCATGCTTCGTTCTTTATCTTCAGGCGTCAGCGGTATCCAACAATTCCAAAACCGGCTCGACGTCATCGGCAATAATATCGCTAACTCCAATACCATCGCTTTTAAGGCCGCGCGCACCGACTTCGCGGACGCTTTCAGCCAGACTCTCCAAGTCTCCAGCGCTAGCTCCAGTGGCTCGGGCCAAGCCGGCATGCAGGTCGGCTCGGGCGTCATCACTTCCTCCGTCAAAAATATCTTCACCCAGGGCGCTCTCAATCGCACCGGCGTCGGCACGGACATGGCCATTGATGGCGACGGCTTCTTCATCGTCAAAGACCCCATCAGCAATTCCGAATACGCCACCCGCGCTGGCGATTTCCGCATTGATAGTAATAATTATCTCATCACTAACAAGGGCCTCCGCGTTCAGGGTTGGACTAATGCCGCCCTCGGCTCTCGTGGCGATATTCAAATCGATGCCCAAAATATCCCCGCCACCACTTCCCCTACCGCTACCCTCACCACCTTCAGCATCGGCAGGGATGGCTCCGTCAATGTTCACATGAACGACGGCACTGAATACGTCCGCGGCGTCGTCATGCTCCAACGCTTCACCGACCCTCAAGCCTTGCTTAAGGAAGGGGATAATCTCTACTCCGGCATCGCCGCCGCAGGGCCTTTGGGTGGCGCTACTCCTCTCTCCGAATCCCCAGGCACTAATGGCCTCGGTTACATCGAATCCAGCGCGCTCGAATTGTCTAACGTCGATCTCGCCAATGAATTCGCCAGCCTCATCGCCACCCAACGCGGCTTTCAGGCCTGCGCCCGTATCATCACCACCAGCGATGAAATCCTCCAGGAACTCGTCAACCTCAAACGCTGAT
>CAMCWI010000133.1 GCA_945882065.1 Akkermansia muciniphila
CGTACCCACGTAGCAGACGCGTTTGCTCTTGGGTGCGTCGCTGTCGTGAGTGATGAGCAATGTCTGGCTCGCGATCTTGTCGAGGAACTCGATCTGGTTCACTTGATCAATCACGCTGACCGCAATGCCGTCAACTCCTTTGGCGAGCAGATCGTCAAGCAACTGCCGCTGTTCCGCAGCCTGGCCGCTGGATGGAATGCGGAAATCTACCTCCACATTGCCGAGTTCCTTCGCGGCATCAGTCGTTCCCGCCTTCGCAATCGTCCAGAACGACGACGCATTGTTCACGACGAATGCGAGTTGAAGTTTTTTGCCGGACACAGGCTTGGATTCGCCGCTGGAAGTTGATCCACCGTCCTGCTTGCCGCAGCCGGTGATCGCGAGCGCAACAGCGACCGCGAGTAGTGAGAATTTGAGTTGGGTGAGTTTCATTTTCGTTTGGGTTGTTTGAGTTGGGGTCATTTGACGGAGAATTTGTAGATGATCGTGTTCTTGTAAATCTGGCCGGGCTTCAAGACGGTCGTCGGGAAGCTCGCTTGATTCGGCGAGTCGGGATAATGCTGCGGCTCCATGCAGAAGCCATTGCGGAACGCATACGTCCAGCCGCCTTTGCCGGTGATCGTGTTGTCGAGGAAATTTCCCGTGTAGAACTGCATGCCGGGTTCGGTCGTCCACACATCCATCACGCGACCGCTCGTCGGCTCGATCACAGTTGCGGCATGAGTCAACGCGCCGACTGACTTTTGGTTCAACACCCAGTTATGATCGTAACCCTTGCCGAGTTTGAGTTGCTCGTCGTCGTTCCCGATGCGTGCGCCAACAACTGTCGGCAATGTGAAGTCCAACGGAGTTCCATTCACCGCACGCAGTTCGCCCGTCGGAATCAGGTTCGCATCAACAGGTGTGAACTTGTCCGCATTGATCGTGACGACGTGACCAAGGATGTCGCCCTTGCCCGCGAAGTTGAAATACGAGTGATGGGTCAGATTGCAATGCGTGTCCTTGTCCGTCGTGGCCGAGAAGTCGAGGCGCAACGCGTTGTCCTCAGTGAGCGTGTAGATGGCCGTAACGCTCAGGGTGCCGGGGAAACCTTCCTCGCCGTCCATGCTCACATATCGAAGCGCCAAAGAATTATCTGTCACCTTCGCCACATCCCAAACGACCTTGTCAAAACCCTTCAGGCCGCCGTGCAAGGAATTCTTGTCGTTGTTTTGCGCCAACGTGTATTCCTTCCCGTTCAAGTTGAACTTGCCGCCCGCGATGCGGTTTCCGTAACGACCCACCAGGCAGCCGAAGTATGGCGTGGCCTTGATGTAGCCTTCGAGATTGTCATAGCCGAGAACCACGTCGCTGAAGTTCCCGTTCTTGTCCGCGACCTTGAGCGATGTTACGATGCCGCCGTAGTTGCAGATTTGCGCTTCCGCGCCCTTGGAGTTCTTGAGCGTGTAAAGCGTCACAGCCTTCCCGTCAGCCTTGCCGAACGGGATTGAGTTGAAAGATGAATTCATTTTGCCGGGTTTCGAGGAAGCGCAGCCAGCGATCAAAAGCGCGCCAACTCCTACGCTCAGTATCGCCGCCAAGTTTAACAAGTTTTTCGTCATGGTTGTGTTTGGTTGGTCGAATCAATTTTTTCCGCCCTGTCCGTATGTGGCGTTTGCGCCATGTTTACGCAAATAATGCTTGTCGAGCAAGACAGATTGCATCGGCTTGAGCTTCGGATTGACCTTCAACGTCTCACTCGCGAGTTGCGCGATGAATTCTAGGACGCCCGCATTGTGAACCGCATCCGCCACATCTTTGCCCCAAGTGAACGGCCCGTGACTCGCCACCAACACTGCCGGATGCTGCATCGCATCGAACTTCAATTTCTTGAACGTCACCACGATCACCTTGCCGGTGTTCGCCTCGTAATCAGTTTTGATTTCCGATGGTTTCAGCAAACGCGTGCAAGGCACATCGCCATACCAGTAATCGGCCTGCGTCGTGCCGTAACTCGGCAACCCGCGTTGCGCCTGCGCCCAAGCCGTCGCGAACAAGCTGTGCGTGTGCACCACGCCGCCGATCTTCGGAAACGCCCGATACAAACACAGATGCGTGGCCGTGTCCGAACTCGGCTTGAGATTCCCATCCACGACCTTGCCGGTCTCAAGCGACACCACAACCATATGTTTGGGCTTCATGCCATCGTAAGGCACACCGCTGGGTTTGATGACCATGAAGCCGAGCTCACGATCCACGCCGCTGGCGTTGCCCCACGTTTCGATGACCAACCCTTTGCGAACCAGATCAAGGTTCGCCTGACAGACTTCAGCTTTTAATTTTTCCAACATAAGATTCAAAAGTTTTTAACCACGAAACACACGACACACACGAAAACAAAACCTAACAGCAAAAACTGGCGGTCTGCCGATCAATAGCAGCTCCTAATTCTGTTGAACACTTCGCAAGTCCAAACTCTGAAACAAATCCTTTCTCCAACAACAGTTGAATCGTTTCATCAAGAACGTAACGAGAGAAATCTACCTTCTCAATGGTCGGTTCTTTACCAAAAAAGCATCTGCGGAGTTCGTCGCCTGCTTATCCAAACTCAATGGCAGTCCAGTCGGGCTGTTCAAACCTGAACCGCAATATTAGTCACCAACTCCTAAAGCCTCAATCACGCAAAACTTTTGACTGATGAACTGCTTAGTCAACGTCACTGCGTCTTGAACCTCAAACTCACTCTGAAAGACGTCGTCAGACCATGAATGAATGCTGAAGTATTCCATGTTCTCAAGTGTTTGATCCATCAAGAAAACCACCTTCGGAAAATCCTCGTGTTCTGTCCGAACAATCAATTTTCGATACCGGTGAACATGGCCAGCATGATAAACAACCTCACACTCCTCGAATACATCTTCTATGAAGAGAGAGTTCAGATTTACCACGACGGCGCGCAGGGGACTGACGCGCCCTACCCACCAAAATCGTCTCTCTACGTTCGCGACGGGCAGAGGACTGCCCGCCCCGCCCTACCAGTCGCGGGCGGGTAGGGCGCGTCAGTCCGTGCGCGCCGAGCTTCGTTGGAAAAGGACGCGTCCTGTTTAACCACGACGGCGCGCGCGGAGCGACGCGCCCTACATTCTGCAAGCGACTCTCGCACCCCATCGTTCTTTCCGGGCGGCAAGGATGCACGCCCTCTACGTCAGGCAGGGATGCCTGACGCTACATCGCTCTTGCGGCATTTACCGCCATCGGTGATGAACCGGCAGCGTTGACCACCGCAAACCATCCGGCTACTTTGCCACTGTGAGTCACGAGTTGATAGACGAGATCAGCCTGGAATTGTGCCGTCGCACCGCCGCGCGTTTGCGGGAGCAACCCAGCCTGCTTCAACTCGCCCAGGACAATCTGGCGCGTTGGTCACAACAAAACTCCAATGCGCCCGCCCTGCTCCGCTGCTATGAGGAATGGCGAGGGATTTTAAATCGTCCGCTGGCGGAAATCTGCGCGGTTCTGACTTCTACAACTGAAGAGGGACAACGCCTCCGCCAAAACTCTCCGTTCGCCGGTGTTTTGTCCGCGCGCGAGGTGTGGGAATTGAAACAACGCTTCCGCCATGCAACGACCGCAGCTTGAACACATCATTCGCGCCGCAGCCGGCATCACCGGGGCGACCGAAATCGTGGTCATTGGCAGTCAGGCTGTTCTCGGCCAGTTCCCAGAAGCTCCCGCCGACCTGCTGGTTTCCATCGAAGCCGACGTGTTCACTTTTCGCAATCCCGCCGACGCTGAATTGATTGATGGTTCAATCGGAGAAGGCTCGCCGTTCCACCAAACTTTTGGCTATTACGCACACGGTGTGGCGGAAGAGACAGCCATCCTGCCAGCGGGTTGGAAAGACCGGTTGGTTGTGGTGCGAAATGCCAACACTGGTAACGGCTGCGGCTTGTGCCTGGAAGTGCATGACCTCGCTGTTGCCAAACTTGCGGCGGGACGAGAGAAGGACTTTTTGTTCATCACGGGATTGATGCAGCACAAACTGGTTGACCCGGCTCTCATCGAATCTCGCCTCCGCCAAGCTGCCTTGTCTGACGAGCGCTTGGAACTCGCGCTGGCGCGCCTCAAGCGTCTCGGAGCAATTTAACGTTCGTTCCGTCTCTGCGTTTCAAAACGCCTTCGCCGCGATGTCGTGGCGGAACTGCGCGCCTTCAAATGTGATCGCTTCCACCGCCGCATACGCTGCGGCTTGCGCGGCGCTTAAATCCTTGCCCATCGCAGTCACGCCGAGAACGCGTCCGGCGTTCGTCACGATTTGGCCGTCCTTTAATGCCGTTCCCGCATGAAAAACTTTTACGTTCGGCAGCATCGCCGCTTGTGCCAGGCCGAGGATCGGCTTGCCCTTCGCGTAGTTGCCGGGATAACCGCCGCTCGCCATCACCACGCACACGCTCGCGAGCGGACTCCATTTCAACTTGTGCTTCGCCAACGTGCCGCTCGCGCTGGCTTCGAGCAGTTCCACGAGATCGCTTTCGAGGCGCGTGAGATAGACCTGCGTCTCGGGATCGCCGAAGCGCGCGTTGAATTCGAGGATCTTCGGGCCGTTCTTCGTGAGCATCACGCCGGGATAGAGCAGCCCGCGATAATCAATGCCCTCGGCCACGCAGCCGCGCATGAACGGTTCGAGCACGCGGCGCGCGGTCTCGGCAAGTTGCGTGTCGTTGAGAAACGGCGTGGGGGAATACGTGCCCATGCCGCCGGTGTTCAGACCTTCGTCATTGTCGAGCGCGCGCTTGTGATCTTGCGATGTGGGGAAAATCTTCGCCGTCTTGCCGTCGCAGAGCGCGTGCAGAGAAACCTCGATGCCTTCGAGAAATTCCTGGATGACGACGTTCGCGCCCGCTGCGCCGAACGCCTTGCTGACCATGATTTCGTCAACGGCCTTCTCTGCTTCGGCTTGGTTGTGGCAGATCAAAACACCTTTGCCGAGCGCGAGTCCATCAGCTTTCACCACGCACTTGCCGCCAAGCGTTGCGCAAAAGGCCTTGGCAGGCCCGGCCTCTGAAAAAGTGCCAGCCGAGGCTGTCGGGATGCCGTATTTCTCCATGAACTGTTGCGAGAACACTTTTGACGACTCGAACTGCGCGGCCTTCTGATTCACGCCCCAAATCTTCAAGCCGTGCTTCTGGAACAGATCCACAATACCGAGCGCGAGCGGGTTGTCCGGGCCGACGACGGTGAAATCCACCTTCTTCTCCTGCGCGAACACGAGCAACTTGGGTAAATCATCCGCTGCGATGTTCACGTTCTCGACAAGCGCGCCGTTCTTGGCAAGTCGCTCCAGCGCGATGCCGGCATTGCCCGGCGCGCACCACATCTGTGTGACATGCGGCGACTGCGCGAGTTTCCAAACCAGCGCGTGTTCACGCCCACCTGAACCGATGACGAGGAGTTTCATTAAATACACGTGAAGGTTACGCAGCCTATCGCCTCGAATCAATGCGAAGCGAAGCGCGGCCAGCTTTCACACAAACATGCCAGTAGATATTTCTCGATTCGCCGCTCTGCCCTGTTATTGATTCAACCATGAAACACTTCGCTGCGTCACTGTTGTTGCTGAGTGGCCTTGCCATCGCGCCTGTCTCCGGGGCGACCTTCGATACGATCATCCGTGGCGGACGCGTCGTGGACGGCACAGGCAACCCGGCGCGCTTCGCAGACGTTGGAATCAAAGGCGGCAGAATCACAGGTATCGGTCGAATCACAAGCGATGCGAAGACCGTAATTGATGCAACAGGGATGATCGTTGCGCCGGGGTTTGTGGATGTCCACACGCACGCAGACGAGATCGTGGAGCAACCGCGCGCGGAAAATTTTCTTCGCATGGGCGTGACGACGCTCGTAGTCGGCAACTGCGGCGCGTCTGAATTGAACGTCGGAAAATACTTTCGCGACATCAAGCGCACCGGAGTTTCGCCCAACATCGCCACACTGATCGGCCACAACACCGTTCGTGAGAAAGCGATGGGCGGCAGCTTTGATCGCCCGCCAACCGCTGCCGAACTGGAGACGATGAAACAACTCGTGGGACGCGCGATGGACGACGGCGCAGTCGGTCTGTCCACGGGACTGATCTATCTGCCGGGCGTGTTCTCCAAACCGGACGAGATCGTCGAACTCGCAAAAATTGTTTCTCCACGCGACGGCATTTACGCGAGCCACATGCGACACGAGGATTCCCAGATTTTTTCCGCGCTGGATGAAGTGTTCCGCGTCGCGCGCGAAGCGAAAGTGCGCGCTGAGGTTTCTCACATCAAGTTGAGCGGCGAGAAATCATGGGGCAAAGCGGACGACGTCCTTGCCTATATCGCCAAGGCGCGCGCCGAGGGACTAGACATCACGCACGATCAATACGCCTATACCGCTTCCAGCACGACGATGCGGCAATTGATCCCGGACGACGCGTTCGATGGCGGCAAGAAACATTTCCTAGAACTCATCGCTGATCCCGCTGAGAAGACGAAGCTTGCCACGCGAATAAAGGAAAAAGTTGTCGCACGCGGACGGAAGGATTTCGCCTACGCCGTCATCGCCTCCTACAAACACGACACGTCACTCAACGGCCTCAACATCGTCGAAGCGTCCAAGAAACTTCGCGGCTCAGACACGTTGGATGACCAGATTGAAACCATCCTGGAGATCGAGAAGAACGGCAGCGCGAGCGGAGTGTTTCACGGAATGAACGAGGAAGACTTGCAGAAATTCATGCAACATCCGAACACGATGATCGCCTGCGACAGCGGATTGCGGGAGTTCGGAAAAGACGTACCGCACCCACGCGGTTACGGCAACAACGCCCGCGTGCTGGGCCGTTACGTGCGCGAACTCAAGACGCTGCGACTCGAAGACGCCATCCGCAAGATGACGAGCCTGCCCGCGAACACCTTTCAATTGCGTGACCGTGGATTAATCCGGGAAGGAGGCTGGGCGGACATCGTCGTGTTTGACCCTGAGAAGATCAGCGATCCCGCTGCTTACAACGACCCGCATCACTACGCAGTTGGAATTCCATTCGTGCTGGTCAACGGCGTGGCAGTGGTAGTGAACGGAGAACACACGGGCGCGAAACCAGGACAAGCTTTGAAACATCAAACTCCGAAGCCGCGAATCTTGGAAGATGGTGCCAGAGGCAGGAATTGAACCTGCGACCAAAGGCTTATGAGTAGTTTGCACAAATGTTGTTTCCGCCCCATGTTTGCAAGGGTGTAACGCATGTCTAAAAATAGGTTGCCAAAGCGGTTGACTAACTCCAAGACTAGTGCGAGAGTCGGAAGCAATGGAAACAAATGCGAATCCGAACGCAGGCAACATCTTAGAATTAAATCTGCCATCACCGCGAAATCGTGACCTAAGAACTGAAAAGCCTCGGTTCAAAATCATCACCTACGAGAACCGCACCGGAACAAAATCTTATCGCGTAGCGGGCAGCAAGCGCGACGGGACACGCATCCGGGAAAACTTCGCAGAGATCGAAGCGGCGCAATGTCGGCAAGTTGAATTGCAGATGGAATACCTCGCCCGCGCTACGGAAACCGCAGTCAGGGCAACCAAGCTCACTGATACCCAGTTGCGCCTCTCAGAATCTTGTTTCCTTCGTCTGGACGCTGACCACGAAATCAGTCTCGCGGTGGATTACTGGTTGCGTCACGGCAAACAGCACTCAGTAAAACACACGGTGAAGCTCGACGAAGCATTCGACCAGTTTAAGACATGGCTCAATCAGTTGAAACACGGTGGCGAGGATTACATGCGCGACCACACCCGCCGCAATCTAATCATCCGGGTGAACGTGTTCGCGAATAGCATCCCGAATCTTTCAGTCGCTGACATCACGCCAGACCTGATTGCCGACTTTTTGAGCAAGCGCAACGTTTCGCCAGCAACGCGGGACAATGACAGACGCGCCCTGAGTCGTTTCTTTGCGTGGTGCATGGAACGCCCGCGACGGTGGATTGCAACGAACCCAGCCCGCGCGGAGAAGCGCAGGCTCAGAGGCGATAAAGCACCGCCGCAAATCCTCACGATTGAGCAATGCGAGGCTTTGCTCCGCTCTGCGATCAATCACAAGGACGGTTTGCTTGCGCCTTATGTCGCCCTTGCCTTGTTCGCTGGCTTGCGTCCCTTTGAATTGCAACGCCTCACATGTCCGCAGATCAATCTTTCCGACAAACAAATCAGCCTCACCAGCGACCAGAGCAAGACGAAGCGAAACCGTGTTGTGAAGATTCAACCAACTCTCGCGGCATGGTTGAAACGCTACAAAGACAAACCCATCACCGGGATGAACTGGCGACGGGACTTTGACGCCGTAAAGCTCGCGGCTGGCTTTGGTGGACGCGTATCAAATGCGAAAACAATACCGTGGACGGTGGACGTGTTGCGTCACACGGCAATCAGTCATTTCTTCCGGGACTCTGGCAGCTACGGATTGACGGCAGAGCAGTTTGACAATTCCGAAGCCATCATCAAACGCCATTATCAAAACCAAACCAACGCCACAACCAAGCACACGAAGCGGTTTTACAAGCTCACGCCGGCAGCGATTGAGAAAGGAACAAAATGAAGAAAATGATTGAGCGGATACGTGACGCGAATACATGGAACGCCCGCGCCAGCATTGCAGCTAACAAAGAACCGGGAACACCTTTTGACTCTTTGTTCGACGAAGCGAAACACGCCAAGCAATGCGCCAAGCATGGCATCCGTCGCAACCAAGAGATGCACTTGCAGAATCTAGGTTTGAAGCTCGCTGGAATAATCCTTCGCGGAGAATCTCAAACACTTCATGACATGGCTCGCGCTCTGGACACTTGGAAACGACACAAGGCAAAGCCAAATCACGAATTGGTTGTCCTGTTCAACATGGCTGGAATGTTTGGCACTGGCTGGCGCAAGCTGCGAACCATCGCGAAGGACGGAAAAATCACTCGCGGCATTTTAGGAAAGCCGCTTGCCATGCGTGACATGAGAGCAACCCTTGCCGAACGCATCGCGGACTATTCGGAAGAAGATTGGCAATCGTCACGCAAGAAAATCAAACGCTACGCCAAAGAATTTGGAATCCCGCTCGACGAAACACCCGGAATGCCGAAGCCGTAATTGCGACATTATCGCATGGAATAAGTCAGTTCCTGTCCCAATTCAAACGCACAAAGGAATGGAATCCTTTGGGCGTGATTGAAACTAAAACATATTCAACGGCGCGACTCGCGGCAATGCGCGAGCTACGCGAAAACATCCTTCCAAACTTAATCGCCCCAGTTCCCACGGTAGAAACGTTGCGGAACTGGTTTGATGCAGCTCGCATCCCGCGACTGAAATCAAACCCGCTCGCCAAGCGCGGCGGTGGAACAACTTTTTACTCCGTGGCAGCGGTGGAAAAGTTTCTCCGCTCTCGCACCATGCCGGGAAAGGTTCACGCCCTGTGAACACACCAACCGCTCAACAAATCGCCAAAGGAGGTTCAAATGCCTAAGTCTCGCCGCCGCAAATCCGCCGCGAATGGTTCAACGAAAAGGCTCGTTGACTACATCATCCGACACGGCCGCCATCCGTCACGCCGCCGTCGTCATTCTTCGAAAGGCGTCATGTGAGCAACCAGCTCCTCAACGCCGATAAGCCCGACCGCCCCCGCAGCCGCGTCCAAATCATTCAGGCAGCCAGCTGCGACACGAACCTCAGTCACGGCGAATTTCGACTGTGGTACTTCCTACAAACCCACCTCAACGCCCAGCGTGGCGACTCCATGGTGTGGCCGTCCTATCTGACAATCTGCGAAGCCATCGGGACAACAGCGGAATCAATCACTCCATGGCTCGCCAATTTACAGAAAAACAAATGGCTCAAAACCACCCGCAAGCGATCCACCAAGCGCGGCGGACATCGCACCGCGAACCGCTACGAAATACTCGACGGACAAGGTGAACCACTCATGAAAGT
>CAMCWI010000134.1 GCA_945882065.1 Akkermansia muciniphila
AGTGGTCCGACCCGTTCCCATTCCGAACACGGCCGTCAAACACTGCAGGGCCGATGGTAGTAGTCTTATAGATTCTGCGAGAGTAGGTCGTCGCCATCCTTTCTTAAAAGCCGGAACAGAAATGTTCCGGCTTTTTTATTTATTCCTCCCCAATACCACATCCCCCATACCACCCCTCATCTTGTCAATTCGCCTCCTGCTTCCGATCTCATCCCAATGATACTCAAACGTCAACGGCACGGTATGGAAAAAATCCTTATCAGTAGTAATGAAGATAGCACTTTCCTGCTGGGCCTGGGCAAACATCGTATCGTCTGCGTGCGGTGACGGGGGCAAAGAATTCCGAGGCGTGAACAGCGGAATGTCCACCGGTTTGCAACTGAGCGAGAGCGACGCGTGCGAAGTTTTCCTCGAGGGAAACTTTCATTCGCCCAAGGTCAGGCTTCAACGCTGTCCCTGACCGTCAGATAGTTGGCAAATTCCAGACACCTCATTCCAGCCCTCTAGCCATCTGGCGACGTAAGGGCGCAAGGTCGGGCCTTCTCAGTGCGAGACAGTGCGTGGGGTGTTCGGGACGCGTACGTGACAATTCTTTGCGATGCGTGGCGCGGGCGGGCGGCGCGCGGATGGTTTCAGAATAGATAGGATCAAGTGTCATGGCGGTGACGAGTTCTTCCGAGTGAGATGGTGATGGCTTTATTAATTCTGAGCAGTTCTCCTAACCCAATCCTCTTGCGACGCGGGCGCGTGCCTGTCATTTTCGACGCGCCCACCAGCGCGCGGGCGATAGATTATGTTTGGACGTGATACCGATTTTGTTTCCCGACGGCAGGCGTTGAAGATTTTGCTCATCGAACATGATGATGCGTTTGCCCGCGCCATCGGCGGGATGTTGGATCAGGCGCGTGAAATGATCGGAGGCGTGGTGACAGTGTCGTCGCTGGCTGAGGGATTGGCCCGCATCCAGCATGAAAACTTCGGCGTCATCCTGCTGGAATTTTTTCTCCCAGATGGCGCAGGTCTCGCAAACATCGCTCTTCTTCAGGATGCCGCGCCGCTTGTGCCGGTGATCGTGTTGGGCGCGGCAGATGATGAAGCCATCGCCGTGGAAGCGGTGCATGGCGGGGCGCAGGATTATCTCGTCAAGAGCCACATCAACCCCAATTGGCTGCTGCGTTCCATCCGGCATACCCTCGAGCGGCATGAGGCAGACCTGGCGTTGGTGCGTGCGGAGGAAAAGTATCATGGCATCTTCGATCATCTTGTTGAAGGTATTTTCCAGACGACACCGGATGGAAGTTATCTGCTGGCGAATGCCGCCCTCGCGCGCATCTACGGTTATGCGAACCCGGATGAATTGATGGCGAGCATGACGGACATCGGTCGCAGGCTCTACGTGGCTCCGGGGCGGCGCGAGGAGTTCCGCCGCATCATGGACGAGCACGACACGATCACGGGATTCGAGTCGCAGATTTTCCGCAAGGATGGGAGCATCATCTGGATTTCGGAAAATTGCCGTGCCATCCGCGACGAAAAGGGGCTGCTGCTGCATTACGAGGGCACGGTGGAGGACATCACGGCGCGGCAACAGGCGCAGGAGAACGTGCGTGATTCGGAGGCGTTGTATCATTCGCTGGTGGAAACGATGCCGCAGCATGTGTTTCGCAAAGACCTGCAAGGGCGGTTCACGTTCGCGAACAAGCAGTATTGCCAGCATTACGCCTGCACGCTGGAGGAGATTCTCGGCAAGACGGATTTTGATTTCTTCCCCATTGAGCTGGCGAAAAAATATCTGGCGGACGATCAACGCGTGATGGTGACGCGGAAGAGTTATGAAATTGCCGAGGAGCATCAACCCATCGGCCAGGAGAAAACCGTGGTGCAGGTGGTCAAGACGCCGCTCTACGGAAAGGACGGCACGGTCATCGGCTTGCAGGGAATGTTCTGGGACATCACCGAGCAAAAGCTTGCAGAGGAACGCATCCGCAAGGCGCAGGACAGTCTGCGCGAATCGGAAACTCTCTATCACTCGTTGGTGGACACGATGCCGCAGTGCATTTTCCGCAAGGATGTAGCTGGGCATTATACGTTCACGAACCGCGAATTCTGCCGGTTTGTTGGGCATACATCTGAAGAGGTAATGGGGAAAACGATCTATGATTTTCTACCGCCCGAACTGGCTAGGTTGCGCGAGGAAGACGACCAACGTGTGATGACTTCGGGAAAACCTTTCACGCAGGTCGAGCAAAGCAAATTCGATAACCGCGAGGATCAATTCATCCAAGTGTTGAAGATTCCGATCTTCGACGCGAGCGGCAAGGCGGTGGGATTGCAGGGCATGTTCTGGGACATCACCGACATCAAGCTCGCCGAACAACGCATCCGCAAGGCGAATGACGAACTCGCCGCGAGTGAGGAACAATTGCGTGGAAAAAATCTGGAGATGGAGAAAGACCTCAAGACCGCGCGCGAAATACAGGTGGCGATGCTGCCGCAGCAATATCCCGTGCTGCCGCGCGGCGCAGCGGCGGAGGACGCGGCGTTTCAATTCGCGCACCGCTATCTTCCCAGCGGCACGGTAGGCGGGGATTTTTTCAGCATCACACCCATCTCGGACACGGAAGTGGCGGTGTTCATCTGCGACGTGGCGGGACACGGCGTCCGCTCCGCGCTCATCACGGCGATGATCCGCGCCATCGTGGAGGAGTTGCGCCCCATCGCGCATGACCCCGGATTGTTCGTCACGAAACTGAACGCAAAATTGTGGACGATCTTGAAGCCAGCCGGTTCGCCGGTGTTGACCACGGCGTTTTATCTCGTCGGAGATTCGACCACCGGCCAGATGCGATTCGTCAATGCAGGACATCCCAAGCCGATGCTGTTGCGCCGCTCGGAGAACACAGTTGAACCTGTGAAAAACCACACGAAACAAAGCCAGCCTGCGCTGGGATTATTTGAGAGGGCGGTTTATGAGACATCCGAAACCCAACTCGCCCCGCGCGATCTGCTGCTCCTGTTCACGGACGGACTCTACGAAGTTCATTCGCCGAAGGATCAGATTTACACCAAAGAGATGCTTCAGGTTGCCGCGCAAAAACATCTCAAGAAATCCGCCGCGCAGTTGTTCGATGTGCTGTTGAAGGAAGTGCAGGACTTCGCCGTGGATCACGCGTTCGAGGACGATGTCTGCATGGTGGGTCTTGAATATACTGGAGGCAAAACGATCAAGCGCGGGTGAACTTCAGTGCGGCAATCCAATGTCGCGGCTCAATCTGTTCGCGGATTCTGCGTCCACCCATTTTACGAGCGCGATGAAGTTCAACAGCGTGGGGCTGTCGGCCTTGGCTTTGAACATGTTCTTCAAGCTGCTCAAAACTTTGGCGTACGTGCTGGCATACTTGTCGTGCGTAAGGCGTGTGACGTAGGTTTCCAGCACGGCGCGCGCGATGGGATCGGTGCGGCCATCGGCCAGATACGGCAACTGACAGAATGTGCGGATGAAGGCGATTGGCTCGGACTCGACGAGCGTGATCCAGCTTTGTTTCACCTCGTCGCTGTCGTATTTCGCGTGCAAACGGTCGCGGATGACGGCGGCCACGATGGAGGGATCAGCGCGTTGGAGGATGAGTTCCTTGATCTTGTCCCAAGCGAGTTCACGTTCTACTTCCGGCGAGAGATGGGACTTGGCGCGGACTTCTTCTTCCAAACCTTTCACGCCCATCTCCGCTCCGATGGCACGTCCCAACGCCTCAGCTTCCTCGCGTTTCAAACGGTCGCAACCCATGATGCCGCGTATGACGAGTTTTTGACGCACTTCTTGCGCGATCAGTTTCAGAATGTCAGCGACGGACTTCGTGGCGGGCGGCTTCTGCGGCGCGGGCGGGATGATGGCGCGGACGAACTCGTGGATGACTTCGTTTTCATCCGTGAGTTTTTCCACGCGCAAGCGGAGAACAAACTTCAACATGCGCGACAGTCCGCCGGACTTGCCGATGTTGTTGATGACCATCAAACGATGGTCGTGTGAGATGATGAACGCCAGCAGGCTCTCAGCTTGCGTGATCCATTTCAGATCGAGCGTTTCCTGGCTGGGCACGAGCACGAGTTGCTCGATCAAGACGGGAAGGCGCGAGGCGAAGATCACGTCCGGCGCTTCCGTGGCTTGGTTCTCGTAGTAGTTCAACAACTCCAACTCGAACGTCAGACGTTGAAAAGCATTCTTCTGCGCGCGGGCCGCGTCGGTGGTGGCGCGACTTTTCTGGATGCGATGGAACAGCGCGGTGAGTTCCTGTTTCTTTGCGGCGGCGAGCGTTGCGTTCTGCGAGAGCAACGCCTCAAAGTCCGGCTTGAACGCGAGCACTATCTCCTCCTGCTTGGGACGTGGATTCAACTTCGCGTCGGTGGTAAGGTCGTTGAAAAACTGCAACGCGTCTTCGCCGAACTCGCGCAACACGCGTTCCTTGGTGACCTGGCCTTTGACGAAGCAACGGTTTGCGCGGATCGCTGCGGGTGTGAAGAAAGATTTCGGACTTGTGATCAACCCCCGCAACATCGCTATCTCCAACGGCGGATCGGTCTGGATCAATTCATCCACCGCAGGCTTGATCGCCTCGAACAGATCGCGTTTGGCTTGCTCCAGATTTTTCAACACGGTCGGCTGTGGCAATGACGCTTCCACGCTGCCTCTGGAAAGCGCGGCGCAAACTTCCGCCACGTTCGCGTTGTGTTCGACGAGTTTTGAAACGACCACGCCGACGTCGTTGATCGGGAGTTTGCTGACAAGCCCCGTGAGCAGGAGGATCAGTTCACTGTGCGAGCGCTGGCGATGTTCGACCACCCGTTCGAGCAAGAGACGCAGCGTCTTGTTCTCGCGTTCGAGCAGGGCGCGCTCGCCTTCGAGTTGACCCACGCGCGTTTTCAAGTCCATCCAGTCGCGTTGAACCTCCTCGACGGAGACGACGGCCTTGCTCAAGAACACGGTGCTTGTGTCGGACATGCGACTAGCTTGCCTGAATCGCGGCAGAAGTTTCCAACCAAATTTTTAAGAGAAGATTGTTGTGATAAAGCGTCAAGGTTCGCCCGCAGTCGCTCACGCTCCGGGTTAGAGATTGATTTCATGCGCAAAGATTCGTTCAATGTTGTTGGATTTTTTCTGACATGAACATTCACGAATACCAGGCCAAACAACTTCTCGCTCAATACGGCGTCACCGTCCCCCCCGGCGATGTCTGCTCCACTCCTGAACAAGCCAAGGCGGTCGCGGAAAAACTTTTCGGCGCGGGCAACAAGCTCGTCGTGGTGAAATCGCAGATCCACGCGGGCGGTCGCGGCAAGGGAACTTTCAAGAGCGGCTTTCAAGGAGGCGTGAAACTTTGCAAGAGCATTGAGGACGTTTACGAGAAGGCCAAGTCCATGCTCGGTCAGGTGCTCGTGACCAAACAAACCGGACCGGAAGGCCGCCTCGTGAGCAAACTGCTCGTCGCTGCGGCAGAAGAGATCAAAAAGGAGTTTTACTTGGCCGTGTTGCTAGATCGAGAAACTTCCCGCCCACTCATCATGGCCAGCACGGAAGGCGGCATGGACATCGAAGAGGTTGCTGAGAAACATCCCGAGAAGATCATCAAGGAACAGATTGATCCCGCCGTCGGCATCATGCCGTATCAGGCGCGCAAGATCGCTTCTGCGCTCGGCCTCAAAGGCGATGCCTTTAACAGCGGCGTGAAATTGCTCATGGGCGTTTACAAGACTTGGTGGGAATGCGACGCGAGCATGGTTGAGATCAATCCGCTCTGCATCGTGGTCGGCGCGGACGGCAAGGAAGCACTTTGCGCCGTGGACGCCAAGATCGGTCTCGACGACAACGCGCTGTATCGCCACAAGAACATCATGGAGATGCGCGACCTCGCCGAGGAAGCGCCGCTCGAAATCGAAGCGAGCAAGTTTGCGCTGAATTACATCAAACTCGACGGCAGCATCGCCTGTCTTGTGAACGGTGCTGGTCTCGCGATGGCGACGATGGACATCATCCAGCATTTCGGCGCAATGCCCGCGAACTTCCTCGACGTCGGGGGTGGCGCGAGCAAGGAGCAGGTGACGGCAGCGTTCAAGATCATTTTGCAGGATCCGAACGTGAAGGGCATTCTCGTCAACATTTTTGGCGGCATCATGGATTGCAACGTCATCGCCACCGGCATCGTCGCGGCGGTGAAGGAAACGGGCTTGAATCTGCCGCTCGTCGTGCGCCTTGAAGGTAACAACGTTGTCGCGGGCAAAAAGACGTTGGCTGAATCCGGCCTCACGCTCATCACCGGCGACACAATGGCGGACGCGGCGCAGAAGGTCGTCAAAGCTGTCGTCAAATAGCAGTTGATTGGCAACTAGTGCGCGATGCTTCGGGACGACGAACAGTTGGAACGGGCAAGGCCGGGGGCAACCGGCTTGGAGTCGTATCGTCGGCTGATTGAACTGCAAAAACAAATGATCGAACTGTCACAACATCACGAACGCTCTCGGCGCGAGTGCGAAGCACTCCGCGATGTGGTGGCGCGTGAAGTGGCTGCGAGGCGCAGTGCAGTGGGGCGTTTGCGTAATTCAGCGGGCAAGCTGTTCAAGAGTTCTCGGTTCGCGTTGGCGCGACATTTTTTTTCCTGACATGAAAGTCACCGAAATCGCATTCAGTTGTTACCCCGTCACCGACATGGCGCGGGCGCGGAAGTTTTACGAAGACGTGCTGGGATTGAAACCCACCATGCTTCACGGGAATCCCGGCGAGATGCAGTGGACGGAGTACGAACTCGGCAACAGCACGCTCTCCCTGGGTTGCGGCGCACCGGATTGGAAACCCACCGCCACCGGCTGCTCAGTCACACTGGAAGTGGATGATTTCGACGCCGCCATCGCGCACCTGAAAACCAACGGCGTGAAGTTTCAACTCGAACCGTTCCCCACGCCCGTCTGCCACATGGCGTTTATTTTTGATACCGAAGGCAACACCGTCGGCATTCACAAACGGAAGGTTGGACACCACTAATTTGGTCATGCAAGCGCGCGACAACTCGACGGGCAGTGAATTGAAGGAGGCTTCGCCAAGCTACCGAACGAACGAGGTTGGTATCGGCGACGATGGCGCTTTGTCTCTGGATGACAGTCTAGCAATGACGCCGTGGGAAAGAATTCTGGCAAACGACGACATGATTAACTTTGGCGATTCATTGAGGGTTGCGATGGAGAAGCGAAATGCAAAATCTCGCTGAACTGACGAAACGATTGATCACGGGAAACGTGGAGTTTGTTTTGGTGGGAGGTTTTGCGGCCATTGCTCACGGAGTTTTGCGCTCCACGCGGGATGTAGATGTTTGTTGCCGATTCTCGGAGGAGAATTTGATGCGGATACAGAAGGCACTGGCCGACCTTCATCCGGTGTATCGCCCGCGAACAGATTTACCGCTCGAACTGACGCCGGAATTATGTGGCAGTTTGAAGGATTTGTATTTGAAGACGGACTTGGGCATCCTTGACTGCCTCGGTGAAATCAAAGGCGTCGGCGGTTTTGAAGATGTCGCCAGACATTCGGTTGAGTTGGAACTCCCGATTGGCCGATGCCGGGTCATTGACCTTGATACTTTAATCATCGCCAAAGAAGCGATGGACCGTGACCACGACCGGATCTCAGTGAGAGATTTGAAAGAAATTAAAAAGCGGCAGCAGCAAAGATAAATCTGAAATCGAAAATCTGACATGTCCATTCTCGTTAAACCCAACACCAAAGTTCTCATCCAAGGCATCACCGGCAGCTTCGGCGCGCGACATGCCCAACTCTCCATTGATTACGGCTCGCAAATCGTCGCTGGCGTCACGCCCGGCAAGGGCGGCCAGTTCTTCGAGCATGGCGGTAAGAAAGTTCCGATTTTCGACACCGTCGCGGATGCCGTGAAGCAAACTGGAGCGACTGCCAGCGCGATCTTCGTCCCGCCGCCCTTCGCCGGAGACGCCATTCTTGAAGCGGTGGATGCGGGCATCGAACTCGCCGTCGCCATCACCGAAGGCATTCCGGTCAATGACATGATCAAGGTGAAGCGTGCCATGGAAGGCAAGAAGACTCGCCTCATCGGCCCGAATTGCCCTGGCATTGTGACGCCCGGCGAAGGCAAGGATTCCCACGGCGGCTGCCGCATCGGCATTGCGCCCGGTTACATCCATAAGAAGGGCAACATCGGCGTCGTCTCGCGCTCCGGCACGTTGACCTACGAAGCCGTGTGGCAACTCACGTCACGCGGCGTCGGCCAATCCACCTGCGTCGGCATCGGCGGCGATCCCGTCAACGGCACGTCGCATCTTGATGTCATCAAACTGTTCAACGACGACCCGGAAACTACCGGCATCATCATGATTGGCGAAATCGGCGGCAGCGCAGAAGAAGAAGCCGCCGAGTGGATCGCGAAGCATTGCAAGAAGCCGGTCGCCGGATTCATCGCGGGAACTACCGCCCCGCCCGGACGTCGCATGGGTCATGCGGGCGCGATTGTCAGCGGCGGCAAAGGTACGGCGGAAGCGAAGATCGCCGCGTTCAAAGCCGCCGGCATCGGTGTGGCCGCGACGCCGAGTGATATGGCGGATACGTTGTTGAAGATGATGTGAGGCGTATTGCGTGTTGCGTATTGCGTCAAGTAGCCGCGCTCGCCCATTCTTGATGTAACACGGAAAACGAAACACGTCCCAATGGGCTTGCTCGATTTCATCCTGAACTTGGTCGGGCTGCTGCTCTGGTTCAACTGGCGCGCAGCCCGGTTCGATCCATTGTCTAAGTTCACGCCTGCCACGCTTGCAGGAACGTTGAGGCGCGCGGAAAAAACCCCGCTCAAATCCTGGCATCTGCCGTTCGGCATCGTCGGCCTGCTCGTGGTGCGGGCGTTGTTCTATAATTTCATCTACAAGGAATTCGGCTCGGCCCTCAACTGGGCCGGACGGGTTGACATCGGCGTCATCTCGGTACCCTTCTGCGGTGCAAACTCCTCACTGATGACGATGCTGCTGTATTCGTTTTACAGTTTTGGCGTCATGCTCGGCGTGTTTCTCCTGTGGGTGCTGTTGTTGTCCGTGTTGAAATCCGGCGCGATGGAAACCGACTCCCTGCGCCAACTGCTGCGTCTTCATCTCGGTACGATTGAAAAATGGTCGCGTGTGACGAAGTTGCTTCTCCCGTTGTTGATCATCGTCCCGATCTGGTGGCTCGGAAGCTGGCCTCTCACGTATTGGAACATCCTGCCGCCGGTGTCCGGGATGATGCATCGCTTTGAACAGGCGTTGCTCGTGGGCGTGGGAGGTTATCTCGCCTGGAAATATCTCATCGTCGGCGCGCTGGCGTTGTACTTCGTGAGCAGCTACGTGTATTTCGGCAAACAACCTTTATGGCAACATCTGGATGTGATCGCGCGACTGCTGCTCGCTCCGCTGCGCTCTCTGCCCTTGCGATTTGGGAAGATGGATTTCGCGCCCCTCGTCGGCGCGGGAATCATTTTGCTGGCATCACAGGTGATCGAGCAAGGCATTGAACTGCCGTGGGGAAATGACGCTTCAGGAAAACCCAAGGCGCGATGGATCAACGTGCCTGGCTTGGTTGATCTCTACGAACGCGTGTCGAAGTGATTTTGCGGCACGCCCTCCCGTCCCAGGTCGCAAACCGGTGTGATTAAAGACGGGAGAGGGTAGCATTGAAGTCATCTGAATAAGACGAGTATTGCGGAGAGGGAGGAGCGCCGACGTTTCGTCGGCTTACGACTTCCGCAAACCTGCGCTGTGCGACGAACAAAGCAGATAGGGCACGAATCGAAACGCGCACATCCAAAGCCGGTCACAGACCGGCGCTCC
>CAMCWI010000135.1 GCA_945882065.1 Akkermansia muciniphila
GCCTCTACGGTGTAATAGTTTTGCCCTGCGACATTGCGCACGACCACCGTGCCGGGATGACGATAAACACCGGACGTGACCATCGTTTCAAGCACCACACCGCGATTGTCATCAGCATAAAGCGTGTGCCCGATGCCGAACTGGCGCAGGTTGGAAACGCACTTGATTCGCTTGGCTTTCTCCTTCGCGCTAGCCAGTGCCTGCAGCAACATGGCGGCAAGAATTGCGATAATGGCGATGACCACCAGAAGTTCGATGACGGTGAACGCAATCATTCGCGTCCTTGAAAAAGCCGATGCTTGAAAACGTGTGACCTTCATCTGAGTAATGATTGATCGGAGCGCGCCACGCCTACTCCCGCAGCGTCAGGAGAGTCAATGGTTTGGAAAACCACTAACCCGGAACGAAGCAGAAGAATTAACCACGGAATGCACGAAACACACGAAAGACAGGACGAAAATGAAATTTGCGTCAATAAAGAGGCGGCGCCAAACAGTGACTCAGGTTTAATCCGCAAACCAAAATAGGAAACGCGGATGACGCGGATAACACAGATTATCCGATCCGGGCGGTTGGAAAAAACCGCCCCATGCTACTTTTTATCCAAGTTGCCCCCATCTGCGCCATCTGCGTTATCCGCGGTTTCGACTCAAGAGTTCGGGTTTAAAACAGTCTAACTCGCATCAGACTTTAGTTTCCATTTCGTGTGTCTCGTGTGTTCTGTGGTTGAAAGAAATTGTCTCGGCTGAAAACTCCCCGCCGCTCCGCTTGCTTCGCTTTAGACCGTTCGTTATCGTTCTGGCATGTCGCTGAAATTCGTTTTGAATCTCGCCGCCCTGATCGCTCTTGGCGCAATGTCCGCCTTGGCAGATGTCATCGAACTCAAAGACGCGGCGTCCGTTTCTGGAAAAATTCTCGCAGATCGCCGGGACAGCGTGGTCGTGGATGTCGGCTACACGGTTCTCGTCATCCCGAAGAGTTCCGTCGTCAAAATCATCTCTGGCGAGCAGCCTGTTGCGCCCAAGACGCCTGCGTCCGGGAAGAAATCTTCTCCAGCAACCTCCTCGCAGCCTGCCGTGACGATTCCTGCTGCGGCTGTCATCTCAGGGCTTTATTCCGTCGGCAGCAAATCTGGCGGCGAGAAGAACGTGCGCGATCTCGTTTATCAACTCGGCGAAGCTGTGGTTCAAGTCCGCACACCCGGCGGGTTGGGTTCGGGGTTCTTCCTCAATGAAGACGGCTTTCTCATCACCAACTTCCACGTCATCGAAGGCGAGACGCAGATTTCCATCGAGGTTTATCATCAGAACAACGGCCAGCTCGAACGCCGCACTTACAAACAAGTCCGCATCGTGGCCATGAACAAGTTCGCTGATCTCGCGCTGTTGCAGATCGAGGACAAGGACGCCCCGAAGTTCAAACACATTCAGGTTGGCAGTGGCGATGCGCTCTCCGTGGGCGAACGCGTGTTCGCCATCGGCAGTCCGCTTGGGCTGGAACGCACCGTCACCGAGGGAATCCTCAGCACCAAGACGCGCCAGATCGGCGGCGATCTTTATTTGCAGACCACCACTCAGATCAATCCCGGCAACAGCGGCGGGCCGTTGTTCAATCTCCTCGGCGAAGTCGTCGGCGTCACCAACATGAAGATCACCGCCGGTGAAGGACTCGGCTTCGCGATCCCGTCCGAGATGGTGCGGCACTTCCTGGATCATCGCGATGCTTACGCCTACGCCAACGACAATCCCAGCAATCCGTTCCGTTATCTCGAACCGCCGAGCAGCACGAAACTCAAAGCGGACGACAACTAATCCGCCAATTTTCGTCCCGCTATCATCAATCGCTCCATCTCCCATGACTAAGAAAATAATTTCCATCACCCACGCCGTTCTCGACCGGAGTGCCCCGAAAGCTTTCGGGACAGCCAACCTGGCAAACCAGAAGCGTGCGAGTAATGCGACAACACTCAGCCTGTCCATGCCGCTGCGCCCGAGGACGGGCGCACTCCGCGCTGCGCTGTTGTGCGCCCTGCTTTTGTGTTCCAGTGCCGCGATCGCCGCGATACCGCCAGCGGAAAAACTGTTGCCGCCAGACACGCTCGCCGTGGTTTCCGCGCCGGATTGGTCGAAGCTGCGCGAAGTCTATAAAAAATCTCCGCAGAGCCAGTTCTGGGATGACGCCGCCCTGAAGCCGTTCCGCACCAAGTTCGCGGCCAAGTGGAGCGAGGAATTCGTCAAGCCGCTGGAGCGCGATCTTGGTGTGAAGTTTGATGACTACGAAGCGTTGTTGCAGGGGCAGGTCACCTTTGCCGTCACGCAGGAAGGCTGGCAGGGGAAGGCGAAGGACGACGGCGTGCCCGCTTTTGTTTTCCTGCTCGACGCGAAGGATAAGAGTGATTTGCTCAAAAAGAATCTCGCTGAACTGCGGAAGAAATGGAGCGCGGACGGAAAGGCAATCAAGACCGAAAAGATTCGCGACGTGGAATTCTCCATCGTGCCGCTCACCACGAACGACATGCCAAAGACCTTGCGCCAGTTCTTCCCGCAACATCAGGACGTGGAAGAACTCGGCAAGGAAGGCGACAAGAAAGAAGCGGCGCGGGACGAACTCGTCATCGGGCAGTATGATTCGCTTCTCATTGTCGGCAGCACGGTAAAGGTGGTGGAAAAAATCATGGCGCGCGCCGTCGCAGGCAGTTCCGCCGCCACGCTGGCAGAACAACCGGATTTTGAATCGGCGCGCATCGGCATGTTCCGCGATGCGCCCGTATTTGGCTGGCTCAACGCGAAAACGTTTGTGGACGTGCTCGCGAAGGTCATGGCGGATACCGAAAACCCCGACGCCCCCAGTCCGTTGCCTATTCCGTCCGCCAGCAAAATCATCGCAGCCGCTGGCTTGAACGGACTCAAGGCCGTGGCGTTCAACTTCCGCGACACCGGCGATGGCCGCGCAGTAGAGTTATTTCTTAACGCTCCCGAATCCACGCGCGCCGGGCTGATGAAATTGCTCGCCATGGAGACGAAGGAATCCAGCGTGCCAGCGTTCGTGCCCGCAGACGCGGTGAAGTTTTCACGCTGGCGTCTGGACGGACAGAAAATGATCGCCACTCTGGAAAAGATGGTGGCGGACGTTTTTCCCGGCGGATTGGATAGCTGGAATTACATCCTCAAAACCGGCAGCGAAGCGATGCAGTCGGAAGAACCCGATTACGACATCCGAAAAAACATCTTCGGCAATCTCGGCGACGATCTGATTTATTACGAGAAAGTGCCGCGTGGAAAAACCGCCGTCGAAGTCGCCTCGGCTCCGTCTCTCTTCCTCCTCGGCTCGCCCAATGCGGAAAAACTCGCTGCATCGCTCAAAGGGTTGCTCGTAATTCTTTCACCCTCGGGAGCCAACCCCAAGACGCGCGATTTTCTGGGACGCAAAATCTATTCGTTCAAGCCGCCCGTGATGTCGGCCAGCGCAGGCGGCGGCGCGAGCAAGAGTTTGAGTTACGTGGCCAGCGGCGGTTACGTCGCGTTCAGCGCGGATGACAGCACGCTGGAGGAATTTCTACGCAGCAGCGAGAGCCAAGGCAAGGCCTTGCGCGACACCTCCGGACTCAGTGACGCCGTGGCGAAAGTGGGCGGTCAAAGCAGCGGCTGGTTCACTTATGAAAACGAATCCGAACGGATGCGCCTCACGTTCGACATGTTGAAACTCAGCGCGGCCAACACCAACAGCGCGAGCGGCAGCGTGATCGAAAGCATGATTCCGTTCGCGGCGCCGGAGAAACAGCTCAAGGACTGGCTGGATTTCGCTCTGCTGCCTGACTACGCAAAAGTCTCCAAATACTTCGGCTTCTCCGTGTGGTCGGTGAACGCCAGCGTGAACGGCATCACATTCAAGTATTACTCGCCCACGCCGGCGCAGTTGAAGAAGTAATATCATTTACGTCTGAGGTTCTTTCAAAACCTCGTAGCCGCCGACGTGAGTCGGCGCAAACATGGGAACAGTCAGAGTCGATAGCCTATGGCCCAACGCCTCTCGCCCCTGCGCCGAAATTCCCCTGTTCAACCCCAATCCTGAATGGCGTTCAGCCGACAGAATCGTCGGCGGTGAAGTTCGCCATCACGGAAATCGTAGTGACTCGGAATCATTAGCCGTGGAGCAAGCTGGCGGATTTTTTCGACGCTCGTAGGGAATTCAGCGGGACAACTGTTCAGGATGGCCCACGGTTTATGGACGTTGAAAAAGTAACTGGCCATCATGTCTCCACTAAAAAGCAGATCATGCTTCGCGCTGTAAAATCCACAGTGGCCGAGCGTATGCCCCGGCAGATGGATCACCCGCAGTCCGCCCCAGAACGGAAGCTCCTGCAAGTCGGTGATGAATTCGTCAATTGCCGCAGGACGATACCGGAACAGAAATCTCCCAGCCGCTTCCAGCCGACCACACCAGCGATTGATGCCCGTGTAAGGATAATCACCGTTGATGTGTCGGTGCTCCTCAGCATGGGCGAACACGCGCGCGCCAGTCCACTCCTTCAACCACGCGAGATTCCCTGCGTGATCGAGGTGGCCGTGAGTCAGGAGAATGGCTTTGATGGAAGTTGGGTTCAGGCCAAGTTGCTGAACAAGCCGTTTGATCAGGAAAGGTTCGCCGATCATCCCCGCATCTATCATCACACTCGCGTCACTGTCTTCCAACAAATGGCAGCAGCCCATAAGACCGCGGATGGAATGTAATTTGTCCGGCCAAACCATAGCGAATAAAAGCGTGGTGAATTTTTCAGGTAGGGCGCGTCACTCCGTGCGCGCCGCCCTGTGTCTGGCCAAGCGCGGCGCGCACGGAGTGACGCGCCCTACCTGCACGCCTATTTCACCTGCGGCTTCAACGTCAACGGATCGCGCAGCGGGAGTTCAGTCAACTTACCGCCGCCAAGGTCGGTCAGCTTCACGGGATGATCCGGGTGGCCTTTGAGAATCTCCTCTTTCTCGCCGACGATGAGGATCACGAGGCGATCAGTCGTGAGGTATTTTTTGGCAACGTGCTGCACGTCTTCCTTTGTCACGGCGTTGATGCGCGTGGTGAACTGTTGCCAGAACTGCGGGTCGTTCTGACGGCGGCCCGTGAATTCCTCGCCCGCAAACACGCCCACAACCTGCCCCTTGGACGCAAAGTTGCGCGGCAGACGATCAACGTAGCCACGCTTGCTATCGGCCAATTCCTGATCCTTCACCGGCTCTGCGGCGATGCGTTTCAATTCCTCAATGATGAGAGACGTCGCATACGCCACGGTGCGGGACTTGGATTGGAACGCGGCGCGGAACGCATACGGAAAATAAATTCCCCCCTGAAAGATTGAGCCGACGGAGTAGGCCAGTCCTTCATCCGAGCGGACACGGTTGACGAGGCGCGAGGAAAAGCCTCCTCCGCCGAGGATGTCGTTCATGACGAGGAGCGGGAGATAATCCGGGTTGTCCCGGCTGATGCCCGGCAGCAGGAGCGAGACGCGGCCTTGATTCACCGATTTATCCACCAGATAAATGCCGGGCGCAGCCATCGCGATGTCCTGTGGGATCGGCGGTGGCGGCGTGCCTGTCCACGGCCAGTCGCCAAACAGTTTCTCCAGCTTCGCGATCATGTCGGTGCGATCAAAATCGCCGCTCACCGCGACCGTAAAGTTTCCGGGGAAGAACCAGCGCTGGTGGAACGCAAGCAAGTTGTCGCGCGTGATGGATTCGATGGACGCGGCGGTTTGATGGCGGTTATCCCAGAACTTTTCGCCGTAGCAGAGAAAGCCCTGTTCAATGTCTTCGATGCTGGCAGAGTCGTCGTTGCGTTGCTTTATCGCCTGCATCGTCTGCCGCTTCTGGAGGTCAATGCGATCCTGTTGGAAGCGCGGTTTCGTCAGCACTTCGCGCAAAATCGCCAGTCCTTCGTCAAGGTCCTTGGAAAGGAGATTGAGCGCGACTGACCCTTGCGCGCCCTGGATGCTTGAGCCGAGGTTTGCAGCAAGAAACGCGAGACGCTCCTCGAGTTCCTGAGCGGTGCGGGATTCTGTTCCAGCCTTGGTGAGCAACGAGCCGCAGAAATCAGTGAGACCCTCCTTGCCTTCGGGTTCAACCCAATCACCCGTGCG
The DNA here is from genome assembly GCA_945882065.1 of Akkermansia muciniphila. Lineage (GTDB taxonomy): Bacteria > Verrucomicrobiota > Verrucomicrobiia > Limisphaerales > JADLHS01 > JADLHS01. Next base: position 6,128 of record CAMCWI010000135.1, read on the forward strand.
GACAATAATGGAAATGGTGACGAGCGGCAGCTCGCGATCTTCCGCGACGTAGGCCACAGGCCCGCTTTTCAATTCCACGCGATACTGATCGGTTTTTGGCGGTGTGAAGACGAACGGCGGGAATGAAAGTTTTTCCGGGCGATCTGGAATGGTCGTTGCACCCGTAGCAGCCGACTTACTAACAGACGCGCAACAGGATTTTTTGGGTGAACTGCAAGACGTCACCACACTCGCGCACGCGAGCAACAAGGTTGTGAGATGGAGAGAAAAGTGTTTCATATCAGTGGGCTTTGGCAGTTTCAACTTTGCGGGTGTATGTCGCCACGGCGCGATTTTCTTTCGTGAAATAAGTCTTCACAACGCGCTGAACATCGGCGGCGGTGACGGACTGATACTTTGGCCCCGACTCATTGATCGCGCGCCAGTCACCCAATCCATCGCAATGCATGAGTTGGTTTAGAATGGCAATGTTCGAACCAAGCTTGCGATATTCTCCTGCCGCAAAATTATTTTTCACCTTCTGCAATTCCTCGGCGGGCACTTCTGCATTGGCAAGTTTATCGAGTTCAGCATAGATGGCGGCTTCGACTTCTGCGGGCGTGCGACCATCCTTCGCCTCGCCGCCAATGTTGAATGCGCCCGCCCACTTCTGCGACATCTGATGACCCCATGCTTCTGTCGCCACTTCATTGGTCAACACCATCCCTTTGAACAACCGCCCCGTGCGCGTGGACAGAAGCTGGCCAAGAATCGCGAGCGGATAGGAATCTTTGTGACCGAACGGTACCGTGTGCCAAAGAATGTCCACCTGCGGATTGGTTTCCGCTTCGGCATTCATGCGTTTCTCGGCGACTTGCTTCACTTCGAGCGTGACGACATCCGGCACTTCTTTTTTGCCGCGCGGGATACGGTCGAAATATTTCTCCGCGAGCGCGGCTGTTTTCTCCGAGTCGAAATCTCCCACCAGAATCAACGTGATGTTTTGGGGTGCATAGAACGTGGCGTAGAACTCATCCGCCTGCGCTTTCGTGATGGCAGGGATGTCCGAAGGCCAGCCCACAGTCGGCCAACTGTAAGGATGCGATTCCCAGAAAATGGAGTTGAACGTCTCGTTGAATTTGCCGAGCGGCGTGGACTCCGTGCGCATCCGGCGCTCCTCGAACACCACATCGCGCTCGGAATAAAATTCCCGGAACACAGGTCGTAACAGTCGCTCCGACTCCATCCACATCCACAATTCCAGCTTGTTCGCGGGCACATTGACGAAGTAAGCCGTCATATCATCGGACGTGTAGGCGTTCATCCCTGAACCGCCGTTGCTGGTGTAAATCTTGAAGAACTCATTCTTCACGAGCATCTGCCGTTGTTCGGTGACGAGTTCGTTGAACTTCTTCTCCAGTTCCTTGTAGTGGGCGGTTTTGTTTTCCAACTTCGCGATGTCGTCAATCTCACCCCGGCGCATGGCCTGGCGCATCTTCACTTCTTCGGCACGCATCTCGTCGCGGACTTTTTCCTGTTCGAGGATGATTTCGTGATCGCGCTGATTATTCGTCGTGCCGAGCGTGGGCGTGCCTTTGAACATCATGTGCTCGAACAGATGCGCGATGCCCGTGATGCCGGGGCGCTCGTTGGAACTGCCGACGTGCGCCACCCAGCCGCCTGCCACGGACGGATCGTCATGCCGCTCGACGAGCAGCAATTTCATGCCGTTGGACAACGTCTTTTCGATGACGGGAACTTTCTGGGCGAAGAGCGACGGAACGGCGATAGCGAGAACTAGTCCGCATCCGCAGATAATTTTTATAGCGCGCATAGGTGACTTAACTTTCAGCTTTGTCATGCAAGTCCGACAACGGTAGTCGGCGGATGTTCAAGAGCGAGAAAATTTTAAGGAGCGCGGGCGGCCCCACGCCCGCAGCGGGTGGGCGAAGAAGCAGGCTCTTGATTTCTCCAGCGCCTTCTTTCTGGCAACGCGCTGCGAGCGGAGACCGCTCGCGCTCCATCAGCGGCCCAACTTCCGCCGCACCAAACCCGTCACCTCCATCGCCGCAGGAACTTTCGCAGCCAGCGCGAGCAGCCAGTAGATCAGGCCCGCGATGATGCCCGGCACAAACACCGCACCGAGTTGCGCGTAGAGTCCGTCGTGGCCGATGTGTTGATTCCAATAGCGGAACACGAAATACGCCACGCCGCCCGCCACGGTCGCGATGCCAATGAGTGCCATCACATTGCCTATCAATCCCTGCATCTCCAGCCGCTTGAGTTTGCGGCGGAGCGCGAAGAACAGCAGCCCCGTGTTGAACATCGCGCTGATCGTGTTGGCGATGGCGAGTCCGGCTTCGCGATATTGCTGCACGAGATAGACTGCGAACACGAGATTCAACACGAGGCAGAACACGCTGATCTTCATCGGTGTCTTGATGTCGTTGAGCGCGAAGAACGCCCGCGCCAGAATGTTGTTCATCGAGAACAACAACAACCCCGGCGCAAGACACATCAACGCCAGTGCGACGCGATGCGTAGCGTCCGGCCCAAATTTCCCATGCTCGAACAGCAGCCGCACAATCGGTTCAGCCAACGCGAGCGAAACGGCGGCGGCAATCAGGTTCGAGAATGAGAGATAGCTCAAACCTTGTTTCAAGGTGGATTGGAACTCGGTGAACTTCTTCTCCGCCACCAGCCCCGACAATGTTGGCAGCAGGAATGTGGCGAGCGAGATGCCGAAGATGCCCTGCGGCAATTCCATCAAGCGCACTGCATAATCGAACGTCGAATTGATTGTCTTGGTATCGTCCACTAGGAAAACGAAACCCTGCGTCACGAGCACGTTGATCTGGAACGCCGCCACGCCGATCGAGCCGGGGATCATCTTGCGCACGACATCGCGCACCGAGGCATCGCGCCAAGGCGACACCCATTGATAGCGGTAACCTTCCTTGGACAAACTCGGCAGTTGGAAAACCATCTGCGCGAAGCCCGCCACCACGACGCCGATGGCGAGACCGAAAATCTGTTGCTCCAACGTCACGCCCATGAGCGGCGCGAGCAGCAGCACGCTCGCGATCATGATCACGTTCAACATCACCGAGCCGAGCGCAGGCACGAAGAAATGTCCGCGCGCGTTTGCCATGCCGATCAATACCGCCGCCACGCACACCAGCAGCATGTAAGGAAACATGAACCGCAACAGCCGCAGCATGAGCGTGGTTTCGGAACTGAACTGACCAAAGTACAGCGCCGTTGAAATCCCGAGAATCGCTAGCACGGTGATTGCGCCCGCCGCCACGATCACGCCGGAGATGACGACGTTGGCCGTGCGCCACATCTCGTCTTTGCCTTCGTGGATTTCCTTTTGTTTGAAGATGGGGATGAACGCCGCCGTGAGCGCGCCTTCACCGAGCAGACGACGGAACAGATTCGGCACCATGAAAGCGAGCGTGAACGCGCTGGCCACCGGACCATTGCCCATGAACGTGGCATAGACCATCACGCGCACCATGCCCAGCACGCGACTGGTCATGGTAGCGGCGGCCATTGCGCCGGAGGACTTGAGCATCTGCGACATCGCGCGCGGAGTCTAAGGACTGAGATGCGACAGCCAAAGAGGAAAGTGGATCAGAGGGAGGAATTCAAAAG
>CAMCWI010000136.1 GCA_945882065.1 Akkermansia muciniphila
CACGTCATCCAACAACGCCTCAAACTGGCGGGTGCTTGGTGGAAGGAAACCCACGCCCAAGCCATGCTCAACCTGCGCGTCGCTCGCTCCAATAACCTCTGGAACTCCTACTGGTCAAAAAACTGAGCGGCACTTCCAGTCACACCCTCGGGTGAGTCGTAGGGACTGTTGAACGCGACTTGGATTTCTTTGATCGTGGCTTGCGTCGCGCGATTGCCGTCCTCGGCTGCGAGGATTTCATTCAAGTTACAATAAAACAGCCGGGCCGTGGTGATGTCGCCGAAGATAAATTTTCCGTAAAGTGACGGCATGAGTGTGCCGCGATAAACAAATCCGCTGCTGATGGCATCGCCATCACGATGGCTGTATGTGACCACGGGATAAACGGGCGCGACCTGTGCGACAAAGCCGGTGACCGTGAGAAGATCAAGAGAAGGGAAAGGGACGGGCACGGCTTGCTGACTACCCGTGTAGCCAGCGGGTGACCCTGAAACCAACATCTGTTCCGGACCTTCGCGTTCGGCCCAGCCGTAGTTGTCGCCTTTGTGGATGAGGTTGACCTCTTCCCATGAGTGAAATCCGATGTCGCACACGAACAGATTGCTGGAAACCGCGTCCCAACTCATACGATGCGGGTTGCGGAAGCCGTATGCAAAAATCTCCTTCCGCAATCCCGGGACGTTGGTGAACGCACCGCTCGGCGACGCGAACGGATTCGGGTCTGTGCCAGTGGTCGGGATGCGGTAACGCCCGTTGCTGCTGAGTTCATCTGCGGGGCGGAGTGCCAGATCGGGCGTGATGCGTATAATTTTTCCCGGGAACGAATTGAGTTGTTGAGGATGATTGTGCGTCGTGCCTGCGGTTTCGCCGGAGCGTCCGTCGCCGACAGCGATATACAGATTGCGATAATCAGGATGACCGGGCGTGGCGTTCAGGTTGTAGAGCAGATCGGCCAGGGGATGAATCGTTCCAAAGAAGCCAAGTCGCAACACTTCGCGCGCCGTGCCTTCAAACGTGGTGTTCGTCACGTTTGTATCGCGCCATTCAACCAAGACAGCGATGCGGATCACAGAGCCGGACGGCGGGTTGATGGCGGTGGTGGTCGTATAGCCGGTGAGATCAAGGGTGGGAAACGCGCCGTTCGTGGGGCCAAGCGTAGCAGCGGTCGTCTCCATGTGAACGGTGTAAAGGATTCCGTTTGTTGCGTAGTCAGGATCAAACGCAAACGTCGTATGGCCACCTGCCAGACCGGGATCGTTGTCGAAGCGCGGGAAGATATTCTCCAGACTCAGGTACTTGATCCAAGTGTTTGTCGCAATTGGGTTCGCTTTCGGCACGATGTAAAGGTTGCGGTTCAAATCGCAGACAAAATATCGCGAGCCGAAGCCCGGCGCAGTCGTCGGCTCAGAGCGCATGAAATTAATGCGGCTCAACTGATCGTTGTAATTCGGCACCGGCGGAAAGACGGTCAGCGTGCGAAAGGAGAACGGCGCGTTGGCGTAATTTTCCAGTAGGATTGTCGTGCCGTCTTTGGTGATCGTCGGCCCGGCGGGATAGACGACATCCGCGTCTGCCAAGGAAGCGGACGCCAGTGTTGTTGCGATGAGAACGGTGGCGCGCAGGGCGGAGACAGGGTTTGCAGGGCGAAACATTTTGACGACTTGGTGCGACATAATGGTTGTGATTTTGACCATCCTTCCACGAATGGCAGCGCATGGAAATGGATAATTGCGGTAAATCATCTTTCGGGGTGCGATTAGGTCGGGTGAGGTAATATGTTGTTTGTCCCGGAGCGCGGGCGGCACCTCGCCCGCAGCGCTTCGCCACTGCAACACACATGGAATCTTTTCACAAGTCTTGGTCCCGCCACGCGCTCCGAGCGTGTGACCGCTAGCGCTCCGTCAGACGGCCTCACGCAGCTCTATTCACACGCCATCTTCCGCTTCATCCACCAGGCAACGCACTGCGAAAACCAACTTTGAAGTCCGGGTTTAATTCCAGACTGTTTGGCTTCCTCTCCCGCTCTAACGTTTCTGGCGCCGCAGTTCCGGTCGCACAGCTGTGCTGGCAGCGGTTTGATCAAACGGTTCGCCAAGGAATTGCGCGAGGCGTGCGACTTCCGTGGCGGCGTCTGTGAGCAGGTTGCCGTAATTCATGGTGAGCGTGCGAACATCCCCGCGATGCGCCAACACACGTCGCACGCGTTCAAGTTGCGCGGCGTAAGTTTCCTTCAACTTCTTGTCGGCGAGTTGTGCGCCTGTACGATTCTGCCGTGCGAGCATGGCGTGTTGCGATGCCACCACTTCGTCAAGGTCGCGATCCATGAAAACGATGTTGTAATGTTCGCCAGTGGGAAGCAGCGGCAATAGTTGTGCGACGATCTTGATGGCTTTGCCGCGCGCTTCGGGAATCCATGAATTGTCTTTGGCGAGCGAGAGGGTTTTCTCCAGTTCAAAATAGCCCATCGGATTATCTTCATCGGGCGCGCGGAGCGAGTCAGTCATCGGTGCGATGCCTGCGGCCACGAGCAGTTGCATCATCAACGACGTGCCACTGCGAGGCAGTCCGGTGACAACCGTGATGACGTGGGAGCGATCTACTGCTGGATTGAACGACGCGGTAATCTCCTCGGAGGACAGCAAGTATTCACCCTGAATAATTTCCTTCGGATCGTTTGCGACAACAACGTTCCCAATCCCTGTGCCGCGGTTCGCGCGTTTGCGTTCGGCTAGTTCGTTTCGCAACGCACCCGCGCGTCCTTCATGCCCGAACGCATCAGCCGGGCGGTTCAACTGCTGGCGATAAAGTTTCGCGAGTGCTTCATGCGCGAGCAGGTGGCGCGGTGCTTGGGCGACGGCGACGCAAAGTTCCTGCTCCGCTGCGGCGAATTGTTTCGTCTCCATCAACGCCAAACCCAGCAGCGCGTGCATGGTCGGTTGGAAATAAAGCAGACTCAGCGATTCGGTGGCTTCGGTGATGGCGCGATCAAAACGCTTGGCCTTGAAATGAATCTCCGCGAGCTGCGCGTGAAGCATCGGATTCTCCGCATCACCGACGAGCGCGGATTCGAGCAATTCTCGCGCGGCCTCCGCATCACCAAGCTGCGTGAACGCGCTGGCGATACGCTGACGAAGTCCGCTTTGCGAGTGATCGTTCGCCGTGAGTTTCTGAAGTCGTTGGCGCGCATCGGTATTGTTTTTTTCCAGCAACGCCTGGCTGATGAACAACCACTCCAACAGTTGTGGTCGCCCGTAACTGAGTTCGCGCAAGCCGCGCAGTTCGTATCGCTCCCGTTTTCCAGCGGCGTCGGTTGGGTCGGCGGCGTCTTCGTCGGGCTGCGGTTTCTTTTCCGCGTCACGCCGAGCAAGTTCTTCTGTCGCCTCTTTCTGATACCGCGCCACCCGGACAACCAACTCCTCCAGCGCGGCGCGGCGGCGCGCGACCTGGCCGAGCGGCTCCAGCGCGTCAATCAGCAGTAATCCGAAGCGATGTTCCTTGGGCCAGCGATTCCAGATTTCTTCCGCGAGCGCGGCGGCGTCCGCGCACCAATTCGCATCGCGATGGGCGCGGGCGAGGTTGTATTTCAATTCGCGCACACATTCGTCCACTGTTTCCTGCGCGTTCGCGCCAGGCGGCGCCACGTAGCCCAGCTCGACGAGTTGCTTGAAGGCTTGCGCGGAGGCCACGGGATCAAGACGCGTTTCAGCCGGATGAGTTCCCGCGTCTCCGGCGACCTTATCCCAACTTTCTATGGGTTCAATCTGCGGTGGGTTTTCAAACGCCGTGAGCAACACCTTTCCATCCATGTCGCGACCGGGTGGCAGTCCGAACAACGTCAGCAGCGTCGGGCAAACATCGAGCAGCCCTGCGCCGAAAAGTTTTTCGCCCGCGCGAATGCCTGGACCTTTGATGCAGAGGATACCGAAATGCCGATGCTCTACCGCTGGCCCTGCTGGCTCGAACGGAATATAAGTCGGACGATGATGATCTGGATGAAACCCGTGATCGCTCATAAGGATCACAGTGGTGTTCTCGTCGGCAGATTCGAGCAACGTGCCGAGCATCGCATCGTGATAGCAATAGGCGTTGGCGATGACGTGCTGATAGATTTCAAAATCCTTCTCGCTCGTGGTCGGCAATCGCGGCGGATGATAACTCATGAAGCCGTGGCCGAAATGATCGATGCCGCAGTAATAGATGGCGGCAAAATCCCACTCCTGAGTGGTCAGCAATTCCGTGGCGGCATTATGCACCGACATCGTCTCGGCGACGATCTTGCCGAGCATGTGCAACCGCTTGTCCTTGGTTTGATCCACTTTCTCGTAATCAGGAACGAACGTGCGGATGAAATCTCCGGTGAGTTCCATCGGATTGATGCGCAACTCGCCGAGCGATGGCGAGAGTGCCGCCGGATGAACTGTGCCTGCGGGCAGCGGAGGATTCTCTCTCGCGTTGCCAACAGGTTGCTGGAAATGATTTGAAACCACCACGCCATTGATCGGCTCAGCGGGATGCGACGGCCACCAGCCGACGACGATGGATTTGTGTCCAGTTTGATTGAGGATGTTCCAGATGGCTTTGGTTTTACGGGAGAGCGATGTGATGGGACGAACGCTTGATCCATCCGGGAGTGGTTCGGAAAATCCGTGGATGCCGTGTTTGGCCGGACGTTTTCCAGTGGCGATGGAAGTCCACAACATCGGACTGAGCGCGGGATAAAGTGTGGCGATGTTTCCGTGAACGCCCGACTTGATGAGCCGCGCCACATTTGGCATCCGACCCGCAGCGAGCAGGGGTTTGATGACTTTCCAATCAGCGGCATCCCAGCCGATGAGCAAGACGCGGGGTTTGGGAATTTTCGGAGAAGTCATTTCGGCTGGTAGGGCGCGTCACTCCGTGCGCCCCATCGTCTGTTTGGCCAAGTCCGGCGCGCACGGAGTGACGCGCCCTACTACACCACAACAAACTATGTGATCTCACTCTACGGACGCTACATCGCGCTTCTGCCGCCACGAACGCACACCGCGTGCGCCGAGAGCCATCGCACCGAGGGCGACAATTGCCGCCGCGCTGGGTTCGGGAACGAGCGTCTGCCCCATCGTGGGTTGTAAGCCGGTGTTGTCCCAACCGTAGCGGTAGATCGTCACGAGCGGTCCGGTAGGATAATTATTCACGGTCAAACCCATTTCAACCCAGCCAAAGCGCGTCGGAACACCCCCTATGGTGCTGTCACCAAACTGAAACGCGAGATACTTGTGATCATAACTCGTGGAAGGCGTCGGCGAAGGGCCAAGGTCGCTTGCCGTGCCTACGACTACTTTGTAAAATAAGTTGAGCCCTTGATTCCACGCCTGGCCAAAATTCAACGGCGCCGCAAACCCGCTCGGGGATGCTAACCCATGCAGCTTCACAGGGGGCATTGTGACCGGACCAAAATCTCCGGCGATCACAGAGCGATATCTAAACGTCAAGTCTCCCAAACCGGTCTGCCCACTGCCCTCCCTACGCACGAACTTGAAAGTGGCCGTGCCGGGAATATTGACTTGGTACTCAGCACTGCCAGCCCCATAACCCACCGTCGCCGGGCTGCCGCCAAGATCGGTGTAAATAATATCCGCGCTGCCCGTCTGCGGCATCGCGATGGCTCCCGCCGCCAGTGCCAGCAACGAGATGAGCTTGGTGGAATCGTTGTTGAGTTCGGGTGAAACGGTTTGGAGATGAAGCACGACTTGGTTTGTTTTCATAACGATGCTTTCTGCTGACGACGGCAGTGTGTGCGGGCGGACAAAAGAGTCAAGCGCGCACAAAAATTTTTGCAGGGCACGACGCAAAGAGTGCTGGGGCGTCATCGCTCCCCGGAAAGCGCGTGGTCTCCAGCCGCAGCATTCCGCCAGACACGGCGTCGGTGGCTAATCCACAAGCCCCCTCTCTATTCACGCGCGGCGGACAGAGACCGTCCGCGCTCCGGGAAAAGTCGCCCCTTTCCCTTGCTCGGCTTTGATCTAATGCCTTTAGAAAACTCCCGAACGGCTGCGCTGTGATATTGACGGAGCGCGAAATTTCCGAAAGGCGTTAGCCATAATGGTGGGTGACAGACCGCGTCGCATCCTTGTGTCGCATCCTTGTGTCGCATCCTTGTGTCGCATCCTTGTGTCGCACATGTGTGTTGCGCTGAGTGGCGAATTCCGGTTTCGTTCCGGCAATGAAACTCAGATTTTGGCGGGAACAATTGCAACTCGCGAACACTTGGACCATCGCGCGCGGCAGCACGGATGTTTTTGAAGTCGTCATGGTGGAACTCACAGACGGCGATGGCGTGAGCGGAATTGGAGAAGCGGCGCCGATACGCCGTTACCACGAGAACCCCGCCACCGTTGAAGACTTCTTAAAGCGACTCGATCCAAAACAACTCTCCTTCGCCGATGTGTCTGGCAGCATGGATCACCTCGCCTCGCTTTCAAACGGGGACATGGCTGCGAAATGCGCGTTGAACATCGCACTCGTGGACGGTGCGGCGAAACTCGCGGGCAAACCCGTTCACGATTACTTCGGCTTGGGCTTCCGCGAAAATCATCACGTCACCTCGTTCAGCATTGGCATTGATAAACCCAACGTCATCCACCGAAAAGTTTTGGAGGCGGAACAATATCCCGTTCTAAAACTCAAGGTCGGTGTGCCGGACGATCACGCAATCATGACCGCGCTCCGCAGCGTTGCGCCGAAGAAAGCCGTGCGCGTGGACGCCAACGAAGGTTGGAAGACAAAAGAAGAAGCGCTCGAACGCCTTCAATGGCTTGCCAGCGACGGTCACATCCAATTCGTCGAACAACCCATGCCGCAACAGACGCCCGTGCGTGATCTCGTGTGGTTGAAGGAACGTTCCCCCCTACCCTTGCTGGCGGACGAGTCCTATCACAGCGCTGCCGACCTCGCGCATTGCGCGGAATGTTTTCACGGCGTGAACGTGAAGCTGGTCAAGACAGGCGGCGTGAGCGCGGGCTACGCTGCGTTGAAAGCCGCGCGCGATGCGGGCTTGAAGACCATGATCGGCTGCATGATCGAGACCAGTGTGTTGATCAGCGCGGCGGCGCATTTGGCAGAGCTGTGCGACTTCCTAGACGTGGACGGAAACATCCTGACCACGAACGATCCTTACGCGGGCGTCACGGCCAAGCGCGGCATCCTGTCGTTCAACGAGGCAATGGCGAAGACTGGATTACGCGTCACGCGCGTAGCGGCTGAAGCGGCATCGGATGGGAAAAGTGGTTCGCGGGTGGTGGAGAATGTTTGAGGCTTGAAAGCATTTGGTGCGACCTATCACCGCGTTTTCCAAGTTTAGTCAAACCGTAACGCTTGACCCTCACACCGCGCGCGATAGCCTCGTTGTTTCAAAACGATGAAAAGAATACTTCTGGCTCTGGCATTGTTTGGAATGACCGCTCAATTGATGGCGCAATCCACCAACTCCGCGCTGACCGTGATCGCTCCCGGCGCTAAACTGGAGAAACTCGCGGGCGATTTCAAATTCACCGAAGGCCCGACCGCCGACAAGGACGGCAACGTCTTTTTCACCGACCAACCGAACAATCGCATCATGAAGTGGAGCGCGGATGGCACGCTCTCCACGTTCATGCAGCCCGCCGGACGCGCGAACGGGATGTTCTTTGATGCGCACGGGAATCTCATCGCCTGTGCGGATGAGAATACGGAGTTGTGGTCCATCATGCCCGACGGCAAACACACTGTTCTGGCAAAGGAATACGAAGGGAAAATCCTCAATGCGCCCAACGATGTCTGGGTGCGTGCCGATGGCTCGCTGTTCTTCACCGACCCGTTCTACAAACGCGATTGGTGGGATTACAACAAGCCGCCGCAGGGAACAGAGCAGGTTTATTTCCTGAGCGCTGACCGCAAGACACTCAAGCGCGTCACGACCGACCTCATCCAACCGAACGGCATCATCGGCATGCCGGACGGCAAAACACTGTTCGTTGCTGACATCAAAGCAGGCAAGACGTACGGCTACGACATCCAGCCCGATGGCTCGTTGATAAACAAACACCTTCGCTGCGATCTGGGTTCAGACGGCATGACACTCGATGTCGAAGGAAATCTTTATCTTACTGGCCGGGGCGTGATCGTGTTCGACAAGATGGGAAAGAAGATCGAACAGATTGACGTGCCAGAGCGCTGGACGGCCAACGTCAGCTTCGGCGGCAAGGACCACAAAACTCTTTTCATCACCGCCAGCACGGGGTTTTATTCCATCCAGACAAAACATCGCGGCGCGAATATGGCGAAGTAGCACTCGGGCCGAACAATTTCTTTCAACCTCGAAACAGTTACTCCGAAAGTTTTCGAGGCACGTCCGACAAGGCTCTAAAGCGTTCCGGGCGAAATGCCCACCGCCACGATGCTGCACGCTTGAATCACATTCAGCCCCAACCGCTCCGCCTCGGCGATCACTTCGTCCGATTCCGTTCCAGGATTCAACCACAACTCATCGCAGCCGCGCGCGGCAATGTCTGGCAATACTTTCATCAACACAGTCGGCGGCAGATACACGCTGATCCTCTGAGGACGCACTGGCACATCGCGGATACTCTTGAATGCGCGCAAGCCTTCCACTGTTTCTTCCTTGGGGTTCACGGGAAACACGTCGTAGCCCTGTTGCACAAAAGCGCGCACAGCTTTGTTTCCGAACTTCGCGCGGTCAGTGGACGCGCCGATGATGGCAATGGTTTTATTGCTCATGGTGTCTTGGGTCGGTTCATATATTTCTCGTAAAGCCGCGTATGCCGAGTCTCCAAGCTGACTTCCTTCCCGCTGATCCACATGCGCTTCACATTCGAGCGAACGTCGAGAATATCCCCGTCAGTCACAAACAGCGTCGCGTCTTTGCCAGTTTCAATTGAACCGAGCCGAGCCGCTACTCCCGCGATTTGTGCCGGATAAAGCGTGATGCCCTTCAACGCTTCATCCGCCGGCAAACCAAACGCCACTGCCTGTGCCGCCGCATACGGCATGTTCTTCACCAGTGCTGCGCCGCCGCCGCTGAAAGCCACCTTCACACCAGCCTTCGTCAGCACACTCGCAGCACGGAAATGCGCGTCGAAGTTGTCCTCGCTTCGCAGCGGCTGCGTGAACACATGATTGAAGATGACTGGAATCTTGTTTGTCGCCAGCAAGTCTGCCACGCGCCACGCATCCAGCGCGTCAGCAAGAATCATTTTCACGCCATTCGTCGTCGCCCACGAGATTGCCGTGCGAATCTGCCGCACCTCGTCCGCGTGTATCGTCACCGGAATTTCTCCGCGCACCACCGGCAACATCGCTTCCCATGCGGGAACGATCTGGAAATCTTTCGCGCCTGCCTTTGCCTTCGCATAAGCCCGCGCCTCGGCAAAGAAGTCATCCAACTGCCGCAACTTCTCCGCGCGATCCTTGTCCTGATCTTCCAGCGATTTCCACTTCGCTGGATTGCGCGACTTCTCCTTCGGTGTCGTATCGAGATTCGCGCTCGGCCAGAAAACGTGGAGCGCGATGGATTTCTTTTCGACCATTTGCTCCGTCGTCCAACCATCGAGCGCGAGCAAGCCGGATTGGCCTGAAACCACAGCGCCAGACGGCACTGGCTCGAAGTGTGAAACTCCATTCGCTCGCGCCACAGGCAGCAGTTCCGAATCAGGGTTCACCGCGTGCCACGAAAAAACATCGGGCGTGTATTCGCCCACCTCGCGCACGTCCACCGTGGA
>CAMCWI010000137.1 GCA_945882065.1 Akkermansia muciniphila
GGAGCGTGCCCCTTACTGCGACCGGGTGGTCACGCCGGTTTTCGCCGCACCTTTTTCGGCGGTGAATTTGATCACGGCCTCGGAGCGGGAGCGCACATGGAGTTTCTCGTAGATGTGCTTCGTGTGAACCCGGACCGTATGGTAGCTGATGCCAAGTGTGTCGGCGATTTCCTTGCTCACCATTCCCTTGGAAAGCAGTTTGAGAATCTCCTGTTCCCGAACGGACAGGTTCGCGGCGTCGCCGGACATCGGTGCTGGAGTTTGGAAGGTCATCACAATTTTTCGCGCGATCTCGCTGGTCATGGGCGCGCCGCCGGTTTGCACGGCGGTCAGTGCCTCCAAAATTTCAGCGGGTGAGGAGCGTTTCAAGAGATAGCCGCAGGCACCGGCCTTCAATGCGCTGAAGATGCTGGGCGTGTCCTCATACACGGTCAGCATGATGACCTGCATCGCGGGCAACTGAAGTTTGAGACGAGCGGTGCATTCGATGCCCGAAGCACCGGGGAGGTTGATGTCCATGAGCACGACGTCAGGTTTGCAGATGGGAATCTGTTCGAGAGCCTCTTCCGCGCTGCCGCAGGCGCAAACGCATCGGACACCGGGTGCCCGGCGCAACATGCGTTCGAGATTGCGGCGCATCGGCGCGCTATCTTCAACCAAGGCGATGGTAGTCATATCGTCTTGTCGTGCGGAGAGTGCCGACCCCGGACCTTCCATGGCATGAGCGGTCATAAATAATTTGCGATAACGGCTGGAAATCAAATTCTGCTTGAGGGAAACCGTGCGTTGGATGGCCTGAATTCACAATACCTCAATTGAGTTATGGGTTGCGGCGTGACGTGTTATTGCCAGTGGCACTTTGAAGCTGACGGTGGTGCCCTGTCCGGGGCTGCTGACAAGATCACAACGTCCTCCGAGTTGTTGCAACCGGCGTTGCATATTTCCAAGGCCGTCTGGATTGGTGCGCTCGCGGGGTTCGGCCAGGTCGAACCCGCGCCCATTATCGCGCAGCATCACAACGAGCATCCCATCCGCAGCGGTGATGGTGAGGTGCAAATCGGTCGCGCCAGCATGTTGCGCCAGATTGGAAAGTGCCTCCTTGAAGGCGAGGAACAAGCTGTGCCGTTGCTCGGCATTTAACGGTGCGACCGGAAGATCGTTGGCCACTTCCAAATGACAGCGCACGGGCGTGGCTCTCAGGAAGTGTTGGGCGAACTGACAAAAGTAGGTGGCCAGTGACGATACGCTGTCGTGCTTGGGATTGACCGCCCAGACAATTTCATCCAGTGCCGTGACCATCTCCCGCGCGCGCGTGCCGATCTCGCGCGTGTGTTCGCGCACTTCATTCATGCCGAGTGCCGGGTCTTGCGCCAGCTCGCTGCCGAAGTTGATCTCGACGAGTCCCGCGCCCAAGTCGTCATGCAGGTCCTGTGCAATGCGCGTCCGTTCGCGCTCCAACGCTTGTTGTTGTTGAAGCCGCTCCAGCTTGCGCTGATAGCGACTGCGTGATGCCATCAACACGCCGCCAACCATCAACACTGCGGCGGACATGGCGACAATGGCTCGGAACCAAGTCGCCTCCCAAAAGTGCGGCGCGACCGTGAACGCGAGCGAGGAGCCAACGTCATTCCAAATTCCATCTTGGGTGCAGGCGATCACCCGGAACCGGTAGTCCCCCGGCGATACGCGAGGGTAACGCGCGACGCGCACGTTGCCCGCTTCCACCCAGTCTTTATCAACGCCCTCGAGATGGTAACGGAATGTCACATTTTCCGGCGCGGCCAGACTCAACGCCGTGAACTCAAAATCCAATTCATTGACTCCCGGATCCAGGCGCAGCGGGGCCGGCA
Organism: Akkermansia muciniphila; assembly: GCA_945882065.1. GTDB lineage: Bacteria > Verrucomicrobiota > Verrucomicrobiia > Limisphaerales > JADLHS01 > JADLHS01. The sequence continues at coordinate 1,851 of CAMCWI010000137.1, forward strand.
GCGCGCGCAAGTTGATTTGAGCCGGAATCTGAGCGGAGTCTGGTTGACCGCTAAAATCATAAGCGGCAGTCACCCGGCCATTCACCTTCAACCGCTCGATGAAGACCGGCGGCGGCACTGGGTTCTTTCGGAGGATAGCGGGATCAATGATCGCCAGCCCCGTGAGCATGGGCATCAACAGGCGGCCATCCCGGGTGCGAGAGGCGGCGGGAGAAACGCCAAATGTCGCATTCAAGTTGGGCACGCCTTCGCCACGCCCGAAGACAACAGTCCGCGTCAGCGTGGGTTGACCACTGGCGACAGCTTCCAACTCGGAACGCGGCACTTGAAAAATTCCTCGGTTGCCGGCGAGCCAGAGCAGGCCATGGTCATCCGGCAGGATTTGTGAAATGTATTCGTCACGCAAACCGTGGCTCGCGCGGAACTGAAAGTATCTCCCGTTCTTGAACCTGCCCAGTCCTTGTCCGACAAAGCCCATCCACAGGTTGCCGTCGCCGGTCACCTGCAAACACCGGATGTGTTGCGGACCGCCCATGATGTTGGTGGTCTCATTGATCAGGCTGTCTCCGTGAACGCGCAGCAGCAGACCATCCGAAGTCGTCCCCATCCAGAGATCGCCGTGCGCGTCTTCTGCCATGGTGCGGACATCCGTGACGCCGGGAGGCAGGGGGAAATATGTCAGGCTACCGTCGAGCAAGCGATGACGCGCCACGCCGCCATTGAGGGCGATCCACAGCTCTTTTTTCGGGCTGACATAAAGCGCGCGGATCAAACGATTCGTCAATTGTTGATGTTGATTGATGGACAGAGGAACAAAGACGCCGTCCTGCTGGCGGAAAACTCCGCGCCCGCGCGTGCCGACGAGAACAGTGCCATCGAGTTCGGCCACGCAAACAGTGAAGCCACCGCTCCAGCCCGTGTTGCTCGCCATCAGACTCCAGTCGCCTTTTCTCCGACATGCCAACCCTCCGTATTGCCCCACAGCCCAGATATTCCCGGCCGCATCTTCGGTCGCGGATTGGACGGCGGCGAAAGGCAGTCCCGAGGCCGGGCCGATGAGTTGCACGGCTTGCGGACTCAATCGGTTGAGGCCACCGCCGCGCGTGCCCACCCAAAGATTGCCTTCCGAGTCCTCCAGAATATTGATGATGTTGGGATGGGACGTTTCCACGCTTTTGATGCCTTGAGAATCAAATCGAAAGAGGCCGCTTGATGACGTGCCAATCCAGAGGCTGTGAGACTGATCTTCATACAAAGCGTTCACGCCGACATCAGCACCGGATTCAAGTTTCAACTCGGTCACCTCCTCCAATTCACCACCCTCCTGGCAGTGAAATAATTTCAAACCGGCGCAGAGCCAGACACCGCCTCGCCTCGCCGCAGCAAGACGGGATGTTGGCTGCCTAAAAGTGAACAACGTCACGAAACGGCCGTCCCGAAAAACGCCCACGCGACCCGCTTGCGAAAACCAAAGTCGGCCGTTCGTGTCCGTCGCGAACCAACACGTCCCTTGTCCCGGCAACCCTTCGGCGGTGCCGAAGGCTCGCGCTTTTCCGTCTTGTATCTGGAAAACCCTTCCCCTGCTGTCACTCAGCCAAATGCCACCCTGTGCATCCTCAGTCAGGGTCCAGGTAATTCCTGTAGGCAACGCGTCCTTCAAGCGAATGACATTCGTGATCATGCCGGCCTCCACGCAAACGACGGTTCCGGCATCCTTGACTAGCCATAACCGACCGCAACGATCCACCACCATGGCGCGGATTTGATCCGTCGTCGTCCCGGACGGTTTCACGGGGGTGAACTCCTGAAACCGCACGCCATCAAAACGGGACAACGAGCCATGCGTGGCCACCCACAAGTAACCATCGGGTGTTTGCGCCAGCCCCACGATTGTGAATTCGGGCAGGCCATCCTCCGCCTGCCAAGCGCGGGAGAACCAAGCTGAATTCGTGACAGCGGCCAGCGGAAGCGGAAGAACCAAGAAGATCAAGGTGGTGAACCACCACTGAACCATTCGGCAAGAAATGAGGTTGGTCACAAAATTAGTTTAGTCCCGGCGACCGCCGGCGCAAGAATCAAGCAAAGGCGGGTACGATGCGAAGTGGCGGCACGAATTTTGACGGGCGCGGCTGTGTTGTCCTCGACCAGGGCAGCACTTCTGAAGAGGAGACGCATGGATGTTTTTTAACACCCCGCTCGTTGCCACGTTGCTGCGGCTGGTCTCCGGACACAGCCGCGCTCCGCAGACAAGTGACCGCCACTTCGGGCACACCATAAAAAGCGTTGTGGTTTTCTGAGTTGCCTCAAATAAAAAACCTTCAGGTCAGTTCGCTGTCAGCGCGCGGAGCTTGAGGTTGCGGTAACTAACCTGATTGCCATGGTCTTGCAGCAGGATGTGCCCGTCCGGCCATGTGCCAAAACCGGCGACGTCTTTGAATTTGCTCTGGTCCAAACTGGCGCGAAATGCCGTCGAGTCACGATCGTACGCCAGCACCTGTTGCCCGTTGAGCCAGTGCTCGACATGATTTCCCCGCACGATGATGCGCGCCGTGTTCCATTTCCCGATGGCAATGGGTTTCTTGTCGGATGACGCTGGCAGCAGATCGTAGAGCGCGCCCAATTTGCGGTTGCCATCGCGTCCCAGCTTGGCATCCGGGTGACGCTCGTCGTCGAGAATCTGAAACTCACAACCAACGGTCGGACGCACATCAGACTGACTGTTCGGATCGCGGTTGGACTGGACGAAATACTTGATTCCACTGTTCGCGCCGGGCGTAATCTTGAAATCGGCGAGGAGTTCAAAACTGGAGAATCGTTCACGCGTAACAATGTCGCCGCCGTCCTTGTCTCCGTCATCACTGCTGCCATGCTCGATCAGCAGGCCATCGGATATTTTCCAACCTTTGGTCGGAAAGGTGTCCGCCCGTGCGCTGCGCCAGCCCTCGGTGGTTTTGCCATCCCAGAGCAGCCGCCAGCCTGCGGCTTTCTCCGATTCCGTCAGCGTGTTCAGCGGGGCAACAGCGGTCGGGGGCGCGGTCATTTCCTTGAGGCGGATGTTGCGCCAGCGGACCTGAGTCCCTTCCCGCGTCTTGTCAGCGCCGATGCCGTGGACTTGCAACGCAATGAATCCGCGCGGCGTCATTCCGTCCTTGATGTCGGCGCAGGGCGTGCCGTTGAGCCAGGTCTTGATGGAATCGCCGACGGCCTCGACCCGAACGTGATTCCAGTCTTGCGGCTTGAAGATGCGGAGACCTTGTTCGCTGAAAGCCTTTCCTTGTTTGCCATCCACGCCATTGCTGGGGAACAACCAGCCGCGTCGCGACTCGTCATAGATTCCCGCGCTCCAGAGACGTTTGCGTGGAACATCAGGGTCAATCTCCACCTGATAGCCGTGAACGCGACCGGCGGGAAACTTGAACGTCCTGCCTTTCCACTCCACTTCTTTCGCCGCATCAAAACACTCACTGCGAATCTGCACGCCGGAGTTCAACCTGGGGTCCACCTTGAAATCGTATTCGAGGACGAAGTCGCCATAGTTTTTTTCCGTGCAGAGAAACGTGTTTGCGGTATTGAGTTTGCTCGTGCCGACGATGGTGTCGCCCTCCACGGCATAACTGGCCTGACCACCGCGATGAATCCAACCTGTGAGGCTTTTGCCGTTAAAAAGATTGCTCCAGCCTTCGTCCGCGTTCGCGGCCGAGGCCAGTGTCAGTGTGGTCAGTGTCAGAAGGATGGCTTGTCGCATATTGGTTCGGATATTGTGGTAGCGGCAGTCGTATATCTAAGAGTTTTTTTGGGGGCGTAAAACGTTCCCGCTCACTACCTCGGTTTCCCGTGTTTGGGTTAACTCACTTGGCAAGTGTCGTGACGCTCGAGAGCCATTTGACATCTTCCACCGAATCGCCCGCGTCCACATTCAGTCCCATACTGCCCGTGTAAGTAACACGGGCTTTGATGTAATTCCCTTTCCACTTATGAATCTCAGCATGACCGTCGGAAAAGGAGAAGCCGCAGGCTCCGTTATGATAGCTGGCAGGAAAATCTATGATACGGGCGGTTCTGGCGGTGGGTTCAGCCATCTGCACTGCGAACGCACCGTCATTGATGCTGTCCGGATGTTCGTCGACGAATACCCAAGTCTTGGCGGCATTGACGATGTCTGCACTTTTTTTGTAAACCCGGTAACCTGACTCCGGCAACCATCCTCCAAAGTCAAACACTTGGCTCATCGAGTTGCTGCGGACGCGGGGCAGAGTCTGTGCAGGGGTCGTTCTCGTGAGGGGAACGTTGATCACAGCGCGGTCTGCAGGACACTTCCAAATGGCGGTGTTTTTCCCCACAAAAGGCATCAGCGGACTGTTCACCAAGTCCTTGTTTACGTCCCAGTTGCTTTGGTTGCTGGGATCGAAATTCAAGCCTCCTTCTACCCAACGCGTTCGTCTTTGTTCAGGGGGAACGCCTAACGAAGCGAGCAATAAATCTCCGTTGTCAGTTGGATACATCAGAAAACCGAGTCCCATCTGTTTGAGGTTGCTCATGCACTGGATGCCTTGAGCCTTTGTCTTCGCTTTGGCCAATGCCGGCAACAACATGGCCGCCAGGATCGCGATGATGGCGATGACCACGAGCAGTTCAATCAGGGTGAAAGCCTCCTGTGTCCGGGAAGGCGATGTGGTGCTAAGTGATTTCTTGGTTGTCATGATTTAAGTGGGTGTATTACTCGACTTTCTTGAGTGGATTACGTCCCGTGCGGAAGGGTTCGAGCAACCCCAGATCCTCCTGGTAGATGTAAAGCTCGCGCGTCGGATTCCACGAATGGACAAAAACCATTTCTCGGGCTTTGATCCAGCGGGCTGAACCGTCAATGAACACTTCGTTGCCGCCTGCGGGCAGCGTGCTGCGACCCTCCTTGTGCGCCACCAGACTGGACCAACCGCTGCCTAGCGTGGTGGGGAAGTTCCAACTGATTCCGTCAGGCTTGGCAACCAAGTCTGCCGCCAGCAGCCAGGACGGTTTGGAGGTCGAGGTTTTGATGGGGCTGCATGATTTAAAATCGCCCTTGTCGTTTTTCCAAATCGGAATGCCGCCATAGTATTGGTAGCCTATCAAGAACTGCTGGGTGCCTTCGGAAAAAACCGGAAATTCAGGGCGGTTTGAGCATCCCCACACACTCCGCGTATTTGACCGGGTCACGGACAACCCCATTTGCTCCCACGCTGAGATGGCCATATCCTCGAGATTGAATTGGAGTGGATAAACATTGTTTCCGGCAGGTATGACCCTGTCGTTGTTATCCCCGGAATAGATCAGCGTTGCCAGCCCGACCTGTTTCAAGTTGCTGACGCACGCGATCCGCTTGGATTTTTCTTTGGCGGAAGACAGCGCTGGAAGGAGCATCGCGGCCAGGATCGCGATGATGGCGATGACCACCAACAGTTCGATCAGAGTAAAACCAGTCACGACTGACGTGTCTTCGTGATTCTGCAAATTTGGTTTGGCCCTTGTTTTCATCGCTGTATGGGAATCGCTTCACCATGACTTGGTCGCTGCCTGCAAGCGGCGCACGTCAGGCAGTTGATCTGGAATGTTGCCTTTACGGAAAACTTTGCCTGTGGCTTTCCACTTCCAGTATTCGACGTGGCCGTCAGCAAACGAGAGGTTCGCGCCATTGTTGTGACGCTTGCTCGGAAGGTCGGCAAAACCCTCTGCCGGGTAATCGCTGATGGTCATGTAACCGTCATTCATGCTGTCGCTCGGGTTGGAAAAATAATCCTCCTCGTCCATGAACACGTAGGCCTGAGAAGGCCCCGGGTTTTTGATGTCAGAATACTTTTTGTGAACGCTCCCCATAAATACCGTGATGGAATAACTGCGGGTGGTGGGAAAAGTCCCAGCCCGGCTGTTGAATGTTGTCTTGTCTGCGGGACATCTGTAAATAGCCGTTGAACTGTTGTAGGGGAAGAGAACGCCGTTGACGATGTTGCTAGTGTTCACGTCTGTCTGAACATTTCCCACAATCCAAGAGTCCGCAAAGCTTTGTTGGGCGGCAGCGTTATTGGGCGGCAGCTTGTCGTTGTTGTCTCCGAGATACATCTGCCAGGCGAGTTGGAGCTGTTTTTGGTTGCTCAGGCATTGGGTGTTGATGGCCTTCTGCTTGGCTTTCGCCAGTGCGGGCAGGAGCATCGCCGCCAAGATTGCGATGATGGCGATCACCACCAGCAGTTCGATTAAAGTGAAAGCCTTTTCGCCTCTGATGCTCCTCGAATAGTTTCGACTGGCAAAAGGGGGTTTCATTTGTTCAGCGAGTAGCGCCGTTAATTTTTGCCGAGGCTTTCGACTGTATCCAATCCAAGTCGAGATTATTGGGACAGTTTTCGCCGAGTTTTGCGGTGGAAGTGTTGGGGTCTTTCCACTTACGTATTTCCGAGTGGCCATCTGCGAAAGAGAAGCTGCCAGCTTTATTGTGGTAAGTGGCGGGCACATCTGTCCACCGCTTGCCGGGCATGTTGTTGCGATCGTATGTATCCATGTTGGTGGCAAAAAAACCGTCGTTGATGCTCGGGCCTTCATCCAGAAAAACGAATGTGTTGACCGGTCCTGGCCTGACCATGTCTGTGGTTTTTTTGTAACCGAAATAGGCTTTATCCCACAAAGAAAGACCATCACCCGGATCAACGCCAATATAGCTATTCATGCTCAGGCTTCTGCATACCGGCAACGTGCCCTGACGAGGGATAACGGAGATCCTCATGTCACCCGGGCATTTGAACACCTTCACATTTTTGCCGACGTAGGGATAGAGCGGACTGACAGTAAGGTTTTTTCCATTGAGATCCACGAAGTCATCAGCGTTATCTGCAGTTCCAGTGCTTCCGTTCCCGGTCAGCGCAACATTCCCAGCGACCCACGTGCGTGATCCACAAAGCACTTCGTTATTGTCTCCACTTTCCATGGTCCACGCGAGGGTGAGTTGTTTGGTGTTGTTCATGCATGTGATGGCGTTCGCCTTGTGCTTGGCCTTGGCCAGCGCGGGCAGGAGCATCGCCGCCAGAATTGCGATGATGGCGATGACCACGAGCAGTTCGATCAAGGTGAAACCTTGAACACGGTGTTTGCGAATTGAGCCGGAGCGTTTCATTGTAACAGTTTTTTAGATGCAGTTTGAAAGTTCGGGTCAGTAAATATTTTTTAGAGCGTAAACCAAAATGAATTTCGAAATTCTTCCCACCGGCGAACGTCTCTCATACATTCCAAGTCGTTGCCTGAGGAGATTTCGTTTTCGAGATTCATTTTGAATTGCGTCCTTCATACCAAAAAGCGGGGAGTGCCGGGTAACGACACTCCCCGCTGTGTTAATTATCTCAGTAGGTCGCGAGGCGGAAGTAGACCGCGCCGATGTTCGGATTGATCGGGATTGTGGCGGCGTTCAAGCCAGCACCCGCGACATCCGTGTAGGGTCCGAGTACGTTGTTGGTGCTGGATTGCAACTTATAGACACCTGCCCAGGAGAAGTTCAGGTTGTTGCCGGTCTGCGTGGAACTCAACGTCGCCAGGGCAAAGCCCGTGACAGTGATCGTGCCTGTGCTGGTCGGATCAATGCCAGATGTGCCAGTGCCGTAAACACCATTGGGTTGTTGAACGCCGTTGATCCACAACTGACGGCAGTTGGCGTTGCCAGCGTAGCTCAGTTTCAACAATCCATAGTTGGCTGTGTAGAGCCGGTAGGCACTGTTCGGACTAACGCCAGCGATTCCTTGGATATCCAGCGTGCCGCCTTCTACCGTCGTGTCACCGCTGTAAGTGCTGGTTGCGTCATTTCTCAATGCTTGGATGCAGTTGGTGGCCAGACCCACAACGTAGCCAGGGCTGCTGTAAGGTGCGGTGATGATCTT
>CAMCWI010000138.1 GCA_945882065.1 Akkermansia muciniphila
TTCGACGATTTCATCGCGTCGGCAGAATGGTTGTGCAAGCACGGCTACACGAATCCGCAGAAGCTGGCCATTGCGGGCGGCAGCAACGGCGGCTTGCTGGTGGGTGCGTGTATGACGCAGCGGCCGGACTTATTTGGTGCGTGTCTGCCAGCGGTGGGGGTGATGGACATGCTGCGCTTTCACAAATTCACCATCGGTTGGGCGTGGACGAGTGATTACGGCTCGGCGGACAACGCGGAAGAATTTCCCGCGCTCTTCGCTTACTCGCCGCTGCACAACATCAAATCCGGCACCAAATATCCCGCGACGATGGTCACGACTGGCGATCACGATGACCGCGTCGTGCCCGCGCACAGTTTCAAGTTCGCCGCCGCGCTTCAGGCTGCACAAACTGGCCCGATACCGACGCTGATCCGCATTGATGTCAAAGCCGGTCACGGTGCGGGCAAGCCGACCACGAAGGTGATTGAGGAAGCGGCGGACAAGTGGGCTTTCCTCGTAAAGTCACTGGAGATGAAACCGGCGCTTGGGAGCAAGTGACGTTTCATTGGCTGCGCCGTCGCGCTTCGCTTGCTATCGCAGTCCATGACGCGGTGGATTTGGCGGGGCGGTGCAAAAGACAGCTTTACGCTTCCGGCGTGAAGCCCATCACGATGTCGAACTTCGCGGTAAGTTCGCCTGCCTTGGAATTTTTCACGGGAGAGAAGGGGACGATCAGGGATTCGCGCGCCTTGGCATCGCGGATTCCTTTGATCACTCCGTCGCGGTCATTCTGCGGTTCACCTTTGATGTAGCATTGCGTGGTGAATTTATCGCGGCCCTTGAACTTGACGGCGAAATGGATGTGCGGTGTGCGCCCCGGATACGCCACGGGTTTGATGGTGCGGAAGAGATATTCGCCGGTTGAACCCGTCAGGAATCTGCCAAAGCCCTGAAAGTTGGCATCACGCTTTGCTGTATTGCTGCTTTTACCGTGCAGATAAGCTCCTTTGGCGTCGCACTGCCAGATTTCCACAGTGGCATTGCGGATGGGATCGCCCTTCGCGTCGAGGATGCGTCCACTCAACCACGTCACCTCGCCGACGGCGGGCGTGAGTGAATCGTTGAGGAGGATGAGATCGTTGTCGGTGTCGAGCGGAAGGTAGTCAGGGTAGAACGGGCCTTCGGTCTGGCTAGGAGTGCGGATGAGTTCCTCGGCAAAAGCTCCGGGCGCGGCGAACAGGGCTGAGGTCAATGCGAGCCGCGTGAGGAAGTGACGGCGATCTTCGCATTGTGGAAACACGATGGTGGAGTTCATGCCCCGACATTGCGCTAAACCGATTTTGCTGGCGAGACATTTTCTGCGCGCTTCAAGGATAAGAAACATCCACCGCGCGATAGAAGCGCTGGAGGTTTGTTGATCCCGGCTCGTTCGTGATCACCGAGATCGAAGAAGTGGCCAGATGGTTCGAGACGAACGTGGTCCAGTCCGCGTCCGCGAGCGCGTTCTTGAACTGGAACTTATAGACGCGCCCGGCATGGACGGTGCAATCCAATTGAACGAGTCCGTCGGGTGACCGTGTGATGTTCGTGAAGCTGGGTGCGCCGACGATGGTCAATAGCCCGTTCGTTGCGGACACAATGTAGTTGGACAAACGGGAGTCCGGGTCAGTGAGGGTCGGGATGATGTCGTAGTCACCCGCCGGACTGGTGATGATGGCGGGGCTGTCGTAACTGGCGGTGATGTTGTCGCTCAAGATTACGCCGTTGACGATGCCAGCGAACGTCGGGTTGATCCGGCCAAACATCCGGTTGGTGTTGTTCGCCACGACACTGAGTGGAGTCGCAGTGATCACCAGTGAGTTTGTCGCCGCGCCGGAGTGGTTCAGGTCGTTGATTGTTCCGATGACCTGATAGTTTCCGGCCTTGGTGGGTGAGGCTGCGTTGCCGTCGTACGTCAAGTTGACGGTCAATCCTGATGGGACGGTCGTGGCTGTCGCGTTGCGGGCTGTCCCGTCATAAAGATGGATCAAGTTCTCCAACGTCACAGGAGCGTTGGATTTTGAAATGGTGAACGTGTTGGTGTCAGCGCCTTGATGGTTCACATCAATGATTGTTCCGATGACTTCATAGTTACCTGCGGCTATGGGCGCATTGGTGCTGGCGTCATAGGTCAGGTTGACGGCGAGTCCCGAGGGCAGCGTCATTGCCGTCGCGCTGCGTGGTGCGCCGTCATACACATGGCTCAAGTTTTCCAAAATCACGGGCGCGTTGGATGGGGCGATGGTAAGGGTGTTGGTGGCTGCGCCGTGATAATTGATTTCACTGATCGTGGCGATGACTTGATAACTGCCCGCGTTTGTGGGTGAGGCTGCGCCGTTATATGTGAAGTTGACCGTCAATCCTGGCGGCACAGTCGCGGCTGTCGCACTGCGCGCTGCTCCGTTGTACACCTGATTCAAGTTGCCGAGCGTTATCGGGGCGTTGGATTTCGCGATGACGAAAGTGTTTGTCGCGGTGCCTGTGAAATTCGCATTGCTGATTGTTCCGATGACCTGATAACTGCCTGCGTTGACAGGCGAGGCTGCGATTCCGTTGTATCTGAAGAGGACGGTCAAGTCGGATGGGGTGGTCGTGGCCGTCGCAGCGTGGGCTGCTCCGTCATACGTATGGCTCAAGTTTGCCAAAGTTATAGGAGCAATAGATTTCGTGACGGTGAGGACACCGAGATTGGTGATGACGATATAATTTCCCAGCCGGTTGCTGGGATCGCTGAACACCGGCGTGATCGGATATGTGCCAGATGGACTGCTGGAATTGGCGGTCGTCGTGTAGGTGGCCGTGATGTCATCGCCGCCGATGACTCCGGAGACGGTGCCGGTGAGGGATGGATTGTTTTGGAGATAGCCTTTGGTTTTGTTGTCAGGCGTCACCATCAAAACCGGACCATTTGAAAGAGTGATTAAAACTTTCTCCGTGGCGGTAGAAACGAGCGCATCGAAGAACAGGTTGGTCGTGCCGCCGGAACTGCGGATGGTGTACGGCTTCGGGTAGCCATTGACCTGCACGCCCGCGACTGGAGGTAGATTGGTGATCGAGACTTGGAATGTGACGGTGTCGTATGTGTTGAAGGCTGTTTCAAAATTGCGTAGCGGCGAAGCGGGAATCGCCAGCCGCTGGCAATCAAAACTGATGTGGCTGGAAGTCTGCACGTAATTGGACAGGATGGTTCGATCCCGTTGCAAGATGTAGCGAGTCACGTCGCCGCCCGTTCCCACCCAGATGTCCTTGCCCACGGCGTAGGCCACAGCACCATCGTCATTGTTGAAGCCGTGGAAGACCAGATTCGCCCATTTGCCTTGTGAGATGGCTGCGTCCACGATGGTTTTGAAATCTGCAGGCGGAAACGGAGGATGTTCGTGTGAATTGTAACTTTTCACATCCATGAAGTCTTTGGGCGTGGTGTCTTCAAGTTGATTCCAGTTGTATCCGCGCGAAATGAGAAAGTAATCGGACGCCCAGACTTTTTCGCGAAGGGTGTTTGCACCACACGGCCAGGCGAATGAAGTCAGCCGGTTTTGAGTTTGAGGTGTGGAGACGACGATGTTTGAGATGTTGAGTTCTAGTTGAGTCCGGCGATCGAATCCCGTTTGCGGAGTGCAGGGATGACTCTCAGAGTGAGAGCCGAGTTCCATGCCTGCGTTGTGATACGTGGCAAAAACCTGCGATAGGACGCCCGGTCCCATCAGCGCGTACGTGCCCGCAAAACCGTTTGCGGTGAGTTCCGTGAACATGACAGGAACCGAGTCATCTATCCAAACGCTCATGGCTCCTTTCTTGCCACCTTTCCATGTGGCTGTGGTTGCGCGGTTGTTCGAATTGACGATCAATGTAACGGGCAGTGTTGTCGTGTTCGTAACCGATCCCGATGCGGTGAAACTCAAGACCGCTTGATGGACACCGTTGGTCAATCCTGATGTATTGACTGAAACATCGCAGAAACCGGGCACGCCGCCATTGGTGGAGCTGATGGAGAGCCATGATGCGTTCGCTGTCGCGCTCCAAGTGAAACCATCCGGGCCATTGTGATAAATGTTCACGCGCTGCACGTTGGTGTTGGCTTGGCCTGCAACGGAGTTGAAGACCAACGCCAAGGGTTGCAGGTAGAGAGTCGAGGTGACAGGCGCATCACTGGTGACGATGCGTAGCTGTCTCAACTCGGCATTCACAGAACCACCGTACAATCCGCCCGCCCAGATGCACAATCGTGGGGCGATGAGTTCCTGCCCCGTTTTCCCCGTGAAAATCCAGTTTGTTCCGTCGAGTGAGTAGTACGAACTGATGTCTCCGTAGACCACGTCTCGATCCAGACACAGGCTTATATTGGTTGCCGAAACTGAGTATTGAGTGAATCCAGTAAAGGATCCGTTAATTTCGCGGTTCAAAGACACCGCCGGGTGATGGGTGCGCGCCACTTGGAAGTAATTATCATCATCCTGATAGAGTGCCATGTTGACCTGCTGAAACTGCGCTACCGGCGCGAATATCAGGTCCAGTTCCACCCTCGTCCAGTTGGTGGGCAAGGTTCGAAACAAGCTGTTACGCGAGTTATTTAAGTAGGTCCACAGGTCACCACTGTCTAAAGGAATCCGAATTGCGCCAGGATGTGCGCCTTGATTGTAAGAGATCACATTTCCGCCGTTCGTGAGTTCTGTGTTTCTCGCCGTGCCGCTCGCGGTGCGCGCCATAAAATCCCAGCCGTCCGCCTGAAGTTCCTGACGGGCTGCATACGCGAAGTTGAAAATATTGGTGGCACCCAACGCCTTGTTTGATTCTTGAACCATCAAGGCAAACAAGATTCCGACCGTCACGAAACCGATCCATCTGAATTTTATACTCATAACGACAAAATATTACGCCAGTCTTAAAGTTTAGATTTTTCTCGCACCTAAAACCTAGATGCTCAGACCCCGCCAGTTATTCCCAAATTAATTCTTACGATCCAGAAAAATGGACCGAGCCATCTCTGTAACCGTGCGACGTCCTAACTGAGACGATCTGCGACACATCGCCAGATCGTCATAAAAATTAAACCGCGCCAGTCGCGGCACAAGTCGTTTTAATTACGTCGTGTGTCAATAATGTCAGAGCGCGAAAGCGTTTCAATTTTAAGCCGGCAAATAAATTGCTGACAGTGCCTGCGGAAATTACGGACAGCCTCATGGGAGGCGGTACGGTTCTGCCTATGCGCCAGAATAAAACCTTGTCTGGATTGAGTCTTATTCCGATTCGCAAGTGATGGATAATTGACAATGTTTCAGGGGTTCGACACCCTAACCGCATGGCAAAACCGGCTTTGGGACGTGGTCTTGGCGCATTGTTGGGTGGCTCTCCGGCCATCGGCAACTTCGCGCCTGTCGCTCCGTCTCCCGCGATCACTCACTCCACAGTCACCACGCCCGGCGGCGTGCCCGCCACGGTGCCGCATACGGTCATTCCCGCGCCTGCCGCAGTCTCGCGCGATGCCGTGCGCCGCGTGCCGGTGGGTCAGGTCAAGCCCTGTTCCTTCCAGCCGCGCAAAGATTTTCCGCCCGAAGCTCTGCGCGAACTTTCCGATTCCATCCGTGAACAAGGCATCGTTCAACCTCTCATAGTTCGTCCGATGGGAAATAATTTTGAACTCATCGCCGGGGAACGTCGCTGGCGCGCGGCGCAACTCGCTGGGTTGACCGAAGTCCCAGTCATCGTGCGCGAAGCCGATGATCGCGCTGTGTTGGAGTTGGCGATGATCGAAAACCTGCAACGCGAGAATCTCAACGCCATCGAAGAATCACTCGGTTACGCGCAACTCGTCAGTCAGTTTCAACTCACACAAGAACTCGTGGCCACCAAGGTCGGCAAGAGCCGCGCGGTGGTTGCTAACGCCTTGCGTTTGCTGAAACTTCCCAGCGAGGTGCAAAACTTTATTCGCGACAACCGCCTCTCCGTTGGTCATGCGAAAGTAATCCTCGGCCTCGCGAATCCAATCCAGCAAAGCGAAGCTGCCGAGCGCGTCATCAAGGAAGGATTAAACGTCCGTCAGGCCGAAGGCTTGATCGCGAAGATGCAATCGCGCGATACGAAGCCCAAGGCCGCCAAAGTTTCTCTTCCCACGGATGCTCATGTCGCCAACTTGGAAAACAAAATCCGCGAGAAGTTCGGCACGAAAGTCTCGCTGCGTTACGCCAAGGGCAAAGGCTCCGTGGAGATTTCATTTTACAGCGACGCCGAACTGGAAGGCGTGCTGCAAGCACTCGGTGTAAATGCAGACTGATTCTTCTTCAAGACAGCATAGCTTTCTGATCCAAACATGAACACTCCTGAATTGCGCGCCGCGTGCGCCACCCAACTACAATCCAACGCCAACAAAATCAGCCCGCTCAACGCCTTCGTCGGCTTCGACGGTTTCGTGGATGAAATCCTCCACGTCGTGGACAAGCGCGAAAGCATGGACAAGTATTCGCGCCTGCCCACGATCACCAAATACGCCGAACGCCTCGCAGCCGCTGCGAACAAAAGCACGAACGTAGAAATGGTCAGCCAGCTCACCAAGCTCGGCGGCAACGGACCCATCATGGCGAATGCACTCGCCAGTTTCGGCCTCAAGGTTTGTTACCTCGGGAATCTCGGCTATCCGAATCTCCATCCAATCTTCGCCGACTTCGCCAAGCGCGCGGAAGTCCACACCATCGCCGAGCCAGGTTACACCGACGCATTGGAATTTGAGGACGGCAAGATCATGTGTGGCAAACACAGTGCCCTGCGCGACGTGAACTGGGAAAATATCAAGTCACGCTTCGGCCTTGAAAAATTCACTGCCAAGTTGCAGGCCGCGAGCTTCGTCGGCTTCGTCAACTGGACGATGCTCACGAGCATGAACGACACTTGGGCTGCGATCCTCAAGGAAGTTTGCCCCAAACTCACCGGCCCGCGCCGGAAAATTTTCTTCGATCTCGCCGACCCTGAGAAGCGCACGCGTGAAGACATCTTGAAAGCACTGACGCTCATCGCCGAGTTCGAGAAATACTTCGACGCGATCCTCGGCCTCAACGAAAAAGAAGCCTACGAGATCGGCGGTCATCTTGACCTCGACACCAAAGATCATTCGCCGGAAGGTTTGTTGAAACTTGCGAAAGAAATCCACGCGCACATCAAAGTGAACACCGTGGTCGTACATCCAGTCCACTACGCTCTTGCCGTCAGTGCAAACGACGCAGCCATTGTTGAAGGACCGTTCACTCCGAAGCCGCTCATCACGACGGGCGCAGGCGATCATTTCAACGCGGGCTTCTGCCTCGGCAAACTCCTTGGCTTCGACAATGCCAAGTCCGTGTTGACCGGCGTCAGCACAAGCGGCTTCTATGTGCGCTCGGCGAAAAGCCCCAGCGTCGTTGATCTCGTCGGCCTTTTAACCAACTGGTCCGCACAATGATTTTGCCCGTCGTCAAATACGGCACTCCTGTGCTGCGCCAAAAGGGAACACCCATCGAAGCCGTCACATCTGAGATCAAGCATCTCATCGCTGACATGTTTGAGACGATGTATGCGACCAAGGGCATTGGCCTCGCCGCGCAACAAGTCGGCAAGGCGCTTCAACTGACCGTGCTTGATTTGCGCGGCGTGGAAGATCGTCCGTCCACATTGGAACTCGATGGCAAACCGGCAGACGTGGAGAAGTTCATGCCTCTTGTGCTCATCAACCCAGAGATCAAGCCGCTCAATGATCCTGTCGCCGGGCCGGAAGGTTGTTTGAGCTTCCCTGAATTATATGGCGACGTGCTCCGTCCTGAATCCGTCGCGGTAAAAGCTTTGAACGAAAAAGGAAAGCCCATTGAGTTCCGCTGCGGTGGATTGCTCGCGCGGGCAGTGCAGCACGAGACCGATCACTTGAATGGCATCCTGTTCATTGATCGCATGGATCGGAAGAGCAAGAACGAGATACGCGAAGAGCTTGATCTGCTCCAGGCCGAGACGAAGGCGCAGTTGGAATTGAGTCGCAAGAAGTGAATCGCGACCAGAAGAACATTTTGAAGAACGCAAAACACATGAAGACTCCCAAGTTGAAAAAGAATCAGGTTCAGCTCATCGCCAGCGGTGACTTGCGCCTGTCGGCCAATCAAGTCTGCTGGCCCGCGCAAGAGGAGATGGAAGCGACGCTTACTGCCGCACTCAAGGCAGAAGGCTACGAACTCATCCGCGCGCACAAATTCGATGCGGTCGCCAAGCACGGCTTCATTGATTCGCAACGCAAAGGCATGGACGTGTTCAAGAACATTGATCCCGACGCGCCGCTCATCATCGCCGAAGCCGTCTGGCAATACTCGCATCACGTCCTCGCCGGGCTTACCACGCATCGCGGGCCGATCCTCACCTGCGCCAACTGGTCTGGCACATGGCCCGGCTTGGTCGGCATGTTGAACCTCAACGGCTCGCTCACCAAGCAAGGCGTCAAATACTCCACGCTCTGGAGCGAAGATTTCACCGACGACAATTTCAAAACCAAACTCCGTCAATGGCTCAAGACCGGCGCGTGCTCGCACAAGACCGATCACGTCACACCACTCGCGAAAGTTAAAGTTGATGCGGGCGCGAAGAAACTGGGTGAATCGCTCGCCGCCACGTTGCAAAAAGACAAAGCCATCATGGGCGTGTTCGACGAAGGCTGCATGGGCATGTTCAACGCCATCATCCCCGACGATCTGCTCCACGCCACCGGCGTCTTCAAGGAACGCCTCAGCCAATCCGCGCTTTACTACGAGACCACGCAAGTCAGCGATTATGACGCGCGCGAATGTTTCACATGGTTCAAGAAAAAAGGCATGACGTTCGATCTCGGTCGCAATGAATCCTGTGATCTCACCGAGCGCCAGGTACTCTGGCAATGCAAGACCTACATGGCCGCTGTGCGCCTCGCAGACGACTTCGGTTGCGACTGCATCGGCATCCAATACCAGCAAGGTTTGAAAGACTTGCTGCCCGCGAGCGATCTCGCCGAAGGCACGTTGAACAACAGCGATCGTCCGCCCGTGAAATCCCGCGACGGCCAGCGCGTTTTGTTCAAAGGCAAACCCGTGCCGCATTTCAACGAAGTGGATGAATGCTCCGGCCTCGATGCCTTGTTCACGCAGCGCGTCCACGAAGCGCTCAAGCAACCCGTCGAAAACACGCTGCACGATGTGCGTTGGGGCGATTGGGACAAGTCCGGCACGACGAAGGAATACGTGTGGGTCTTCGAGATCAGCGGCAGTGCGCCGCCCGCGCATTTCATTGACGGCTGGGAAGGCACGGAAGGTTTCCGTCAACCTGCCATGTATTTCCCGAAAGGCGGCGCCACCATGCGCGGCATTTCCAAGCCCGGCGAAATCGTCTGGTCGCGCATCTACGTGGCCGACGGCGCGCTGCACATGGATTTGGGACGCGCCAAAGTCATCGAACTCCCGCGCGAAGAAACCGACCGCCGCTGGAAAGCCACCACCAAGCAATGGCCCATCATGCACGCCGTCACCTACGGCGTGACGCGCGATCAGATGATGGCCAAGCACCAGGCCAATCACATCCAATGCGTCTATGCCACCAACGTCAAATCCGCCGACGACTGTCTGCTGACGAAAGCCTCCATGGCCGCCGCTCTCGGCATCAAAGTGAATCTTTGCGGCACGAAGGCGGATGGGAAGAAGTGGTGA
>CAMCWI010000139.1 GCA_945882065.1 Akkermansia muciniphila
CCTTCGGCCAATGCCACCACGGCGCCCACCACATGATGGGCTTTGCGGAACGGCATGCCTTTTTGCACGAGGTAATCGGCGAGGTCGGTCGCGAGGAGCGCGGGATCACTCGCGGCGGCGAGGCAGGAGAAGGCGTTCACGCTGGTGTGTTGCAGCATGGCGGACATGAGTCGCACGCAGGCGCGCACGGTGTCGGCGGTGTCGAACAGCCGTTCTTTGTCCTCCTGCAAATCGCGATTGTAGGTCATGGGCAGGCCCTTGAGCAGCGTGAGCAGCGCCATGAGGTTGCCGTACACGCGCCCGGTCTTGCCGCGCGTCAACTCGGCTACGTCGGGATTTTTCTTCTGCGGCATGAGCGACGAGCCGGTGGTGTAGGCGTCGGCGATCTTGATGAAGTTGAACTCCGCGCTGGCCCAGAGAATCACGTCCTCCGCGAGGCGCGACAGGTGCATGGCGAGCACCGCACCGGCGGCGCAGAATTCAATGGCGAAATCGCGGTCGCTCACGGCGTCCATGGAGTTTTGCGTGATCTGGACCTTGCCGTCAGCGTCCACGAAGCCGAGCAGCTTGGCGACGAGCGTGCGATCCAGTTTCAAGGTGGAGCCGGCAATCGCACCGCTGCCGAGCGGGCAGACGTTGACGCGCGAGTAACAATCCCAGAGCCGTTCGCAATCGCGTTCGAGCATCTCGACGTAGGCGAGCAAATGATGCGCGAAATAGACGGGCTGCGCGCGTTGCAGGTGCGTGTAGCCGGGGATGATGACGTCGGCGTTGTGTTCGCCGACGGCGACGAGCGTGCGTTGCAGGCCGACGATCTCGCCGAGCAGCGCGGAGATTTCGTCGCGCAACCAGAGGCGCACGTCGAGCGCGACCTGGTCATTGCGCGAGCGGGCGGTGTGGAGTTTTGCGCCGGCGGGAACGCGTTCGGTGAGCGTGGCCTCGATGTTCATGTGAACGTCTTCGAGTTCGGGCCGCCACTTGAATTTACCGGCGGCGATATCTTTCCCGATCTCGTCCAGCCCGGCGATGATCGCTTTGGACTCGGTTTTGGTGAGCACGCCGATTTTTTCCAGCATGGTGGCATGGGCCATCGAGCCAAGGAGGTCTTGCCGCCAGAGCCGCCAGTCAAAGGAGATGGATTCGGAGAACGCGGCGACGTCTGCGCCCGGTCCGCTGGCGAACCGGCCACTGCGGGAAACTGGAGATTTTTTCTTCATACGATGTTGGCTGATGTTGGAGTTCAAGCTTCAGCTTGTCGGCTATCGTGGGCGGGACGGAACAAGCTAAAGCTTGAACTCCAACAACGCGCCGAATTTGGGGCGAATGGCGGGCAAAGTCACGCGGGGAATTCGGCTGAAAATAATTAGGGCGGCATCCGAAGATGTCGCCCTGATTGAAAACGTGAGGTTTGTTCTAGTTCAAATTTCCCAACCCTTGCGATAGTTGCGCTTCACGTATTGCGCGGCTTCAGGGGCGTTGGTGGCGCGCATGTTCGGGCCGTCCCATTCGAGCTTCTTGCCGGTGCGCATGGCGACGCAACCCAGCAGAATGATCTCGGTGAGGTAGGCAGCGATGTCGAAGTTCGAGTAAGGCGTCGGCCCGCCTTTACAGCCAGCGATCCATTCGAGGTGATGCCGCTTGTCGGCGTCGCCTTCGAAGGGATTGCGCGGGATAGTCTGCGGAATGGCTTTCACGGCTTCGTGATCTTTGCCATTGGTCAACTGTGTTTCACCCTTGAGCTTGATGAAGAATCGTGCGCCGTAGTCATCGGGTGAAAACAGTTTGCCTTTGTCGCCAATCAATACGCAGCCGCTGCCGGGAACTTGGCCGGTCATTTCTTCGATCTCCGCTGTGATTTCCTTGGCGGGTTTGTTGTTGCCATCGTGGGCAAGGGGATTGTTGGGCATGGGATCTCCGCCGTCGTACCACCAGAAGGTGACGGGGGCGAGTCCTTCGCGTGCGGGGAACTCGAAACGGATTTTTGATTTGAGCGGATAGGATTCTTTGTTGATGCCGGGTGCCCACGCTTCGACTTCGGTGGGGTAACCCAGTTTGAGCGCGCGGAAGGGCATGTTGGCGGTGTGGCAGGCCATGTCGCCGAGTGCGCCGGTACCGAAGTCCTGCCAGCCGCGCCAGCAGAATGAATGGTAAATGTTGTTGCGTTGGCCGTTGAAGTTAGTGTTGGCCGCCCAACTGGATTTGAACGGACGAAATTGCGCCGGTCCGAGCCATTTGTCCCAATCCAATGTCACAGGTACGGGATCGCTGCCTTCCGGACGATTCATCCCCTGTGGCCAGACAGGGCGGTTGCTCCAGACATGAACTTCGCGCACGGAACCGATCAGCCCGGCTTGCACGACTTCGACCGCGCGGCGTAAGCCATCCTCGGCGCTGCCTTGGTTGCCCATCTGCGTGACGACGCCGTGTTCTTTCGCCAACCTGCGCAGCAGGCGCGCTTCATAGACCGTTTGCACGAGCGGCTTCTGACAATAGACGTGTTTGCCCATGCGGATGGCCGTGGCGGCTACGACCGCGTGCAAGTGATCCGGTATCGCAATGATGATGGCGTCGAGCGTTGTTTCCTTCTCCAACATCACACGCCAGTCCTGATAAAATGTCGCATTCGGATATTTTTTAAGCTGGCTGGTGGCGCGTGAGGAATCCACATCGCACAAAGCCACGATGTTTTCACCGGCGCAAAAATCGGTGTCAGACTGTCCTTTGCCCATGACGCCGACGACGCCGATGTTGAGTTTATCATTGGGGCCGAGGCGGCGTGGTGCGACCGTGGCGCAGCCCGCAAACATGGCGGCACCCGCCACTGCTGTGGTCTGAATAAACTGACGCCGTGTGAAATAGTTTGGTGTCATGTGTATTTCCTACGCAGTTGAGTTGCAGCGCACAAGATTTTTTTGACGACATAATCACGCGCCGCAATCAAAGGAAGACTGCGGCCACAGCCACCGCGTACTGATGGAAAGCGACCGCTTGGCTACGCCAAAAAAACGGATCGCCCGGGCGATTGCCGCGAAGTGGACATTTCTGCGGCGGTGCGGGTTGGCAGTGTTGAATTATCGCTGGATGAAAATACTCAGGCCCTTCTTGTTCGACGAGATGATGTCGGGCTTTCCGTCGCGATTGAGATCCGCAGCGGTGATTTGTGTTCCAACGCCGGAATCATTGTCCACGAGGTGAGGGATAAACTCGGCAGCTTTGCCTATTCGTTTCAACTCGAACCAATAAAGCACCGCAGGCGCGGAAGCGTCGGCATCATGCGACGGCCCGTGCGCCCAGAAGCGTTTGCCGGTCACGAAGTCCATGATGCCGTCGCTGTTGATGTCGGCGAGGGTCATCGCGTGAGGTTGGGTGAAGTGGACGCCAAACTTGTTGTCCTCCGGTTTGGTGTTCATGAGGATGTGATCCTTGAAGGAGATGTCACCGGCGACCCGCACCTGTTCATACCAAGCGATGCCGTGTCCATGTGCATTCCAACTCGTGATTACGTCAGCCAATCCGTCGCCATTGACGTCATAGACCAGCATCTGAGCCCCGCCCATCGAGCCTTCAGGAGCAAAAGGAACTTTATGCAGCTTCCACTCGCTGCCAGAGTGATAATCCTTGGGCTGTTCCCACCAGCCGTTCTTTTCCAAAATGTCGGGCTTGCCATCGCCGTTGATGTCGCCAAAGCCGTAGCCGTGTGTGTAACGCTGGATGGCGGCATTGTCCTGATGCGAAATGGCTATGAACTTCCACGGCTGATCCGGGTGCGTCCAATCAGCCTCAAAGAAACCAAACCGCCCGCCAGTGTGGCAGATCAATTCTGGTTTTCCGTCGCCGTTCATGTCGCCGAGCGTGGGTGATTCGTTGTCTGCCACCGGCACGATGCTGTGTTTCACCCAATGACCGCTGCCGCTTTTTGGGTTTTCATACCAAGCCGCTTCTTTGCCCGGCCACGAATAAACGAGGATGTCGTCCCACTTGTCGTTGTTGAAATCATGCACATAAGTCAGAAAATAATCCGAGTAGCTCTTCTCGCCATCGAAGGGTTTTGCGGGTGGCGCGTTGAACTCGTGACGTTTCGCGAAGCCGGGTCCTTCAAACCACATCCATCCGGCGACGATGTCCTTGTTGCCGTCGCGGTTGAAATCGCCTACCTCCGCACCTTCGCTGATGAACTGGCTTTCCAGTTTGGTTTTGGAGAATGTGGGAGTGCGTTGGATCGTGGCACAGGAAATCGTCAGGCAGACGCAGGCTAGGAGGATGGCGGTCGATGTTTGCTTCATTCGAGTCATGGTATTTCGAGGAGTATAGTCAGCGAGCTTAGTGCGAAGCGAAAACTTTTTTACATGCGGGAGCTTTAGATTCCATCTCGACTCTGCGAGAGTATTCTTGCTATTCAACCCGCCATGAAATGCCCGGCCTGCAAGCGCGGGTTGAAGAAAATCCATGTCGGCTCGGCTGCTCTCGACATCTGTCAGGGTGGGTGCGGTGGCATCTGGTTTGGTGGCGATGAACTCGACAAGGTTGCCAAGTCTGTCGCCGTTGGGAAAAAAGTCGTGGCCGAAATCACGCGCACGGTCGAAGTGACGGCGGATGAACATCGCGTAATCAAGTGCGTGAGTTGTCATGGTGTGAAGCTGGAGCAGAAGTTGTTCAGTCTCGGCTCAGGCGTCATCATGGATCATTGTCCCAAGTGTGAAGGCATCTGGCTTGATCACGGTGAGCTGGAAACTATCCGCGAAGAAACCAACCCCGCGCCACGCCCGGTGCGGCATGTGGTGGAGCGGTCGGACAGAAAGCCCCTGAGTGTGCCGATCAGTTTCCAGATGGTTCGCGAAGTGCAGCGACTGCGGATCAGTGTCGCGTGATCCGGGGAAACGCTTCTGAAGTGGCTAAGTTCAACTTGCCAGCAACCTGTCTCACCGGGACAATCTGCCCCAATGAATCGCATCGTGGAACGCTTCGCCAAGCTGAAGCGCGATAACAAAAAAGCTTTCGTCGTCTATATCGGCGCGGGCGACCCCAATCTCGAAGCCACGCGCCAACTGGCTCTGGAATTCGATAAGTCAGGCGTGGACATCCTTGAACTCGGCGTCCCGTTCAGCGATCCGCTCGCAGATGGATTGGTGAATCAACTCGCCGCCCAACGCGGTCTTGAATCCGGCACTACGCCGCCTAAGCTGCTCGAAACTGTCGCCGCCATCCGCAAGCAGTCGCAAATCCCCATCGTCTTCTACATCTACTTCAACATCATCCACCGCGTCGGCATGGAGAAGTTTATCGCCGATTGCGCCAAAGCGGGCGTGGACGGTTTGCTCGTGCTCGATCTGCCGCCGGAGGAATCGGACAACTACGAAGCGCAGATGGCCAAAGCGGGTTTGTGCAACATCTACCTCATCGCGCCGACTACGCCGGAAGATCGTATGGAAAAGATCGTGAAGCGCGCTGCGGGTTTCATCTACTACATCTCGCGCGAAGGCGTGACCGGGATGCAAACCAGCGTCGCGTCCAATCTCGCCGTGCAAGTCGCCAAGATTCGCGCACACACGTCGCTCCCCATCGCCGTCGGCTTCGGCGTTTCAAATCCTGAACAGGCGAAAGCTGTGGCACGGGAAGCGGACGGCTGTGTGGTCGGCAGCGCGATTGTGAATCAGATCGCAGCGAACGGAAAATCTCCCGACCTCGTGCCGAAGCTTGGCGCGTTCGTGAAGGCAATGGCAGATGCGGTGAAGACGATTTAGACACGGATTCAATCAGTGAAAATCCGTGCAATCCGTGTCAAAAAACTTATGAAAACGAAATCAGACATCAAGGACCGTTTCGTCATCATCATGGCCGGGGGACGCGGCGAGCGTTTCTGGCCGGTGAGCCGCGAGAAGACGCCCAAGCAACTCATCAAGCTGCTCGGCGATAAATCATTCTTGCAGGAAGCCGTCGCGCGCGTGCTACCCATCGTGCCGCTCAAAAACATCTTCATCATCACCAACGCGGCGCAAGCGGCTGAGGTGCGGAAACAATTGCCTAAGTTGCCCAAGGAAAACGTTGTGGCAGAACCTGTGGGTCGTGACACTTGCGCGGCGGTCACGCTGGGCGCGGCGTTGGTTGGTGCGCGTTCGACCACGGGAGTCATGGCGGTGCTTCCCGCTGATCACGTCATTCCCGAGGAGAAAAAATTTCAGCAGGTGTTGAGCGATGCGTTTGATGTCGCGGCGAAGGGCCAGGCCATCGTCACCATCGGTATCAAGCCCACTGAGCCTGCGACGGGTTATGGCTACATCCGCACGGGAGTTGAATTGCCGACGCCAGCGGGCGCGAAGAAAACCAAAACCGTGTTTTTCAAAGCCGAGCAGTTCGTCGAGAAGCCGAACTTCGAGACTGCGCTTGGATACGTGAACAGCGGCCAGTATCGCTGGAACGCCGGGATGTTCGTCTGGAGTTTCATCACCGTCACGAATGGTTTGGAGAAACATCAGCCAGAGATGTTCGCTGCGTGTCAACGTTGGTTCAAGGTCGCCACGAATGGCCCGAAGCTCGCGAAGGTTCTGGCGAAGGAATATCCCGCCATCAAGAAAATCTCGATTGATTTCGCGCTGATGGAACACGCGCAGAATGTCATCTGCGCGGACGGCGCATTCGCGTGGGACGACCTCGGCGCGTGGCCTGCACTGGCACGACACATCAAAGCCGACGCCGAAGGCAACTGCGCCGTGGCCGACTTCATCCATGTGGACGCCGCGCGAAACATCATCTACGACGCGCGCAGCAAAGATCGTCGCACGCCCATCGCGGTCGTTGGCCTGCGTGATTCAATCCTCGTCCAGACTGACGATGCCGTCCTGCTCGCGCACAAATCCCAAGCGCAAAAGATCAAGGAGCTCGTCAAAAAACTCGCCGAAGATGCGCGGTTGAAGAAGTTGGTTTAACGGTGACTAATTTCACACTGTCGTATAAGCCCGAACGGCGATTTTGAACTGCTAATTTTCACTACGCTGAAATATCGGGAAATTGTTTGGACACTCGGCGGGCTGGCTGATAATGGTTGCGCACTCCAGCTAAAGGGAATATGGCCAGATTGCTCAAAAAAAACGACGCGGGTGAGTCAGAGGTCATCGAGCTAAACCTCGGAGTGAATCATTTCGGTCGCGATGCCGAGTGCCACTTTCCCATCAAACATTCCACGGTTTCCTCTTACCACTGCGATATCGTGCTGACTGCCGAGGGCATTCTTTTGCAGGATCATGATTCAACCAACGGCACCTACGTCAACGGCGAGCGCGTGAAGCAGGCGGTGCTGCAACCCGGCCAGACGGTGCGCCTAGGCGATGTGGAGCTGGTCGTTGATTCCACTGAAGTGAAAATCTCGATCCCGGAAATCGAACGTCCCATGCCGCCCGCGCCGCCCGTGGTGTTGCCCGGCGGCGAAATGCTTTGTTCCCGTCATGCTCAGTCGAAAGTCACGCATCATTGCACTTACTGCCATGCCGTTCAATGTGATGCCTGCGTCAAACGTCTGCGGCGCAAGGGCGGCAAAACCCTCAAACTCTGCGTGCTGTGCAGTCATCCGGTGGAACTTCTCGCCGGTGTAAAGCCAAGGAAGAAATCCTTCCTCGCCACACTCACGGCGACGATCAAGCTGCCATTTTGGTCGGGCAAGAAGCCAGCCGTCGATTAGTCGCGGGCGGGTTTGGATTCTAAGTTTTTAATCGCCTCTCGAAACGCCGGGAAGCAAAATGCAAATCCACTCTGCAACAATTTCCCCGGCACGACGCGACGACTCTTGAAGATCAACTCCGTCTCTGTGCGTAGGAAGAACGCGCCGATCTCCAGCATCCACTCAGCCGCGGGCAAACCGATGGGCACGCCGCAGACTTCGCGAAACAATTTCATCATCTCTGCGTTCGGCAGCGGATTTGGCGCGCATTGATTGATCGGGCCGACTAGGTCGTCGTGCGCGATAATCCATTCGATGGCGCGGCAGAAATCTTCGACGTGAATCCACGAGACGAATTGCTTCCCGCTGCCTTGTCTTCCTCCGAGGCCGAACTTGGTCAACCGTCGCAACACGGGGAACACGCTGTTGCGACCAAGGCCAAGAACCATCGAAGTGCGGAGGGCGACTTTGCGGGTGTTCGGTGTATTCGTTTCATCAAGGGTTCGCTCCCAAGCCTGCGCGACCTCGACCGAGAACGCATCTTTCGCGTCCGTGACTGAATCCATCTCGCGACTCGATTCATCGTGCGGTTTGCCAAACGTGTGCTGATACAAAGTGGCCGTGCTGGAGTTGAGCCAGACGCGCGGTGGCATTTTGCATTGGGCGATGGCTTCACCAACCACGCGCGTCGAGTTCACGCGTGACTCCATGATCTCGCGGCGGTTCTTGGCGTTGTAACGACAATCCACCGAACGCCCTGTGAGATTCACTACGGCGGTAGCGCCATCCAGTTCGCGCGCCCAATCACCGAGCGATTTCGTATCCCAAGCAATTTCACGCACGCCATCCGTCCGTGATTTTGGTGAACGAGTGAGAATGACCACATCCCAATCGAGCGTCTTGAAATGCTTGGCAAGTTCGCCGCCAAGAAACCCCGAGCCGCCCGCGAGGATGATTTTCTGTTTGTTCATGGCAGTTCAAAGAAAGCGGTGGTGCGATGTGAGCGACGTTTCGATTTTGGCGCGGCGGGGATTATTGTTGAGCTTTGCGGATCAGCTTTACCATGCGTGAAGAACATCTTCAATCGCAGCCAGAAGTTTCCGCGTTCGTGATGGGTGGCGATCATGGCATTTTTCCTTTGTTGATGGCGCAACCGTCGGTCGAGCAATGGCGGTTGCGCGCAATGAAGCGATAGCACGCGCGGATGATCGGCATCGCGCCGGGAATCTTGCTGACCAACCACAGCGGCCAGAGCCACCAGATGTGTCGCGCCAGAACCATAGCGGCGTCTGCTCCACCGAGGATACGGTTGTCGGGCAGAAGCAGGCGCATCTCTGTTAGCAACTCAGCTTCTGGAACGTTGAGATTCGCTTTAACCCACGGGGTTTGGAGCGGAATAAAACCAAAGCCGCGCTGCCGCAAGGGACGCTCGACGCGCCGTAACCAACGCAGACAGAACTCACAGTCACCGTCGTAGCAGACCCAGCCTGCGGGCGGTATTGGGTTGTTTTCTGTCATTTCCGCATTCACAGAAGTTATTCGCCAAATAAAAAAGCGGTTCAGCCGCCAAGCCCGAGGGCTTTCAGAACCTTGTCGCCCAGTTTCACGAATTTAACCATTGCGGTAGTTGGCCATTTACGAACCTGCACATACCACGCGGTGGTGGTATCGAAGAAGTCCGCCAGCTCTTGGAGCTTTTGCTCGGTGTATTCATCCGTCTCCTTGTCCTTGTGTGCTTCGGCCACGCAATCACGGAGCAGTGCAACCGTGGGATCAATCTCGCGCTTCTTCCGCTCGTCCAGCACCACGCGGAACATTTCCCAGACATCTTTCATGCTCTCGAAATGATCGCGCGAATCGCCGAGCACATGGACGCGTTTGATGATTCCCCATCCTTGAAGTTCCTTGAGACTGTTGCTGACGTTCGAGCGCGCGACGTTCAACGTGCTAGCGATATCCTCGGCGTTGATCGGCTTGGGCGAAATGAAGAGTAGCGCGTGCATCTGCGCCACGGTGCGATTGATGCCCCAGCG
>CAMCWI010000140.1 GCA_945882065.1 Akkermansia muciniphila
TTTGATCCTGCCAAAATGGAGATGCACGCTACGATGTGTCCCGCTGCCGTTTCCGAAATCAACGGCAAGATCAATTACAGCGGCGGCAACATGAACTCCGATGAAGGCCACAACTTCGACGGCAGCATCACGTTTCCGATCATGCGGCATTTTGGTTTCAATCCGACGTACTTTACAGCCGCATCGGTGGCGAAGATTTCTACGGCGGCGCGGGACATCTGTTCTGGCGCGACCCCGATCTCGGCCTCGTCGGATTCACCTGCGGTTATCTGGATCGCAAGGGAGTGAACACTTACCAATTTGGTGCGGAAGCCGAATGGTATCTCAACCGTTTCACGCTAGGCGCGTTTGCCGGGGCTGGAAAGATCAGCTACGACAACGCGGCTCCGTTCATTGACACCAACCCCACGCGATTCATCGGGCGCGTTTCTGCCGCCTACTATTTGACGGACGACTTGCGCGTGGGTGCGTCCTACACGACCGCGTTTCACGACAACTTGTATAAGGGTCAGGCTGAATACCAGACTCCAATGCGCGGCGTGGCGTTGACGGCGGAAGTTGCGGGCTACGATCACTGGCTCGTGGGCGTGACTTATTATTTTGGCGGGAATAAATCATTGCGCGACCGCCAACGACGGGATGAACCGCCGAGTATGATGCCGCAACTAATCCACGAGCTGGGTGTGTATGGGGGGAGTTCAACCGAAAGGGAAATGCTTATCTTCAATCTTTGGGATACACGAAGGGCTTAGGTAGCGGTGGTTTTGGTACGGTAATCAGGAACACTGACGGACAAAATATTCCCGTATGGTAGGAAGATTAACGGAGGTCTTCATCTTAGCGTGAGCTAGGGAGTCGCGCATCTAATCTCCCGCCGTGCAGTCGCTCGAATCACAACTCACCGCGTTGCCGGGCTTAAACCAAACCCGCGCGTAGATCATCGGCTGATCGTGCATTGGCATTGAGGTCTCAATCGAATAGTAGCAGCCGACGTGAGTCGGCTCAAATATCCTCCCGCTTGCGGTTGGTTTCGCAAAGAGTCAGAGCCGACTCACGTCGGCTGCTACGCCGGGATTACTTATTACCCCAACCAAAGCGTTTGGTCAGCGGCCAATAGACGAAGAATTCTTTGCCGATGATGTAATCCATGTCCACGTCACCAAAGAATCTTGAGTCGAGACTGTTTGCGGTATTGTCTCCCATGACCATGAAATGATTGGAGCGCACCTTGAATTCATTCCCATCGGTGAAAAGAACCATCGGCGTGTGTCCCTTAAACAAGTTATCCGGGTCATCGCTTGCCTGAGTTGTGGCATAGATGTTTTCAAAATGCGGCGTGGAACTGTCCAGCCGCGTTCCGTTGATGAGGAGATGATGGTCCGCGCCGATCTGGACGCGCTCATTTCGCAGCGCCACCATGCGTTTGATGTAAAACTGATCGCCCGGCATCCCCCATTGGTTGCGCCTGTCTTCTTCGATACCTGCAGTCGCAAACACGGCGATTTCTCCGCGCTTCGGTTTGCGGAAATTATACGTGACACGATCCACGAACAGATGGTCACCCGCCTGAATCTTCATGCGAACGACGGTGTCGCCTTTTTTGAAAACATCGCCGCGTTCAAGTCCCGCGCGACCCGGCAACGTGCCTTGGCCGTAATCCGGCGGGAAAAAGATGATGTGAGTCTTTCCGCCGATGGTGAGGGTCTGCCAGAAGTTGATGATGCGGATGCCGAGCGGCTCGCCAACTTTCTCCAGTGTTCCATCCACCTTGGCTTTGACTTCGAGATAGGAAATACCAGCGAACCAATCCTTGATACGATTCATGCCAGTCGGGAAAAGGAGCGCGGCCCGTTTCTTCGCTTGGTCATCAGTGAACGTCGGCGGCATCTGTCGCCGATGCGACATGTCCGGCGTGGAAACGACACCATACAACGTCGGCTGCATCGAGCCGGTGGGAATCTTGAACGGTTGAACGAAGAACGTGCGGATGCCCATGGCCACCGCGAGCGCGACGAGGAATACCTCCACGTTCTCGCGATAGTTCGGGCGCGGATATTTTTTCAGCCACTTGTCCGCAACCTCGTCGGTCTTTTGCATCTGTTTGAACAACTCATCCTTCTTGATGTTGGAATGGATGGCGGTGTTCAACTCAGTCAGCGACGCGGAAACAGCCTCGATGGCTTGCGGCGAAAGAATATCGCGCTGAGCGTCGAGCATGTGGCGGACGTGTTTGCACATCGTTGTCGCGTGCCGAACTGTGCGTGAGATGAACCAGCGGTAATTCATAGGCTATTCATGAAACCACAAATGAACACAAACAGACACGAATCTGAGAAAACACAGCAGATAGGGCGCGGCACTCCGTGCGCGCCATTCGTGGCAATCCAAGACCCGTCGCGCACGGAGTGCCGCGCCCTACCTGCGAAATTCCATTCGTGTCCATTCGTGTCCCTTCGCGGTTATGACTTCAATACTTCGATGAATGCTTCCTGCGGGATGTTCACGTTGCCGATGGACTTCATGCGCTTCTTACCTTCCTTCTGCTTCTCGAGCAGCTTGCGCTTGCGCGACACGTCACCGCCGTAGCATTTCGCCGTCACATCCTTACGGAACGCGCTCACGGATTCGGACGCAACAATCTTTCCACCGATGGCCGCTTGAATCTTGATCTGGAATTGCTGGCGCGGGATGACTTCCTTGAGTTTTTCGGCGAGCGAGCGTCCGCGTCCCTCAGCCTTGGTGCGATGTACGATGCTGCTGAACGCATCCATCGGCTCGTCGTTCACGAGCATATCCAGCTTCACCATGTCGGACTCGAGATAACCTTCATGCTCGTAATCCATCGACCCGTAACCGCGCGTCATGCTTTTGATACGGTCATGGAAATCAATCAGGATTTCGTTCAGCGGCAACAACGCCGTCAACATCACGCGCTTCGAGTCGAGCGTTTCGGTGTGATCCAGTGCGCCGCGCTTCTCGGAGAAGAGCGACATCATGTCGCCAATGTTTTCATTCGGGCAAATTACGAACGCCTTCACCATCGGCTCTTCGATTTTCGCGATGTAAGTCACGTCTGGCAGGAACGCGGGGTTATCCACTTCCTTCTCGGTCTTGTCGGACATCGTCACCTTGTACACGACGCTCGGATACGTGGCGATGATGTCCATGTTGTATTCGCGTCGCAACCGCTCCTGCACGATCTCCATGTGTAACAAGCCGAGGAAGCCACAACGGAAACCAAATCCCAGCGCCACGCTTGTCTCAGTCGAATACGCGAACGCCGAATCGTTCAACTGCAACTTGCCCATCGCCGACTTGAGTTGTTCGTAATCCGCCGTGTTGATAGGATAAATCCCGCTGAACACCATCGGATGAATCTCTTTGAAGCCCGGCAAAATCCCCGACGGATTGCGCGCGTCTGTAATCGTGTCGCCCATCTTCACGTCACTCGCGCTCTTGATGTTCGCGGTCATGTAACCCGTCTCACCCGTCTCCAGCTTGTCCCTCGTGTAGGGTTTGGGATTAAAACTGCCGACCTCCTTCACCTCAAAATTTTGCCCGGAGTGAACCAGCTTGACCATCATGCCCGGCTTGATCTCGCCGTTGAACACGCGCACATGCGTCACGACTCCCTTGTAGGTGTCGTAATACGAATCAAACGCCAGTGCTTGCAAACTGCGTTCCCCCGTCGGCTTCGGTGGCGGGATGCGTTCCACGATGGCTTCGAGAATATCTTCAATGCCGATGCCTTCCTTGGCGCTGCACGGAATCGCATCCTCACTCGGCACAGCCAGCACGTCTTCCAGTTGCCGCTTCGCCTGCGCCACGTCGGCGTGCGGCAGGTCAATTTTGTTGATGACCGGGATGATAAAAAGATTCTGCTTCGCCGCGAGATGATAGTTCGCCACCGTCTGCGCCTCGACGCCTTGCGCCGCATCAATCACCAGCAACGCACCTTCGCACGCGCTCAAGCTGCGCGATACTTCATACGCGAAATCCACATGACCGGGCGTATCAATCAGGTTCAGCTCGTACGTCTCGCCGTTCTTGGCCTTGTAAAGCATTGTGACCGGATGCGCCTTGATGGTGATGCCGCGCTCCTTCTCCAGATCCATGGCGTCGAGCAATTGCGCCGACATATCGCGCGTGGCGATGGTGCCGGTGCGATGCAGCAAGCGATCCGAAAGAGTTGTCTTCCCATGATCAATATGGGCGATGATGCTGAAATTACGTATGTGTGCGGCGTCCATTGTCTAAAAAAGCTGTGGGTTGAGAGTTGATTGTTGATAGAGGAAAACGACCAAGTGCGGCCATCAACCATTCACATCTTCAAACACCAGAGCGCTACAGAGTAAATGGAAAGCGTGGGAAGAAAAGGAAATTTGGTTTGCCATATTGGAGTGACGCGCCATACCTGCAAATCGCAGTCGTGGATTTTTACCCTTTCAACCCCTCGTCTTTGTTGCCTAATCTGCTGAATGGCATCGAAGGTCAAAGTCGCCGTTCTCGGCACAGGTTCACTTGGCAAGGAACACGTTCGCATCTACGCCCAACTCGTCACGACGCGCGAGGCGGACTTGGTGGGCATCTACGACACCAATCACGAAGTAGCCCGGCACATCGCGGCGAAGCACCGCACCCACGCGCTCGGCTCGATTGAAGAAGCCATCGCGGATGCGGAAGCCGTCAGCATCGTCACGCCCACCGTCACGCATTACGAACTGGCGAAACAATGTTTGAAGTTAGGCAAGCATGTTCTGATCGAGAAGCCGATGACCGACGACGCTGATCAAGCGACGGAGTTGGTCAAGCTGGCGCAGGAAAATAACTGTGTTCTTCAAGTCGGCCACGTCGAGCGTTTCAATCCGGTTTTCACTTACCTCGAATCTGTGGCCACGCAGCCGCGTTTCATCGAGACGCATCGGCTCTCGCCGTATCCGGGGCGCAGCACGGACATCGGCGTGGTGCTCGACTTGATGATTCACGATCTCGATGTGGTGCTGGCGTTCGTGAAATCGCCCGTTGTCAGCGTGGATGCCGTGGGCATTCCGGTGTTGAGCAAGAGCGAGGACATCGCCAATGCGCGACTGCGCTTCGCGAATGGCTGCGTGGCCAATCTTACCGTCAGCCGCATCAGTCCGGAGCGGATGCGAAAGATCCGCGTGTTCAGCGGCCCGGAGAACACCTGTTACATCTCGCTCGATTACCGCGCGCAGGAAGGTTTCATCTATCGCATCGCGCGGGACGGCGAGGAGGAAAGTTCGTTGCTGAAAAAACTGCTCGCCTCGCGCGACTCGACCATCGTGAGCGAATTCGGCGGCAAACGTATCGTGCGCGAGCCAGTGCCGATCCAGAAAGACGAGCCGCTCAAGTTGGAGTTGGAACACTTCGTCAAATGCGTGCGCGAGAAACAAACCCCGCGCGTCAGCGGTGAGTCGGCGAAAGCGGCGTTGGACTTGGCATTTGAGATCACAAGGCAGGTGCAATTGAGCAAATGAACAGCAGGGATGCAGGGATAACAGACGGGAAATTATGAGCATAAAAGTTACTGTGCTTTCCGGTCCACCAGTTTCGGGGACAGTCCGCGAGTATTTTTTTGATGCCAAATCTCAGTGCAGTTGGTTTTGCTTCGAGGATGATTCAGGAGAGGAGTGGGTTGGTGTTTTTGGATGCAGTGAATTAACAACAAGCTGCAACACGGCCATCCCATTTTCGGACGGCAAAAACATTTTCGTTATTGCCGCTGGCCAAGGTTATATCGTGGAATGTTCTACGCGCAAATTGCGATACAAGACCTCAATTGATTGTTTAACTAGTGTAATTGCAGCACCAAGCAGAGATTTGATAATCGCCGCTGATTATACGGACCTTTACGCCTTCGATAGTCAAAATCTAATTTGGCATAGCGACCGAGTAGCACTGGACGGAATCAAATTGGATTCCAGCACAAGGGACGGGATGTTCGGCAAAGTTTGGCAGATGGATGATTGGTATAGTTGCACGCTTCAATACAAAGAATGGAAGTTTGCACAGGGTTCGCGTTTAAGCACAGACTGGTTCAAATATGCTTAATGAAATTATTGGGTACGTGTCTTTCAGTCTTCGTCTGAAATTGAGTCTGTGAAACCACTTTCCATCATGCTCATCGCGGGCGATCCGAGCGGCGATATGCTCGCGGCGGAACTCGTCGGCGCGTTGCGCGAGAAGGTAGTGGCGAATTCAACCGACTCCACGGCGGATGTGCAACCGTTACGCACAGCACTTGCTCCAAGATTCTTCGGCGCGGGCGGATCGAAGATGGTCGCCGCAGGTGTGGAACAGATTTTTGATCTCACGCAACATTCGGTCATTGGGTTTGCGGAGGTGTTGAAGAATCTTGGGAAATTTAAGCGGCTGTTCAATGAGTTGCTGCAAGTCGCCATCGCGCGTCAGCCCGATGTGATTATCGGTGTGGACTACGGCGGATTCAATCTGCGGTTTGCCAAGGCGATCAAAGCTCATGTGCGCCCAAATCGGGGCGTGTTCAACAACTGGAATCCCAAGATTGTCCAGTTTGTGTCGCCGCAAGTGTGGGCGTCGCGGGCAGGGCGGGCTTACACATTGTCAGAGAATCATGATTTGCTGTTGAGCATCTTCCCGTTCGAGAAGGCGTGGTACGCGCAGCGCGTACCGAAGTTGCGCCTGGAGTTTGTCGGACACCCGATGATTGGGAGAAACCAAAGGCAAGAGGCTAGGGGCGATAGGCGAGAAAAACCATGCGTGGTGCTTTTGCCAGGAAGTCGGGCTGATGAGGTTCGGCGACATTGGCCGGTGGTGACGGTCGCCTTTGAGTTGTTGCGTCGCGATTTGCCGGGTCTCACGGGCAAAATGATTTTACCAACCCAACAGTTGGCCGACACGATGAAGGCAGCGGGGTTGCCATCAGGATTGGAAATTCAAGTTGGCGAACTGACTGATGCACTTGCACAAGCCGATCTTGCTATCACCAAGTCCGGTACGGTGACGATGGAGTGCGCGTTGCATGGCGTGCCAGCCGTGGTGTTTTACAAAACTTCTTGGCCGACTTACTTCATCGGTAAACAGATCGTGACTGTGAAATATCTCGCGATGCCGAACCTCATTGCTGGCGGGGCGATTTATCCAGAGTTCGTGCAACAGATGGCGACGCCGGAGAACATCGCAGCGGCGGCATTGGAGTTGTTGCGGGATGAAAAGCGGCGCGCGGCTGTGCAGGGGAAGTTGGCGCAGGTTGTCGCTTCGCTCGGCAAACCCGGCGCACCACAGCGTGCGGCGGAGGCGATCATGAGTTTGTTGCCATGAAAGACCTGACAAGCGCAACTTGGATCAAGGTGAAGGGGATTTTGTTTCTCCTGCTCGGAATCGCCGCGGCGTCACTTTTGGTTTTAAAGAATCCGAGTTGGCGCGTGGTCGGACTACTGGCTTTGGCGATCTGGTTCCGGGCTGTGGTCGTTTGCCAAACACCTGCTCCAGACGCGGAAGGAGTAAAAATTACACTTTGCAAAGTATTACGTTGGGAGAGTTTGTCTCGCCGCGAGGATTGGTAATTGTAATCTGAGTTTTCCCATGTCCGTTCCAAACCCGACACGCCCCCCGTAAAGCAACTTGTTGAAGATTGCCGCCGGGTGAATGATTCTACAAAAGTCACGATCAAATCTGATGGCTTTTTCATTATGAATGTCCAACTATTTTTACCGGCAGTGGCGGTGTTGCTCGCGCAATCCGTGGTCAGCTCGCGCGCCAATGTTGTTTTCAATCTCATCCCGGAGGCGGGCACGCCACAGTTTGCAATGGATGGATTCGCGGCGGCGGCGAACCGTTGGTCGTCAGTGCTGGCCGACAACATCACGGTGAACGTGCAGGTGGGTTTCGTGTCGCTCGGACAATTCGTCATCGGTCAGGCGGGCAGTGATTTTCGGGAATACAGTTATTCAGCTACAAGGACAGCACTCACTACACATGGGGTTTCTGCGGCGGACAGTTCTTCGGTTGGCGCGCTTCAATCTGGAGCGAGTTACAATCGCCTCATCAATCGCACGAGCGATAATCCCAATGGTGCGAACAGTGCGGTGCCGTATGTGACTATGATGGATCGCGTGGGCATGACCACCGCGAACGCGAAGGTTCTGGGACTTCTCGCACCCAGCGCGTCCGTGGATGCGGTCATCCGGTTCAACTCCACGTTCGGGTTTGATTTCGATCCGAGCAACGGCATCACGGGAGGGCAGTTTGATTTTCTAGGTGCGGCCACGCATGAGTTTGGACACGCGCTGGGTTTTATCAGCGGCGTGGATGATGTGGATCAGTTCGGCGGTACTGTGCCGGATGAAGGTTTCAGTTCCAACCTGATTGATCTCTTTCGCTTCTCCGCCCTGAGTCTCGCAGCCGGACTTGGCTTCACAGACCTGAGCGCGGACACTCGCGATAAATTTTTCTCGGTGGACGGCGGCGTCACGCAAGGCCCGCTGTTCTCGAACGGTTACTACAACGGTGACAGCCGGCAGGCGAGCCATTGGAAGGATTTTATGGGGCTGGGCATCATGGATCCGACGGCGTTTCCGGGCGAGTTGATGGTGATGACGGACAATGATCTTCGCGCGTTGGATGTGATGGGCTACACGCTCGTGCCGGAGCCGGCCACGGCTCCGCTGCTTGCCATTGGCGGTGCGCTTCTTCTCTTGCGCCGTTCGGCGCGTCGCAAATAAGTTTTGTCGCTATACATTTCGGAGAGGTTTGATACCGTGCCAACCATTATGGCACAGGACGAAATCTTGATGGGCGCGGAAGAGAAGATGGAAAAAACCGTGGGCGTGGTGGTGAATGAATTCACCAGCGTGCGGACGGGCAAGGCGTCACCATCGCTCGTGGAAAACATTCTTGTGGAGACTTACGGATCAATGATGCGCATCCGCGAACTGGCTGGCATCACCACTCCTGAGCCGCGCACACTCGCCATCCAACCGTGGGATGCCACCACCTTGGTCGCCATTGAGAAGGCGATTCAAAAGGCGAACCTCGGTCTTTCACCCGCCGTGCAGGGCAAGGTGCTGCGGATTTTCTTCCCTGAACTCAGTCAGGAACGCCGCGTGGAGTTTGTGAAGATCATCAAGAAGATGGCCGAGGATGGTCGCGTGGCGATCCGCCATGTCCGGCGTGAGGCGATGGATCAACTCAAGAAACACGCTCACGACAGCGGTGTGACCGAGGATGAAACCGATCAGGCCGAAAAAGACCTCCAGAAGTTGACGGATAATTACAGTGCCAAGATTGACGCTCACTTTGTCACGAAGGAGAAGGAATTGATGACGGTGTGAGCGCGGTGTGCTTTCTGAAAAGTAGCAGCCGACGTGAGTCGGCTCTGTTTTTACCTCTTGGAAAAGGAAAAAGGCCAGGGGAGCAGGGGAGGTTCCGTACGTCGAGCGTTTCACCTTTTCTCCAGCGCCCCTTTTCCCCTCTTCGGTTACCTTTTCAATTTTACGTCCAGAGCTTCGCCGGATATTCACCCTTGGCGATCAATGCTTGAACGCTTTCTACGACCCGAGGCTTGTCTTCGCGGTAGGTTACACCGAACCACGGTGAATTTGAGCG
>CAMCWI010000141.1 GCA_945882065.1 Akkermansia muciniphila
GCCGGGAGGGAGAGCAGGCCGATCTTGCTTTGGTTCGCGCGACGCAAAACGTGCCCCGTGTGCTGACCGGTCATCAGCACGCAGCGCGATGGCGCGCAGACGGCGCTGCCGCTGTAGGCGCGGGTGAACTTCATGCCCTCTGCCGCCAGACGATCAATGTTGGGCGTAACACCATACTTGCAGCCATAGGCCGAGAAATCTCCAATCCCCGCGTCATCGACGAGGATGAAAACAATGTTGGGCTTTTTGGCGGAGGCATCAGCGGCCGAGGAAGGCAATGTTGATACGTTGAAGACCAAACTGAAAATGAAGGTGACTATTGAGATGAGTTTCATGGCGTTGTTTCTGGACTTGCCCTGACTTGGCGCACAGCCCGTGGATGTTTGTTGTTAGAGAAGATGGCAGCCCAATATTCAGTCTATCCGATCCACCTCGATGAGGTGGAAGATGGTGTCGTCTCCCGATTCATACTTCAGGACGAGGTCGGAAATCCCGGAGAATGTGACCGTCTGAGTCTTCCACGCGCCGCTGTTTTTATTCTGAATGCGTGTTGCGCCATCCTTTCCTAGGAGTCCGATTGACCAGTATCCCGTTCCCTTGTCGAGGTAGGTGACAGTCACCTTCGCCTTTTTGGCATTGAAGCCCGCATCGAGCTGGAAGCGCATTTGCTTCTTGCCGGACTGATGCTCAAAGGCGCGACCGAAGCGCCCGTAGATGGTCTCGTCGATGTTCCATAGGCCGACATCGCCGGAGCCGGGGTCGATCTGCGTCAGGAAGCGGGAATAGTTTCCCGGCAACATGTCCCAGCCCGCATCGTTGGGACCGCTGCTCTTGCGATTGAGCATGCCGCCGCCGACCGCCTTTTGCGGATCTTCCATGCGCGCGCCGTAGGCGGCGTAGGCTTTGGCAATGCGGACGTAGCGCTCCGCATCCTTTTTCTCGCCCGGCTGGCCGCCGAATTTTACGACGGGAAACCGGACGAAGTCCGAGGCATCGAGGCCGTCGCGCAACGCGCAGAAGGCGGCCGGGGCATTTGTGGGATCTTTTTGCCCGGCATATTTGTTGAAGAACGCGCAGGCCGGCCAGTTGGCTTTGTCCATTAGCGCCTCGCGCGGGACATTCCAGATATCCAGCCGGCAATGCGTCGCAAAGATCCCCGACCAATAAAGCGCTTGGGGAACGTTGCGCTTCGACCAGCCCATGACAAATAGCTCGCCGTCCATCTCGCCGCGCGTGAGCACCGGCTTGCCGCGTTTTTTCGCTTCGGCTTCCAACGCCTGGTGCTTGGCGAGACGCTCGCCGTTATCGCTGACGATGTAGCCGTGGCTGAACATCCCCTGCTTCAGCGCAATGACGTCCATGTTCTCCAACAACCATTGGGATTCCACCGTGTCATTGGCGTCGGAGTTCACCAGGATTGGAATTCCGGGGACGGCTTTCCGGTAGTTCTGCCATGCGTCCCGCCGGAAGTCGTTCCACACTTCATTGGAGATGGCATACTTTTGATCGAGCGGGTCGCCCTTGTAGGGCTGGCCATCGCCGGTGGAGCCCTCGGCACACTGCACAAACACAATGCGCTCGCGCAGTTCCGGCGGCAGAGCCGTGACATATTTCCCGAAGGCATCAATCAGCCCCATGAACCGGCTCTTGTATTCCGGATGCAGATAGTATGGGTATCTCTTCTGTCCCTCGGTCTTCTCACCCAAGGCATTGACCTTCCGGTCCGTGATCACCAGCGGAACGCCCTTTTCATAGATCCACTCCGGGCAGGCCGGCCCCACCCAGATCATCAGCGTTACATAAAGGCCGTCGGCATGTGCCGCTTTGAGCGGTTTACCGAGCTCTTCATCGAATGCATAGCGTCCCGGGGCCGATTCCAGCGAATCCCATTTCAGGATGAGCGGAACGCTGCGCAGCTCCGGGCATTCCGCCCGTGAAATCTGCCCAGGCTTCCACCCCGCCCAGCTGGATATTCCGTAGCCCGAGGTTTCCCCCGCCGCTGCTCCGGTCGCCGCGGCGGCCAGCAAACACACACACAGTATTTTTTTCATAATATCAAAGGATCGAGATCAACTGCGAAACCCATAGTCATCCGCCGGAACAAACCTATTCATCCTCCATCGGTTTGCCGCCCTTGCGCATCGCTCTTTTTTCAGCGCCGAAAAGCTCGTTGCGGGGGGAATCCGGCTCGTCATGGGTGGGTAGATGTTTCTTGAAGCGGGCGATGATCTCTTGGGATTCGGGATTCGCCGCCAGGTTTTTGTGCTCGAGCGGATCCACGGAGTGGTCATAGAGCTCCTCGGCACCGTCGGCTTTCCCGCCATACCAAGTGTAGCGATAACGACCATCGGTGAAGGAGTGGTTCTTGTATTGATAGGTGGTCAGCGTCGGGACATTCCACTCCAGCTTGGGATTTTTCAGCAGCGGGGCAAAGCTGCGCCCTTCGTTTTCCGCATTGGGCGGCAGCCCGCACAGCTCCACCAACGTGGGATACATGTCGAGCAGATTGACCACCCCGTCGCATTTGAAACCGGGCGGCGTCAGGCCGGGCACGCGGACGATAAACGGCACGCGCGACGACTCTTCCCATAGATCGGTCTTGCCGTATTTCATCTTTTCACTGAGATGCCAACCGTGGTCGCCCCAGAGCATGATGATGGTGTTGTCGGCATACTTGCTCTTGGCCAGCGCATCAAACAGCACACCGAGGCAGTAATCCACATAGCTGATATTCGCCAGATAGGCGCGCTGCGCCTCTTTGTGCATCTTGGCTTTGTCGGCCAGCAGAAAGCGCGGGTCCGGTCGAAAAAGCTTTTTGCCGTCTTTATCGACAATGTCATCGAGATCGTCGCGCACAATCTCGACCGGTTTAATTTTATCGAGCGGATACAGGTCGAAAAACTGCTGCGGAACCTGCCACGGCAAGTGCGGTTTGGAGATGCCCAGCGCCAGGAAAAACGGCTTGCCGGCAAAATCGCGCTGGAGCTGATCGGCCGCCCATTTGCAGGCGAGATAATCTTTGGTCTCTTCGACCGGTGCCTTGCAGGCGCCCCAGGTGAAATCGGCGCCTCCGGCTTTGACGCCCTCCGCCGGCGGGGGTGTTTCCTCCCACAGCATGCCTTTGTTGGCGCCGCCCGGATTGGCGAATTGCTGAAACGCCCACTGGCCCTCATCCATGCCGGCCGCCGTCGCGTGCTTGTGGAAGATCTTGCCAGCGGAGAGCGTGTGATAGCCGTGCTTGCCGAAATATTCCGGCAGGGTGACGACATCCTTGGCCTTGGGCGCGTTCTTAAGATTTTGTCGGTTGCCGTAGACGCCGGTCGAAGCGGCCCGTTTGCCGGTCAGCAGCGCCGAGCGGGAGGGACAACAAACCGTTGAGGGGGCATAGGCCTTGTTCATCACCATCGCCTGCTGCTTGGCCAGACGGTCCATGTTGGGGGTGAGCACCTGCGGGTTGCCGCCGAGGCAGCCGACCCAGTCGTTCAAGTCGTCGATGGCGATGAACAAGACATTGAACCCCTTGCTTTGATATTGCGCGACTGCTTGGAGGTCTGCCTTGGCAGGCGCAGAGAGTTTCGGTTGTTGTGTCGGCCGCGCTGTCTCCGCAGCATTGCAGATTACAGCAAGCGGAGCCAGGAGCAGCAGACCGAGGAATCGGCAGGTATGTTTCATGATGATTTTTTGTTTTTGGTGAGATTCATTCTTCCTTGGCCGCCTCCAGCTTTTCGCCGCGCATGACCCGGTCATAAAAAAAGCGCTTGGCGGCATTGGCGTAGGGATATTCGTCGTAAATGTGCCCCTTGCCCAGCATGCGCGGATCACCCTGTTGCTTGAGTTCGTCGAAGAGCTGCTTCTGGAGTTTGGCAAACGATACCGTCGCCGCCAGATTCGTCATGCAATCCGTGTCGCGGCGCAGATCAAATAACTGGTCAGCGGGCAGTGTTCCAAATGAAGCAGCAAAGATGTGCTTGAGCTCAGGAACTTTCTCCGTGGCGAGCACCGCGGTCTTGGTCGGGCTGTCGTCCGTGTCCTTGTAGCCGGTCTCCGCGACCCCGCCGGGCCCGCGGTTCGTTTCGAAGTTGTGCAAGTAAAGCATCCCGTCCTTCACAATGCCCCGGATTGGATAGCCTTCGTCATTGGGTCGCCCGACATCGTTGCGTTCCTTGGCGAGCAGGACGTGGTCACGTTGGGGAATAACGCGGCCGGATTTGTCTGATTTAAAAATCTCCGTGAGACTCCGACCCGTGATCGCCGCCATGCCGGACGCACTTGGTGCAATGCCGGCGACCTCGATAAAGGTAGGCGCAAAATCAATGAAGCTCACATAGTCATCCACCACGCGGCCCGGTTTGGCGATGCCTTTCGGCCACATGATGGCCAGCGGCAAATGGTCGGCGTTGTCGTAGGCGTAGCCTTTGCAATGCGGAAAAGGCATACCGTTGTCGGAGGTCACCACCACGATCGTGTTTTTGAGCAAACCACGCTTTTCCAACTCGGCCAGCATCCGGCCCAGATGCAGATCAAAATTCTCCACCTCCAACGCGTAATCGAGCATGTCGTTGCGCACCTCTTCGGTATCGGGCCAGCACGCCGGCACGCGATCAATGTCGGAGAGCTTCTTGCCGCCCTTGGCTACGCCGGATCCGTATTCGTAGGCGCGATGCGGCTCATGGCCACCATACCAGAACGACCACGGTTGGCCCTTGGGGGCGGCATCCAAGAAGTCGTTGAAATTCCCCGCGTAATCGGCTGCCGATATTCCTTTGTTGGGCTTGGCGGGTAGTTTCTTTTTATCGAACGGCTTGCCCGCCATCTGGCGCAACTCGCCCGCCGCGTTGGTGGCAATGCCCGGCCCCCAGCCTTTACCAGTCAATCCCGCAAAGTAACCCTGCTCGCCCAGCGCCTCCTGGAATGACTTGAACTCCGGCGGAAAATAGGACCAGTGATTGCCTGCCGCCTTGAGCTGCCACGGGTTGCAGCCGGTGATGATGCACGCGCGCGAGGGTGAGCACTTGCCGTTGGGTGTGTAGGCTTGGGTAAAAAGGATTCCCTCGCGGGCCACGCGATCCATCGCGGGCGTCTTGACCCATTTGCAACCATAAGCACCGGCGTGGCCATACGACCAGTCATCCGCAATCGCAAACAGGATGTTGGGTTTGGTCGAGAGCTTCGCAGATTCCACTGC
Organism: Akkermansia muciniphila; assembly: GCA_945882065.1. Classification (GTDB taxonomy): domain Bacteria; phylum Verrucomicrobiota; class Verrucomicrobiia; order Limisphaerales; family JADLHS01; genus JADLHS01. The sequence goes on from CAMCWI010000141.1 coordinate 5,186, forward strand.
CGGGAGCGCTCCGGGCAACGCCAGCGTTAGCGCGAGGGGGATTAGTTTTAAAAAGTGTTTCATGGATCTTGGTTCACGGTTCTTCAACGACCAGCCGGATGAACTGTTGGGCCTTGAGGTTGGTCTCGATGCGGTTGGTGACGGACAGAAAGCCGGTGGTCAGCGAACCGCTGCCGACCACGGTGTAGCCAGCATTGGTCCAGACCGGGGAAATCAAGTTGGTGGCCAGTTCCAGATAGTAAAGCAACCCGCTGTGAGGGTCGCTGCGCTGTGGATGCACATATTCCAGCCAGTTCGTGCCGCCGGCGGACTTCAGCACAAAGGTGATCGGATAGCCGAGATCACTCGAATTGGTCGGGTTGCCGCCAAACGCAAATTCACCGAGGTTGCTTAGGTGGTCACCATCATCATTCCCGTTCGAGCCCTGCACCAGTGGGTATTGGTTCGCCCAGACGGTATAGGCCGACTGCACCACAATGTTCAGCGTCGCGGTATCGAAGGCGGCTGCAGCATCCGCCACCTTCACCGTGAACACGTTCGTGCCCACATCCGCCGCGCCCGGCATTCCCGAGAGCGTGCCGTTGGTGGCCAGACTCAACCAAGCCGGGCCGGTCAACTTGGAATAGGTCAGCGGGTCGCCGGCATCCACATCGGTGGCGGAACCCGCAAGGGTGTTGCTGTAAACCACGCCCGCACCGGCCTCCGGCCGGCTGATCGGATCAAGCGTGAACACCGGGGCCGAATTGCTGGGAGCAACGGCCGTATTCACATTGATCAGCATAATTGCATCGTCCGAGCCGCCGACGCCGTTGGTGATGCGCACGAGCCAGCTGTTGAGGCCGACGATGGCATTGGTCGGGTTGCCGGAGAGAACGCCATTGGTCGCCACATTCAACCAGGCGGGCCCGGAAAGTTTGGAGAAGGTGAGCGGATTACTGCCCGGATCGCTGGCGTTATCCGATAGCGTTGCCGCATACGTCACGCCGACCGTAGCCGGGGCTTCACTGACAGGATCGCTGCTGAACAGGGGCTGGGTATTGGTCGCGGTACCGGCTCCGGATCCGGTCACACTCACATCATCAATCCAGAAACGGTCGCCAGCGCCCATGTCAGCGTAAAAGCGAATGTGGGAAATGCGGCCATAGGCATTCAGGTTGATATTGGTGGTCAGCAACGCATCCGGACTGTTCTGAACATCCGCGCCGTTGGCATTTAGATCTTTGGACCAAACCTGCTGCCAAGTCGTCCCGTTGGTGGAAACTTCGACCAAACCGGACTCACCGCTCTCCAGGTTGTCGATATCCCAATTAAAGGAAAGTGTCGCGTTGGTCAGCGGCGTGGCAAGCGCGCGGGTCATGATTCCCTGAGACTGCAGCAAAATCGTGTATCCCCCGGCATTGGCCGTGGGCGTCGCCGTGCCGCTCGTGCTCCAGCCGCCGCTCCAACCCGTGCCGCCCGTGAATGTTCCCGAATCAAAATCATCCACGGAAGTTCCCCCTGAACCGCCCACATAGGCAAAATTCGCCGTCACCCGACTGTCTTTCGTCGGGAATAGAAACGGGCGGGTGTTCGTGCCGCTCAATTCGCCACTCCACCCGGTGAAGACCCAGCCGGGGGCTGGCGTCACGGTCAATTCCAGCCGTTGCCGCTCCGCGAACGTGCCCATGACCGGCGCATAGACAGTGGCATCCGTCCGGCCGCGCACCGTGCCCTTGCCGACTGTGCCCACATTGACGTCGGCCAGCTTGGTCAGTTCCAGCATGTGGAAAGTGGTGTCACCGCTCGCACCCAGGTTGGTCAGCACCAGATCCGATCCGTTCGGGCCATTGTTCCCGAACACCCAGTCCGTCACGACCGCCGAGTTGGTTTTCCAGTTGTTGGAATTGCTCTTGGTGACCGTGAACGCCGTCTTCTGGCTGTTGCCAACCGCATCGTACAACAGTCCGAACTGGCCGGCTCCGCTGTCAAGATAGACCACCGAAAGCTGTATGCTCTGGCCGGGCGTCGGAGTCAGGTTATCATTCACATCAAAATACATCGTGTTCCTGCCGGAAGCGCTGTCGAACCGGCGCGCAAAGCGGTCGTACGGATGCGATGAAGTGGTTAATGTCCCGCGGACGCGCCAGAGTCCTAAGCTGGTATTATCCGGATCGATCTGAGTAATAAACCGATCATAGTTTCCGGCCCAAATTTCCCAGCCCGAATCGTTGAAACCATTCTGATCCCTGCGTTGCGCAACCTGTCCCCACGTGGCTGCTAACAGATGATCCATCTGGGCGCCCTGACTGGCATAGGCGGCGCAGATGGCCGTGTATCGGGCAGAGTTGGACATTTTTGCCGGCGATCCATAGGTGGCTTCCGGAAACTTATTGGTATCGGCCGAATCAAGGCCTTCGTGGAAAATGCAGAATCCGCCGCGGGCCGTTGGCGGGTCAAGTTCCGCCGCCCACTCATTGAAGAAGGTGGCAGCAAATTCAAAGTTATTGGCGGCCGCGCCTTCCACAGCCGAACCGCTCCAATCCTGTATCGACAGACCGGCATTGAGGCTTTCCACCGCGCACCAGTAGAAGGACAGCGGAACGTTAAGCTGGAAATAGAATTTTTCCCAAGTCTGGTCCATTTCATTGGCGGAGAAAAACTTGAAGGTCGTATCCATGGCATACGCCTTGAACGAATCCGGCACGTTTTTGGATTCCGACAAATGGTGACCGCGAACTTGTCCGCCATACTTCGCACCGAAGCCGGATGTTACATTGGTCATTACCCAGTTCTGCTCGATCTGATATACAGGCGTCTCAATATTCTGGAAGATCAGCGGAATGAGAGGCCCCGCGCCGTGCTGAAAAGCTTGGTCATAAAGACCAAAAACCCAAATTCTGTAATCCCGCCAGTCCGCTTCGGAAATCAGGTACTGCGCCGGAACTGAGGGCTCGTCCGGCGGATCATACGGGCCTTCGTCCCCTGTAGCTCCGGTGTCGACGCGAACGAAAGAGACTATATTCGCCAGATGAGCCGGAACCTCCTCGCGCAGATGTTTGCCAAGCGCCTTCACCATTTCTTCAAAGTAGAGTTTGAATTCAGGATCCAGATAGTACCCATACGTAAGGCCGGGGGTGTTTATTTGCGGAACGCCCGCACTGAATATCCAAGGTGGTACGGTCGTCGCGGTGACGGGCTGTATCTTGACGAAGAATCTCTGGTTCTGGTTGTAGGCGAACTGCAAAAGGCTATCCATCGCCGTCCAGTTGAAGTTGCTCCGGCCGGGATTGACCGCCGTCCATTCGGCAGAATATTCCTGCCCCCGGGTGTAGGGATACGTAGACACAGAATGCCCGCCTTCCCGGTCCCATACGCCATACGCTTCCCGATCCAGTCCCAGCACCGCGGCATGGAGCGACGCCAGCGGCGCCAACAGGAGGGCGGCAAAGATTGGAACGAGGTGTTTTTTAAATTTCATAAACAGATTCTAGTCAGTATTTCAGGGTCTTTTTCAACCAAGCGACGACTTGCGCGGCGAAGTCGGAGTCGAGTTTACCTCAGCCGCGCACGCCACGCCCAGCGCCATGAACCGATGCATCATTGTGGTCATTTAGCTTCGTTCTTTCCGGACCGGAACTCGATCAGCCGAACAGTGTGCGGCGATTGAGCAGTATTTTCGAACTCGATTTTGCCGCGGCCCGTTTCATTTTGATTTTAGCTTCTGACAAAGTTGCGCAAAGGATTCTTTCCCTTCGTATTTCAGAATCGTGGAATGACGGCCGGCCAATTTGATGGGCTCAGACTTTCCAAACGCGGGCACGGCGTATTCCTTCGGCATGTCGGCCCAGTTGAAGAGGCCGAGGTAAACCTCCTTGCCCTTCCGGGCGAGCAGCAGTTCGAAGCCGTCGCCCTTGCTCTTGCCATGCTTCCAGAGATCCAGCGGCACGGTCTCATCCATCGCCGGATACTGGAACACCTCTTTCACGAGCGCCTGGCGTTCCGGGCGGAGCGTCATCAAGTTGTCACTGTGCAGGCGGGCGGTGCCGTAGAGCTTGTTGAAGTCTGCCCACATTTGCGCTTCGTTCATCGTCATGCTGCCGCCGTGTTTGACGTCTTCCTGCGAAACCTTTGCATCTTCGTCAGCGGCCTCGCGGAAGACGAGGTAGTCGGCATCGCCATTCCATACCTTGCCGCTCAGATAGAAGTTGCTGAGGTTGGCCAGACAACGCTCGGGGAACGCGTCGTAGTGCGGGTGGATGTCGCCGCCGGTGCGCATGCCATCCACGAATCCGATGCAGGGACCAAAGACCGCGGAGCAACCGAGGAAATAACTTTCCGGCCCCATCGCCTCGCGCATGGCTTGCATCCCGAGCCGGAAGCGCTCCACGCCG
>CAMCWI010000142.1 GCA_945882065.1 Akkermansia muciniphila
ATCGCCTTACCGATGTCGCGCCAGCCGCCGGTGATGGAATCGCCAATGAAAAACACATCCAGCTTGTCAGCGTGACTTCTCACGTCAGCCACTCGCTCCGCGTGACGCATGCGCCATTCGTCATTGGGCCGCTCCGGCTTCGCGGGGTCATTCGTGGGCAACCGCACTACGGATTCGCCAAGCCGCGATTGAATGCTGCGGGGGGAGATGCGTCCCATGTCGATGAGTGCAGCATCAGATCTGCGACCAATTCGCTGGTATACGGACTGCCGCGCCACTCAAACCCCTGATTGCCCGCCGGACACTACCCGCCGGAATCTTGACTTGATTGGAATGCGTCAGTACCGTCCGCGCATGAGTCGCCGGTTCACTTATCTCATTCTCCTCATCGCGGTCGTGACGCTGTTTCCGCTGCGGTCGCCCGCACCGTTTGTTTTTTCACCCGGCGACGGTTGGACTTACGAGCCTCTCGGCGGCGGCGGCAAATGGAGACGCGCCCGCGCCAAGGAACAGATCGAAGTCGCCCAGCAGGCTTTTGATAGCAAAGATTATTCCCTCGCCGCCGCTGCATCCAAATATCTCCTAAGAACTTGGCCGCTCTCGGATTATGCCGCCGAAGCCCAATACATCGTAGCTCGCTGCCTTGAAATTGATGGCAACGACGAGAAGGCGTTCGCAGAGTATCAGAAGATGTTTGAGACGTACCCGAAGAGCGACAAGCTCAAGGATGTTTTCAAACGTCAGTATGAAATCGGCCTGCGCTATCTCAACGGCCAACGTTTCAAAATTTGGGGCGTGATCCCGTTCATGCCGAACATGGATAAGACAGCCGAGCTGTTCGAGAAAATCGTCGCGACCGGTCCTTACAGCGATGTCGCTCCGCACGCGCAATTGCGGGCCGGTGCCGCGAGAGAGAAGCAGAAGAATTATCCCGAAGCCGTCGCCGCCTACGAACGCGCGGCGGATCGTTATCACGATCAACCGCTCATCGCCGCCGATGCGCTTTATCGCGCGGGGATTTCCCAACATAAACAGACGCAGACGGCGGAATACGATCAAGGCACGGCAGGCCAGGCCATCGCAACGTTCACGGACTTGATCACGTTGTTTCCCGAAGACAAACGTGTACCCGAAGCCAAGCGCATCATCGCCTCGTTGAAGAACGAACAGGCGCGCGGGAATTTCAAGATCGCGGAATTCTACGTGAGCCGCAAACAGTGGAACGGCGCGCTCATCTATTACAACGAAGTTCTGATCAATGGCGGCAATTCTCCGATGGCCACCGTGTCGCGCGAGCGGATTGATCTGATCAAACAACATCTCCAGACGACGGCGAAATAACATGCGGCTGGCTCGCAACATTCTGGCAGGAACTCTTCTGGTGGTACTGTGCGGCTGCGCGGGTTATCACCTCGGACCGAGCAACGGACTCCGCGCTGGCGAGAAAACCATCCAGATCGTCCCCGTCACCAATCGCACTCTTGAGCCGCGCCTCGGCGACGCCGTCACGTCTGCGTTGCGAAAGGAAATCCAGCGCGACGGAACATTCCGTCTCGTGACGAGAGGCACGGCAGACATTGTCGTCACCTGCGAACTCTTCCGTTACGACCGTAACGAAGTCAGCTTTGTCCCCGGCGACATCGTGACTGCGCGCGATTATCGTATCTCGCTCGGGGCGCGCGCCAATGCGAAGGAAACCTCCACGGATAAAACCCTTCTCGCACGGGAGTTCACCGGTAACACCTTGATGCGACTTGGCAACGACCTGCCGAGCGTGGAACGTCAGACATTGCCCATGCTGGCTGCCGATCTCGCGCGGCAAATCACGACGGCCCTCGCGGATGGAACATGGTGACCGCTACTTCGGGTCGCACCTAAGTGTGCCATTCTAGCTTTGCAACGGAAGCGATCACAGGGCAGTATCATCTTCGATGAATCATTGGATCACCGAATATGTCCGGGCACAAAAGTCAGCCTTGGACTCCATCCCGACCGACGCGGTGGCGCGGTTAATTGAAACCCTGCGCGCTGCGTTGAAAGAAGACCGGCAGATTTTCGTTTTTGGCAACGGCGGAAGCGCGGCAAATGCGTCGCACTTCGCCACAGACCTCGGCAAGGGCGCGTCGGACAAGGTTGGCAAACCGTTTCGCGTCCTCTCGCTCAACGACAACGTCAGTTGGATGACGGCCATTGGAAACGATTACGCCTACGAGGATGTGTTCCTGCGCCAGTTGCAGAACTATGGACGGCGCGGCGATGTCGCGCTTAGTCTCAGCGTGAGCGGCAATTCGCCCAACTGTGTGAAAGCGTTGGAGTGGGCGAAGGCAAACGGACTTCGCACCGCCGCACTCGTCGGAGCCAAGCGCGGGCGCATGGCTGAGATCGCCGAGCAGGTCATCGTCATTGCAGACACTCATTATGGCCGTGTTGAAGACGCACAGATGGGCGTGTGCCATCTGCTTTGCTATGCGTTCATGGAAAATCCAGAGTGGGCTGGATGATGCCGCGAAGGTTTATACCCCTTGGCGTCCGCCGCCGAAAATAATTTGAACAGATTTCCGCCTACGGAGTCAGTGTGGCGTAGGTGCGTTGCCCTTTTTGAAAAACCTAGGAGAACGCCCCCGGTTCGGGATCGAAATGTCCTTTGAAAATTTTACAATTTCGTCACTGTACCTTGGGTTCAGGTCAGTGCCGGGAAACTACTCAGTCCTACATTGAACCCATCGAAATTCCCCGGGTCTCCCGGCCACCCTCTGGCTGATTGACCCGGTTTTTTCTGTACACAGAGAACGTCCTCGATGGCGATGACTTGGCAATCCAATCTCTTCCCCAACGGTTTTCATTTACTCGACCCGTTTTATCTGGCTAATCCCGGCAATGCGAGATCATCCGGCTTCACGCCTTTGCGAAAACCGTTGAAGCTGTAGTCTGACGACTGGAAGTCGCCAACCAGTTGCACATCGGCCCTGGCAGAAACGTCCATTCCAAATCCCCAATAGACGCTGTTGACGAGCAGGCGGCGCAGACTTTCGTCGCCCAAATCCGTCGAGCTTCCCCGTGTGGTGCAGAACACCTTGTTGGTCTTGCTAGCTTCATTCTTGTGAACGCGATACCACGCGAGCGGTTGGTGCGGCGTGTTCTTCGTCGGATGAAGCGGAGAATCGGGAGTCGTTCCATGGAGAATGTCCGCGCGCACCATAACTTAAACGGATTTTGTCGCCGTGCGTGTCGCACTCAACGATCAATCCTCTGTGGACTTTGAAAATGGCCTCAACTAACAATGACTCAACCAACGGTATTCAATCTCGAACTTATGAGGTTAAAAACGCGCCACCTTCGCCCCATCTCCCGCCCTTGCTGGCGGAAATTATTCCGTGACTCTGTCGGCAACGAACCAAGCCTCTTACTTCCGCCTGGCAAAATGAAAAGGAGCGCGGGCGGTCACTCGCCCGCAGCGTTCCGCCAGCCTGAAAGCCGCCGAACGCTTCGCCACTCAAATGCACACACCTCAGTGGCTATTCAACAAAAGCTTCTCGTAGGCGCGATGGATTTCCACAAGGAAGAGTGATGTGGCGAGCGTTGCGCCGTCGAGAGCGATGGCTTCGGCGACACCAATTGAACTGAGCGTGAGAAAAACTCCATCCGCACGGCGCAGTTGCTCCGGCGTCACCGCGCGTTCAGCGAGTGGAAGCGAAAGGCTTTGGCAAATCTCAATCGTGACGGCGCGCGTAACTCCAGCGAGAAGTCCATCCGTCAACGGCGGCGTGAAAACTGTTTTGCCTTCGATCCAAAATAAATTGCTGCTCGCGCCTTCGACGACGTGACCGTCGGTGTTCAACAACACGGCCTCGTCTGCACCCGCAGCATCGGCCTCAGCGCGGGCGAGAACTTGCGCGAGTTTGTTGGCGGTCTTGAATTGTGCAAGCGCATCGCCTGCCGGAAGGCGCAAGCTGCCGGTGACAAGTTTCCAGCGGACGGGGCCGGAGTTTGGTGCTAATGGCGCGGGATGCATCGTCATCACGAGCGTGGGTTTGTCCGCGCCTTTGGGCGAGTAACCGCGCGGGCCAACGCCGCGTGAAACCGTCAATCGCATCAACGCATCCGGCATCTTGTTTTGCGCGATGAGTTCTGTGGCGAATTTTTCCAGTGATTTGCAGCCGAACGGAATTTTGATCCCAAGAAAATCTCCGCCTTTATGCAACCGCTCCATGTGATCCCACCAGCGGAACGGTTTGCCGTTGATCACACGCATCGTCTCGAACAATCCATCTCCGTAAAGGAATGCGCGGTCAAACACAGAGACCATTGCTTGTTCTTCAGGCACGAACTGGCCGTTGAGGAAAACAATCATGATGCGGGGGTCGGTGCGATTGGTTGTTCGTGCAACTCCAACGCGGCAAGAAATCCCCGCGCCTTGGCGAGCGTCTCTTCGTATTCCGCTTCAGGCACGGAGTCGGCCACGATGCCTGCGCCGACGTTGAAATACGCGGTGTCGCCTTTGTGGATGGCGGTGCGGATGCTGATGCTCAACTGGCTTTCGCGATTGAATCCGAGATAACCGTGGCAACCGCAATACGGCCCGCGTGCGATGGGTTCAAGTTCATCAATGATCTCCATGGCGCGAAACTTCGGCGCACCGGTGATACTGCCGCCGGGGAACGTGGACGCAAGCGCGGCGAAATGCGTGACATCATTTCGCAACCGACCTTCGACGGTGGAGACGAGATGTTGGACTTGGGCGAAGCGTTCGAGCTTCGCCAATTCCGGCACCTGGATCGAACCAAATTCGCAGACACGACCGAGATCGTTGCGAAGCAGATCGGTGATCATCACGAGTTCGGCGAGTTCCTTGGCACTGGTCTGGAGTTCGTAGGCGAGCTGGGCGTCGCGTGTGGCGTCGGAGGAACGCGGGCGCGTGCCTTTGATGGGACGCGTGGTGATGTGCGACCCGCTGAGTCGAAGAAATTGTTCCGGCGACGAGGACGCGATCTGAAAATCCCCGCAGTCGAGAAACGCAGCAAATGGCGCGGGTGAAACAGCGAGCAAGCGTTGAAACAATTCCCAACCCGTGAAGCTTGTCTGCGCGGCGAGGCATTGGGATAGGTTGACTTGATAGATGTCGCCGGTGCGGATGTAGCGTTGGGCGCGTTCGACGGCGGTGAGGAAGGCAGCGCGAGTGAGGTTGGAAGAAACGGATTGTGTGTGACGCTCGCCCCCACCCCGGCCCTCTCCCCCGGGGAGAGGGAGAAGTTGTTTCTGCGTCTTGGCAATATCGGGCGCGCTCGGATTCGCAATGCGAGGCAACGACGTCTCCCTCTCCCTTTCGGAACGGGAGAGGGCCGGAGTGAGGGTTTGCTCCACAATCTCCGTCAACTTCGTATTCCAGAAAACCACCTGCTCCCGCGCGCGTTCTTCGGTGCGCGCTCCATCTGCACCAAGTCCGGTTGCGACGATGCAAACTTTTCCGCGCCGATGATCGAACACTACGAGGCTGTCGTAGAAGCCGACGTGGCAATCGGGTAGTTCCAGATCGTTGACGGCGCGACGCGGGAGTTTTGGTTCAGTGAAATTTTTCAGGTCGTAACCCCAATATCCGAAGCAGCCGCCGAGCGGGAACGGAAGATCAATCTCATCGAGCAATTCGTAGCGCGACATGAGCGCGTCGAGCAAATGCCAGGGGTTGCCGAATTGGATTTGAGGCGAGGGGCTAGAGGCCAGAGGCGATAGGTAGGAAGTGACTTCGCACTGCGAGCCGGAGGATCGGAAGGTGAGAAATGGATTCGCGGCCACGAAGGAATAATGCGCTTGAACGGAATCAAAGCCCGCGCTGCGCAACAACACGAGCCCACGCGCGCCAGAATCCGTGAGCCGTGTGGCGAGGGATTCAGGCGTGTGCGCCGTGGCGATTTCGTGGATGAGCGGTCTCACTCTGCATGATTGAACCGTCCTCCATCCAATGCTGCAAGGCGCAAAATACGTTTGACCTCCAGCCGCGCCCGTCGCCTAATCACGACGTTTTCAGAAGCACAGCACTAATTCCGAACATACATGAGCGAATTCTACGACGTTGATTCGAGAAAAGTTTCCCACGCCGAGATTTGGGCGGAGACAAAAATATTCGCCATCGTCGGGTGGATCATCAAGTGGCTGCGGATTCGCGTGCCCTGCTCGATGGATGATCCGCCGGTAGATTCCGTTCTGTCGTTCGTGGCGGAGTCATTGCCGGAATTCATCACGGTGCAATTCCAGCCACAGTTGGCCGCGCTGGCCGCACTCGGTTTTCACAGCCCGGTGTTTCTAGTGATCCGTGATGCGGGCACACAGACGACGGTGTTCTGGGCAACGCTTCTGCACGAATCGGGCATCCACTACGCGCGCGTGCAACTCAGACATTCGGATCGCAGCCCAAACGCGAAGCGCAAACCTCACGTTGTTTTCTTCACAGGTTTTCTGGATGGAACATTCCTTGGCACTTCGGCTGGCAAACAGGACTTAATGATGCCGCCGATGGTGGATATGAAATTCAAGACAGGCGCGGTTGCAGAAAAACTTTGGACTGCACACGAACAACGCATCGCCGCCAGCGGGCGCTCAGATGTCGCCGGGGTTTCAAATCGCAAAGAACTGCTCTGGAGTCTGGAGAGGCATCACATTCTGCTGCGGAATTTCCATCTGGCGCGCGGCATCTATTGTCCGCGCAACGCAGAAACGCAGGCCACGGCAGACGCGAATCAAGCGCGGTTCGCGAACGCGCAGGCAGACGGCTACGAACATGCTGAAATTCTCGCGCAAGTGACAGAGTTGCAGGAGAAGAAACCCAAGTGGGCTTCGACGCTCTGGTTGCTGGTGATTTCCGCGATCGTGTTTGTAGCGGCGGGCGCGAAGGCCTGGGATTGGAAGTTCACGTTATGGCTCATCCCGGTGTTGTTATTCCATGAAGCCGGGCATTGGGTGGCGATGCGGCTTTGCAAGTATCGCAACCTCCGCATGTTCTTCATCCCGTTCTTCGGAGCGGCGGTGACGGGTCAAAACTGGAACGTGCCCGGCTGGAAAAAGGCGTTGGTGTCGCTCGCGGGGCCGATGCCGGGAATCTTCCTCGGCGCGGCGCTCGCGGTCGTGGCCTTGTTTGTAAAGATCGCGTGGATCAAAACGCTCGCACTGATTCTTTTAGTTCTGAACGGATTTAATCTCCTGCCGGTGCTGCCGCTGGATGGCGGACATGTGTTGCACGCGGTTTTGTTTTGTCGCCATCGCTGGTTGGACGGCGCGTTCCGCGTGATGGCGGTATTGGGACTGGTCGGGATTGCATTGCTCGGTTCGGGCATGTTCATGATTCCGATCATCGTGATCATGGTCATCACTCTGCCTATTACGTTCAAGCTGGCGAAAGTGACGGATGAATTGCGTTTCGCAGAATTGCCCGAACCGTTGCCGGAGGAAGACAAGATTCCAACCCGGACTGCGCAGGCAATCATCAGTTCCATCAAGCCTGAGTTGCCCAAAAGCACTTCAAACAAAGTTCTGGCGCAATATACGATCAATGTTTTTGAGACGCTCAATGCCAAACCGCCCGGCGTAGTCGCGACTCTGGCGTTGATGGCGACGCAGGGGCTTGGCCTCGGCATGGCGTTGTTTTTTGGGTTAATGCTGGCGGCAATCGGGCCGGGTGGATTCATGGATGCGCTCAAAAACTTGGACTCGCAGCCCACGCATCAGTATCACTGCGGCGACATTGCCAACTGGCGCGGCACTCAAGCCGACTCGAAAGCGAAGCGAAGCCTGATCGTGACCACGTTTGAACATCGCACCAACGCGGTGGCTGAGTTTGCAACGCTGACCAACAAACTTCCCGTGAACGCGCGGTTGATGTTGTTCGGCAATTCGCTTCTGCTGTCGCTGCCGATACACGACGAGGACGCACGAGCCAGATGGCTTGATGAACTCAAAGGCAATTCTGAAAGAGCGTTTGAGGTCGGCGCGAGCAACAGCCTGTCGCTCACCTTGCAATTTCTCCCGCCCACGAACGAGTCCACCACCAACCTCGTGGAATTGCTGGAAAGTTATTTTGGCCATCCTTCCGAAATGCGCCTCATTGCCCCGTGGTCCCCGGAAGCGAGCGGGCCAGAGTTTGAAAAGTTCTTGCTGATGCGTGACGACTGGAAATTCATTGATGAGTCCGCTGGCCAAGTCTGGGAAGAGCCGGAAATGAAATCGCTGCAACGCAAGTTAACCGCCGCCCGGCAGCGTAATTCGCAGACGGAATTGACGCGCCTCGAGGCCGCACAGGTAAAGTTGACCCTGGAACTTGGCGACCGCATCCGCGCGCGGCTTCACACCAACAAGACCGATTCGGTAAATCTGGAGTTGCTTGATCTTCACGGGCAACTCGCGAAGGTGACAAATCCTGTGGAACGCGCCGAGACCCACCGGCAAATCGGCGCGCACTTGGGCCAGGTGAAATTATCCGGTGGCAAAGATGAGAAACTCTCCGATCCCCTGGGCGCGAGTTCGGGATACGTTTCACAGGACAGGCTGTTGATCGAGTTGAACTGGGTGATGCTGAACGATCCAGAGACTGGCCTGCCCGCGTTGATCGAGTGGTTGTGCCGGCAAAAATGTCAGTCCATCAAATACAGTTTTAACGGCGGCTACGATACGGGCTTGTCTGACTGAGCAACCATAGCAGCTTTGAAAAGATCAATCCGACGATCTGCGAAATGCAACGCAGGAACAGTTTGTATCAGTGCGAGCCGCCCGCAATACTTCGCATCAACGCATGGACGACCTTTCCAAATGTTATCTGTTATTGGGATTGAAAACAGGCGCGTCCCCAGATGAGATCAAGCAGGCCTATCGCGATTTGGTGAAGGTCTGGCATCCCGACCGTTTCGGGCACGACGAGCGGCTGCGATTGATCGCGCAGGAAAAGCTCAAGGAAATCAACGGCGCGTACGAGCTTCTCCAAGCCAATGCCTTTGAGTCGAACATCGCTCCAGATCAGACCGCTCCTGCGGAGCCAGAAGCGACCACCGACGAAACTGAATCAGCCTGCACCTGCACCTGCGCCTGCGTCACATAGTCGCACGGCACTTTGGGTGACTCTGTGCGTTCTCACACTTGCGGTGATTGTGACAGCAGCAATTGTCTTCTCGTTGAAAGGGCCTGGAAAAGGTGGCGTGCCATCCAAGCCTGTTACCACAGCGAACTCCGCATCCCGGACGACCACAACTTACGCGCTGAATTTGTATCGCGAGCAGGGCCACCTTGCCATCGCCACCACGGGCTCGTTGCGCGGCACGTTCACGATTGAACTCTGGACGCTGACCCGTAAACCCCTCGATGGACACAAACCATCGTCAGCTCGCGTGGGCCAAACGATTACGCTTTCAACATCAAGTTTCGCCAGGGAAAAAGGTTTCACGCCGATATAGGAGATGGTTCAAAGTGGCTCGTGAAAGACGCGAATGCCACTTACTCCTATACCAAGGACACATGGTATCACA